>CAYHJO010000060.1:0-19830 GCA_964356715.1 uncultured Turneriella sp. | reverse complement strand
TCACCGCAGCAACGGTAACTGCGCTGACCGTCTTTGATCTGTTGAAGCCCGTCGATACCGCGCTCGAGATTACCGGCGTTAAACTGCTCGATAAGACTGGCGGCAAGTCTGACCGCAAAAAACTTTCCGGCGCGGGTTACACCGCGGCGATTCTGGTGTGTTCTGATTCTGCTTCGCAGGGCAAACGCGAAGATGCGTCCGGCAAAATCATAAAGACTGAGCTGGAAAAGCACCAGACGACAATCTCCGAATACAAAATTATTCCCGACGACATTACTGAAATTCAGCAGCAGATCAGAGCCTGGGTCGCACAGGGTGTGCAGTTTATCTTCACGACCGGTGGCACAGGTCTTTCACCGCGCGACCAGGCAGTCGAAGCAGTGACGCCTTTGCTCGAAAAGACCGCAGATGGCATCGCTGAGAAAATGCGCCATTATGGCAATGAGCGCACGCCGCTGGCAATGTTCTCGCGCTCGCTTGCCGGCTCGATCGGGCAGACGCTGATCGTTTGTCTGCCGGGCAGCTCGAATGGCGCGAAAGAAAGTCTCGATGCGATTTTGCCCGCGCTGTTCCATGCGAACAAGATGCTGCGCGGAGGTGGGCATTGAGCCTCGCTAATACAACCGATAAACATATTCTGCGGCGTAGCCGCAGAATATGTTTATCGGTAATTACGGCCGGCAGGGCGGGGTGAGGGTGTGCTAACCGTCCCCGAAGCACAAGCTCTTATCCTGAAGCAGGCCCGCAGTTTCGGCACGGAAAAAATTCCGCTCGAAAAATCCTTTGGCCGCGTGCTCGCGCAAGATGTGCGCGCCGACCGCGACTATCCGCCATTCAACCGTTCGGCGATGGATGGTTATGCCGTTGTGGCAGAAAAATTCCTGGCGGAGAAGCCTTATCGCGTTGCTGCGACAATCTTTGCCGGAGATCCCCCCTCTCCCTCCGGGAGAGGGGCCGGGGGTGCGGCGGCTATCAAAATCATGACGGGTGCCGCAGTCCCAGTGCCGTTTAATGCCGTGATTCGCAGAGAAGATGCTCTCGCCGACGGAGAAGGCGTGCGCTTTGATACTCCATCCGCCTCGGCATGGCAGAATATTTCGCGCCAGGGTGAAGATCTGAAAAAGAACGAGGAAATGCTTTTGCGTGGGCGCATCATCGACAATGCCACGGCAAGTCTTTTGGCTTCTCTTGGTGTTGTGCGCCCGCAGGTGACGAAAATGCCGCGCGTCGCGATCATCTCGACCGGCAACGAGATAATTTCGCCAGACAAAAAACCGAAACCGGTGCAGATACGCAATTCGAATGTAACGGCGCTGCGGGCGCAACTGGCTTCATGGGGCATTGGTGACATCACCGCGAACCATGTGAGCGATGATCGCGCAAAATTGCGTCGGCAAATCGCGGCGCGCAGCAATTACGATATTTTACTGCTGACAGGCGGTGTCTCGGCGGGAGATACCGATTACGTGCCCGAAGTGCTGACAGAACTCAAATACCGCCGCGTTTTTCACAAGGTGCAAATCAAGCCCGGCAAGCCGCTGTGGTTTGGTCGCAGGGGCAAGAGCGTTGTTTTCGCGATTCCAGGCAATCCATTCAGTTGCCAGGTGATCTTCAAGGTGTTTATCGAACCCTACCTGCGCGCATGCTTTGCAATGCCTGCCTTGCCTGCGCTGCGGCTGCCTCTCGCAGCGGAACGCAGAAAAAAAGACCAGCTCGAAAACTTTTTTCCGGTGAAGATCGGGACCGTTGCAGGCAATGGCGTGTCGGCGCTGTCGGCAATTCCGTTTAACGGCAGCGGCGACGTGCGTGCGGCGCTTTTTTCCGATGGCATCGCGCGGCACGCAGCTGACGCCGTAACGATCGAAGCCGGCGCGCTGGTAGATTTTTTTCCCTGGAGGTCTTGGTGATACCCTCACCCTCGATCCCTCTCCCGGAGGGAGAGGGAAGGTCTTTCTCCCTTCTCCCGCCGGGAGAAGGGCCGGGGATGCGACCCGCAGGGTCTCCGCTTCGGAGGGGGCATCGGAGAACCTTCCGTAAATTGCGCGTGAGCCTCACGCGTTCGTGCAATTTTGGTTGCGTCTATTGCGCGCACGACGGCAAAGCCGTGTTCGACGCGCACGAGACACCGGTAGCGCAATTTATCGGCTGGATTCAAAAAATTCTGTCGCACACCCCGATTAACAAAATACGCCTCACCGGCGGGGAGCCGGCGCTGTATTCGGGGCTTGTCGAGCTCACCGGGCATCTGTATCAGCTGACCAACGCGGAAATTTCCATGACGACTAATGGTCACAACCTCGCCAGCTTGGCGGCACCACTCAGGGCTGCGGGCCTTACTTCGGTCAACGTGTCGCTGGATGCGGTGGATCAAGATGTGTTCAAAAGCATGGGCGGCCGGGCTTACCAAAATGTGATCGCGGGCATTCGGCAGGCACGGGACAGCGGGCTTCAGGTTAAGATTAACGCGACGCTGGTGCGCGAAATGAACGACAACCAGATTTTACCGCTGCTCCAATTCGCGCGCAGCGAAGGTCTCACGCTGCGTTTTCTCGAACTGATGGACATGGGGCACCTGCACGATACAAAGAGCCGCCGCCTGATCCCGGCGCAATTTATTCTTGATACGATCGGTAACGAGTTTGTCGTGGAGCCTGTCGGCAGGGCAATATCGGAAACCGCGGAATATTTTCAGCTGCCCGATGGCTACCGCTTTGGTATTGTCGGCAACAGCTCGATGCCGTTCTGTAACGACTGCGATCGGTTGAGATTGGATTCGCAGGGGCGAATTTTCGGCTGCCTGAGCAAGGCGCAGGGGATCCCGCTCGAAGGCGGTGACACGAAAGAAATTCTGGAACAGGCGATGGCTCTAAAACAGCCAGCACATTTTACCGGCAGTCAACTCGTGATGCGTGAGATTGGCGGATGATTTCTGTTGAAGTTGTTTTTTACGCACAGCTAAAAGATTTTTTCGGCGAAAAGACCACAGTCGAAGTTCCCGAAGGCGCAACCGCATTGCAAATTCGCGCTGCACTGGCCGCAAAAAATGCACTGGCTGCAGAGTGGCTCAAGGTTTCACGCCTGGCGGGTGACGATGCATTTCTGAGTGAAGACTTTCCTGTGGCGGCAGGGGGCAGGTATTACCTGTTGCCGCCATCGAGTGGGGGCTGAAATGGATGATTCGAATCTTGCATCGCCTGCCGTAAGGGCAGGTTTAAACCTGTCCCTGCGGCAGGAAAATTTTTTCGCCGCTGTCACTGAGGAACCTATCGATTTGAACAAAATCATGAAGCGCATTGTGCATCCCCACATCGGCGCGCGGGTATTGTTTAGTGGCGAGATTCGCGGCACGAACCACGGTTCAGAAGTCAGCCGGCTTGAATATACGGCGCACAAAAATCTCGCGCAGATACACATGCAGCATGTGCTTCAGGCCGCTGCGCAGGAGTTTCCATTGATCGGAGCGCTCTGCATCCATCGCATTGGCATGCTCGAGGTTTCAGAGAGTGCCGTCGTTGTGCTGACCTGTGGCCGCCACCGCGGCGAGACGTATGCCGCGAACCGCTATATCATCGATCGTGTAAAAGCCGAGACGCCGATATGGAAGCGCGAGTTTTTTGCCGACGGTTCGAGCCGTTGGGGTGAAAATTGCCTTCATTGAATGTTTCTGATTTATTTTCCGGGCAAAGCCCGGAAAATAAATCAGAAAAAATATTAGGTATTGTGCTCTGCGGCGGGCAGAGTCTGCGCATGGGGAAGGACAAGGGGCTTCTTGTCGAAAACGGCATCACCTGGGCCGGGCGTGCGCAGAAACTTCTGGCGGCTATTTGCCCGCGCACAGTGTATTCTATCCGCCCCGACCAGCAGCGAGCTTACGCAACCGCGATCCCCGGCAGTATTTTTGCTGTCGATAGTGAACGGTACAAAAACATCGGTCCCCTCGGCGGATTGCTTTCGGTGCATGAACAGTTTCCCGAAAACGATATTCTGCTGCTGGCGTGCGACATGGTATGTGTCGAAGCGAAAGATTTGCAAGAGTTGTTGCAGTCTTCGGGTGAGATTCGTGTGTATCGTCTGGGGGATTTTTTTGAGCCACTGTGTGCATTTTATTCGGCGGCCGCATTGGCTCAGATATCTGTGCTCTATCGGGAAAAACAGATGACTGCGAGCCTGCAAAAGGCACTGCTGTTACCTGAACTACGCGTAACGTCACTCGTGCCCGCTGATTCTGGCCGGTTAAGAAGCCAGAACCTGCCGCAGGCATAACAAACCGATGAGTAACAATAACGAACTTCAACGCTATTCGCGCCAGCTGCTGTTGCCGCAGCTCGGCAAAGCCGGTCAGCAGAAGCTGAAACAAGCCCGCATTCTCATCGTCGGCATGGGCGGCCTCGGTTGCCCTGCGGCGCAATATCTCGCGGCAGCTGGCGTCGGCCAAATCGGCATCGTCGATCACGATATCGTACAGGTATCTAACCTGCATCGGCAAATCTTATACGGCGAGGCGGATGTAGGCCTTGCCAAAGTTTCGATCGCAGAGCACAGACTGTTGCACCTGAATCCACACGCGGCCGTGGCGACATTTGCGGAAGGATTCATGACAGAGAGCGCCGCGCGGCTGGCGCGCGACTACGATCTGCTGCTCGACTGCACCGACAATTTTGCCGCGCGCGATGCGATTAACAGCTATTGTGTGCAGGCCAGGAAGCCCAACGTCTTCGCGAGCCTGTATCGTTTCGAGGGTATGCTGACTGTTTTTGATACGAACGACGCGGGCTGCTACCGCTGTCTTTACGCTGAATCACCCGAGGCGATACAAAACTGTTCTGAAGCCGGAGTGATCGGCGTGCTGCCCGGCATCATGGGAGCGATGCAGGCGCTCGAGGCCATTAAATTAATCACCGCCGCGGGCGAGGTGCTGAACCGCCACACTCTCGTCTACGATGGCTTGAATCAGACGGTGAGGAAATTTCAGCGCGCGAAGAAAAAGGACTGCGCGGTTTGCGGCGGTTCTTAATCGCCGAGATGCGAGCGTAACCACGATTCCAGCGTAACCAGTAGCCAGATCTTGACTCCATGCCGTGGGCGCAACCCGCCAAGCTTGCCGGCGAGCAGTTTTTCCAGATAACGGCGTTGCACGATACCCGCAAGTATTCCGGAATCCAACAGCCTTTCGCGCGCCAGGTTGAACAGCGGGCCTGCCTTGCGTTGCCGCGACGCAGGCGAGAACCAGGCCTCGACCGGCACGAGCATGCCGCTTTTAGGGCGCTCGATAATCGCCGCCGGTAAAAGATCGCGCACAGCTTCTTTGAGCAGGTATTTTTCGACGGAACCCATGAGCTTCATTTTGGCGGGTACGGAAAAAGCGAACTCGACGACACTGCGATCGAAAAGCGGTGAGCGCGGTAGAATGCCATAATACGCGCTGATTTGATCGACTTTCGGCAGAATGTGGTGCCCGCCTTTGAGAATTACGTTGAGCGCGCTCAGGCGTTGCACGAAACTCGGAAAACGCGCATCGTCGAGAAACGGCTTCAGTTCGTCTTCCAGCGGGGCTGTGCGCGCGGTGTGCTCGAGAATATGCGGCGCCAGCAGTGCCTCGAAGTCGTCGTAGCATTTCAGATGCGCGCGCAGGTATGTTTTTTCGCGCCGGTGTAAATCCTCATCGTTGTTGTACGCATCACCCAAAAGATCGGCAAGCAGCATCGGCAGATTTTTGGGGCCACCGAAGCACGGGTCGCCGCCTTCGCCGTTGAGTAGTACCTGTACATGCGCCGCGGCCTCCCTGAACAGAATCGCATTGGGTACGGTCAGCGGATCGCCGTTGGGTACGCTCATGAGCTTAATCGTTGCGTCGAGATTGGCGGAGATAGTTTGCGGAGATATTTCGACAATGTGGTGATCTGTGCCGCAATGCGCTGCCACGAGATTACTGAATGGCAATTCATTCGCGTATCCGTCGCCGAAGGTCACCGAATAGGTGTGGATTTTTTCGGGATGAAACTTTTTTGCCAGCGCCACAACGAGGCTAGAGTCGATTCCCCCGGAGAGCGTAGCGCCAACCGGATCACCGGAGGGCAGTCGGCGCATGACTGCCCGCTCGAGGCGACTGCGCAGCTGCGCTTTCAACGCAGCCATATTCTGAATGTCTTCCGTATGTGTTTCGGCCGGTATTACCCAATGCGTCTGGTGATTGCGTGCGCCGCGCCGCCAGACGATCATCTCTCCCGGTAAGAGTTCATAAATCCCTTCGATAAGAGTGCTGCGTCCCGGTACGTAGGCATACGCAAGGTAGCGCACGACTGCGGGTAAATGCAGCTGTTTGTGAAAGAGACCGCTCGCGAGCAGCGCCTCGACAGACGAGGCAAAGAGCACGCTTTCGGCGACCTCTGCGTAAAATAACGATCGCTCGCCGAGCGCGTCGCGCGCCAGCGTTAGCCCGCCGTCGTTCGTGAGCCAGGCGAGCGCAAAAGCGCCTTCGATGCGCGCGATAATCTGCTGTGCACCGGCAGAAACGGCGAATGCCGATCGCCACATCGCCGCGCTACTCAGCGGTTTGCCGTCCAAAAAGCAACAGTCATAATCGGCGATGAGTTGCGTTCCGGTGGCGGGACCTGATAACATCTGCGCACCCGGCCCGAGCGCCGACTGCATACGTGTGAGGATTTCCCTGTTGACGCTGTCGCCGAGACCGCCGCCGATTCTGCCCATGGCACGGGCTTTATTGTGCGCCTGATTAACCAAAACTGTCCGCGCCGCCGTCACTGTCAGCGGCGTCCGCGGCGAACGAATCGTTGTCCAAAATATAACCCGAACCTGCGTCCGTGCTCGTATCTGAATCCAGATCCAAATCGAGAACCTCGTCTCTTTCATTATCCTCATCCGCAAGGCGCCGATTCATAGCCTTGAACAGCCGTTTCAGTACCTGCTCGGGTCGAATCGCCGCGAGGGCGAGGGAATTTTCCGAGAGCCACTGTGCCTCGCGCAGCGTCATGGTTTTCGACGGTTGTACGGCGCCGCGGACCTTCTGGTAGAGGCCGCGAAAGGGCGCCGCAAGCGATGGCCTCAAACCCACATCGGTAATGCGCACGCCGGGCTGAAACCAGCCTTTGCCCTGCGTCAGCTCTGTGGCCAGAGTGCAGCCCTTGACGGTTGCGTCGTGCAGCACGAAGACCTGCAGTTTCGCGTTGCGTTCGAGCATTTTGCGCACGGTGGGAAAAGGCTCGCTGGGATAACCGTCGATCGAGAGCACCGCGCAGTTATTTTCAAAATGGAAATTATTGGCCAGCAGCAGATCGACCGTACTTTCGGTATCGCAGATGACCGCTCTGTCGAACGAATAATCGCCGATGTCGGTCTCGACGGCCTGCGGTGCTTTTTTCATTTCGCGCCGCACGATCAGACTCTTGGGATTGCCATGCGCATTGGTCCAGCGCCCCCACAGTCTGTCGAATTCGCTGCGCGCCAGCGATGCGTAGGGTGCTACCGTCCAGCGGCCCTGTATAAGCCGATTTAGCAACAGCGCCGCCGGCACCAGGAAAATCAGCGAAGGGACGACCATCGCCGTTTTGCGGTCAAATGCCGCCATCGACAACAACAAGAGCCCCGTGATGCCGGCGGGAATGATGAGCACGAGCCACGCAAGGCTCACGCGGTTGCGGCGGGTGAAGACGCGGCACAGCTCGTAATAAAGATGCTCGGTGCCAAAGCGGATTTTTCCGTCACCCGATACGCGATCGATAGCGGCCTTGAAGGCCGAGTCGGTGACGGGGTCTCCCGTTTTCGGTTCGAACGCAAAGGGCTTATGGCACACAGGGCATTTCTTATCCTGGCGTTCAGAGTATTTGCTGTCCTTGCTGCAGTATATGCATTTCATGCGGCGCTCCCGGGATTTTTGCCGCGGCCGTCGATAAACACGCGCAGCCAGGCTTCGAGCATCGCGAGGCACCACAGGCGTTCGCCGATGCGGCGGCGCCGCGTTTCGTGCGCATCGTTTTTACCGCTCAGCATTTTTTCGACGTACGCGCTCTGAAAAAGCCCCCGGTTTTTTAACGATTGCGGGCTGAGCAAATCGCGGATGACTTCGCCCAGTTCGGAGTGCAGCAGCCAGTCGGTGATCGGTACGCTCATGCCGTATTTACGCTGCCACACAATTTGTTTGGGCAGATCCCTCTGTAATATGCGTTTGAGAATATATTTTTCTGTCGCACCATGTAGTTTCAGCTGCGTCGGTAACTGAAAAGATGCTTCGGCGAGAGCGCGGTCAAACAGCGGCACGCGCACATCGAGCCCCCAGGCGTTGGCGATGCGTTCGGCGCGCGGCAGTATGTTCTGCGAGCCTTTGAGGGCAATGTCTGCGAGGCGCAGGCGGTTCAGAAATTTCGAATGCTTCTCGTGGTAGAGGTAGGGCAGTAAATGTGCGCGGCGCTGTCCCGGCCCACCGACTGCCGCAGCGAATTCGGGGGTGTACAGATCATTCTCCAGACCATAGAAGCGATGGTAGGATTTCAGATACATTTCTTCGCGGCTGTCGTCGGCGTAGAGACCCGCGTACATCGACGCCGCGACCATCGGCTTATTCGACCAGCCGCCGAAGAGCTGGTCACCGCCTTCGCCGTTAAAGACTGCCGCCAAACCTGCTTTGCGCGCTGCCTCACCTAATAAATACTGGGGGCCGGTCACCGCGTCCCCGAACGGCAGATCGAGTTTGTATACCAGTTCCATAAAGTGGGGGACAATCGCGGCCCCGTCCGCGGGGACGAATTCCAGCGGAATTGCGAGGTGGCGCGCAATCGCAACAGCCTGTTCGCGCTCGATATTATGTTCGCCAAAATCGAGAGTAAACGCGCGGGTCTTGATATTGGCTTTTGTAAGCCACAGCGCCACGGCGGCCGAATCGATGCCACCCGAAAGGTACAGCCCGACGTCGTCTTCGCCGTTCCAGCGGTTAGCCACAGCGGTTTCGGCCGCGCCGCGGATGAAACGAATTGCTTCGCGCTTTTCCTGAAAGCGCTCGTCGATCGCTTCGTTCAGGGTAAAATATGGCTCAACCGACAGCTGGCTTTTTTCAAAGTGCGCGATATGGCCGGGTAGTATGCGCTTGATACCTTTAACGGGCACATCCTCACCCGGTACAAAAGAGAACGTCAGATACTTGTGGAGCGCAGCGGCGTCGGCCTCAATAGCAACACCGCTGAGGGCCAGCAGCTGCTTTAATTCAGTAGCAAAAAAAAAGCCGCCGTTCAGTTGCAGATAATAGAGCGAGCGGACGCCAAATGGATCGCGGATCAGCGTGAGGCATTCGCGATCGGCATCCCACCACGCTGCAGCAAAAGCGCCATCGAGCGTCGAAAGCGCAGGCGCAGAAGGCGCCGACAACACGCCATGCAGATACGTCGCGGGATCTCCGCGCTCGGACACCACGGTGCCGGCGCAGGCAACAAACTGGTTGCCGCGGCGCAAAATTCCGGGTGATTTTCCGGGACGCTCACCCCACCAGCGGTAGCCCAACGCCGCATGATTGTCCTGCACCTTTTCAGTTTTGTCGCCGCGGTAGTCGATCGCAGCGAGCATGCGATCGAGTTCGGCGGGGTCGATGCCCTGGCTTTTCCCTTGCACATAGCCGCAGATACCGCTCATATATCCCTCGTCTGTATTGCTGCGATGAAGCGCGCGCTGCGGCCGTCGACCATCGTCCGGTTGATCATCGGGTGGTCGTGATCTGTCGGTCCAAAATCCGAATCCGGATGGTAGGCAATCACCGACATCGACGAGCCGGGGCCTGTGCGGAATTTGTGCGGTGTATTGGGGCCGATGATAAATCCGAGGCCCACGGACAACGCTGTAACGCCGGAGTCTGTATGGCATTCTCCCGAACCTGCAGAAACGACGCCGCAGCGCACAGATGGGTGTGTATGCCATGTCTGGTCGACCGAGGCCGGGAAGTAAAGAAGGTTCAGGCACGCCTCGCCGGCTTTTACCGGCGAGATGAGCAGTGAATCTGTGCAGCCATCGATGTAACGCAGACGACCTTCTTCTTCGATCGGGCCACCCACCTGATTGAAACCGAAATAGCCGAGGCGCGTAATCACAATGCCGCTCGATAATCCACCGGCGTTGCTGATTCTGGCTTTTCCGGCCAGCGAAAAATAGTTACCCGCGCGGGCGGTGAACTCCGGTATCAGCGCAGATTGAATACACACCTCGCCTGTGGCGACGTACCCAAAGTGTGTACCGTCGTCCGGCAAAAGCAAATCCCGCGCCGTTGCCTGTCCCCAGGTCATCAGGCGCGAAGGAAAATCCGGATCGATGTCTGCGCGGCTAAACGGCGTCGAAAGAATGAAGGTTTCGAATGTGGATTGTTCGGTTTGCACGTTGTAGACAATCGCGCGTTATTATGCCGCGGGTCAATCAGCATTTGCGGTTACATCCCCGCAGGGAAATAGAGTGGACTGCTCACGATTTCATTTGGCCGCAGTTAATTTATCGAAAAGCCGGCCCCAAAAAATCATATTATTGTCTGCGGACTTGGCCATGTCGGCTATCGCGTCGCCATGATGCTCAATCGCCTGGGTGAACAGGTTACCGTCATTGCCGCAAGGGTGAATGACGAATGGAGGGCAGAGCTCGAAGAGTCTGGTGTGCGCATCATCGCCGGCGACGCCGCGAATGAGCGGCTGCTGAAAGAAGCGCACATCGAAGCTGCGCGCGCGATCATCGTCGTCACCGATAACGATCTCGCCAACGTCTCCATCATGCTCGATTCCAAACGAGCGAATCCCGCAATCGCGATTGTGCTGCGGCTGTTTAACCAGCAGCTGGCGCCGCAAATCGAAGCCAGCTTCGATACCCGCCGCGCACTCAGTACATCGCTGCTTGCTGCACCGGCATTCGCAGCCGCGGCGCTGAACACAGCCGTGATGGGAACTTTTTCCTGGCGCGGTGTCGCGCACGTCCTCGCGCGTTTTAATGTCTCCGAAAGTCTGCCGCTCGCCGGTCTGTCGCTGGCCGAAATCCGTGCGAGCACGCATCTTACGATGATCGGTTTGCGCCGCGGCGGTACCTTTGAAATTCTGCCACCCGATTCGTATCGCATCCAAAAGGGGGATGAATGGGTTGCGGCGGCGAACGTTACGTCATGGGAACAATTTTCGCGTAAAAACATCCGGCATTTTTCGCAGACCGGGCTGGCAATGCCTGCAGCGGCAAGGGCGCGTGCCTCTGTAATTCAGCGACAGAAGATATTTACGGCAGGCGTGCGTTTCGTAACTTCAGTCTTTGGCTTGAGAAAATTATCCACGCCCTCGAAATTGTTACTGGGCCTGATTACGACCATCATTCTTGTCAGTACCGTCATATTCCACCGCGCGCTCAATATTCCTGCGATCGACGCGCTCTATTTTGTCGTCACGACTATCACGACCGTCGGCTACGGAGACATTAATTTACTGACGGCGGCCGTACCGGTCAAGCTCTATGGCGTTATGCTGATGCTTTCGGGTGCCGCGCTCATCGCCAGCTTCTATACGCTGCTGACAAATTTTATCGTCAAAGCGCGTTTTGCAGAGTTTTTTTCGTCGGCGCGGGTGAAGGCAAAAAACCATATTGTTATCGTTGGCCTGGGGTCGCTGGGGTATCGCCTCGCGAACGAGCTCAGGAGCCTCGGTGAAAAAATTGTCGTTGTGGAAAAAAACATTAACGCAGAATTCCGCGCCGCGCTGCCAAAGCAGGTCGAAGTTTTGCCCGGCGATGGCAGCATTGCGGAAGTGCTGCGCCGCGCCGGCATCGAGCGCGCCCGATCGCTCGTCGCCGTCACGGGAAATGACATCACCAACCTCAGCGTCGGATTATTGGCAAAGAGCCTGAATCATGATCTGCGCACGACGCTGCGCCTTTTTGATCCTGAGCTTGCCGCCAAAGTGCAATCCGATATGGGCATGGATGTGGCGATGAGCGCGTCGGCGCTGGCCGCGCCGGCATTCGTCGCCAACGCCCTTGTTGCGCACGCGTGCCATTCGGCGTTGCTCGAAGGTTGGTTAGTCGTTTTTGCCGACGGTTCGCAAGCCGACTTCGCTGCGGATTGCGAAACCGCCGGCTTCACGAAGCTCAGGCGGACGGACGATTCTTCGCTGATGGTCGTTGCCCGCCCTGCGCGCTGAGCCAACTTTATTTGCTAATCTATTGAAAGAAGCTGTTAGCTAAACCATCTTTTCGTCGCCTCGGCACCGATGTCGATACCGGTGAGGCGTGCGCGTTGTACGATTGTCCAGAAGCCGCGGTAGGTTGCGCGGTCGTGCAGTTCGCCTTCGTGCTGAATCGGGCCCCATGCTGCGTCTTGTGCTGCGAGCAGAACCGCGACGCCTTTTTTCACTTCAGACATGTCGGGTTTCATCGCTTCGACGATTGCGTCGATCTGCGTCGGGTAGATCGACCACATGCGCAGAAAGCCGAACTCGTTGCGTGCGCGTGACGCGTCAGATTTTGTCTGCTCGAAGTTTTTGAGGTCGAGTGTGACGTTGTGTGCGGGGACAACACCGTTCGCGAGGGCTGCTGCGACGCAGTTGCCTTTCGCGCGCGCGAGCAGCTTGTGGTCGAACTGGCCTGGACTCTTCATGTTCGAGAGCGCGATCGCGCCGTGATGGCCCGAGATGAAGTCCATGAGGCCGAAGTCGATCACCTGCAGCCATGGCAGGGTCGCGATTTTTTAGACGTCGCGCAGTGCGCCATGCGTTTCGATCAGCACGTGGATCGGAATCTCACGCTTGAGGCCGGCTTTTTTTGCCGCAGCCTGGATGTATTCGACCATTTCTTTGACTTGTTCGTAAGTGGTCGGCTTCGGAATCGTGATGTACGCGAGACGTTCGCCTGCGCCTGCCACCAGAATATCCACGTCTTGTTTCCAGTATTTGCTGGTGTAATCGTGAATGCGCGCGCCCGCCATGTTGTGCTTGTTGTGTTCGCTGTTGGTCAAGCGCACGATCATTTCGGCGTGGGCTTTTTCCTGGCCGGTCGGCGCACCATCTTCGCAGTCTTGCGTGATGTCAAAAACGGGGCCTTTTTCGTCCTGAAAGCTGAATGCCTTCATGATCATTTTTTCGTTACCCGCGAAGTGCTCGCAGGTGGCGATTACGGGAAAGGGTTTTTCGCCTGCAAAGAGGGCGTCGTTGGGGTGTGTCATAATGAGGGAAAAACCGGGATTTTAGACACCGCGTCAATTAAAGGCGGCAGGGCAGGTCGAAAGAGCATATTCAATGAGTGTAAGATCAAAAACGCTCTTTGTGGTGGCCGAACGCAGGGCGAAGCCTGGCTAGTCGCTAGTCGGCGACCGCCCGGCGTGAGGTTTTTGCAGAAAACCTTAGCGCGTTTGGCCACCACGTGTTTTTCGACCTCCTCTGCTGCCCGAG
This sequence comes from uncultured Turneriella sp., assembly GCA_964356715.1. Classification (GTDB taxonomy): domain Bacteria; phylum Spirochaetota; class Leptospiria; order Turneriellales; family Turneriellaceae; genus Turneriella. The sequence goes on along the minus strand of CAYHJO010000060.1, from coordinate 6,430 downwards.
AGCGCGGTCCCAGCCGCGCGCTTTTGGTGGCCTGTCCGGCAGCCAGATTGGACACCTTAGCGCTTTGGCCAGCATGCCTGCTTGCGGCACCGGCTCAACTTGCAAATTACCATTGACAAATGGTATTACCATTTTTAAAAACCAAACATGAAAACCCATCTGGACAAAGCCGGCAGGCTCGTTATTCCCAAATCCATCAGGGATCAACTAGGTATTGAGAATGACGACGAATTACTGATTGATACCGCAGATGGCCGCATCTGGATAGAACCCGTACAAAGCCCCCATGTCCTGGAAAAAAGGCAAGGTGTGCTCAAGGTGACATCAGAATGGGATGGCGATCCCGCAGTCGAAAAAGTTATTCGCGCTGAAAGAGATAAGCGCCTGAAGCGGCTCATCGGCGCATGATTGTCTATTTCGATACATCGGTCTTGCTGCCCGCTCTTGTTGAGTCGCACCCGCACCACGAGAAATGCTTTCGGCAGTATGAGAAGGTGCTTTTGAAGAAAATCACGGGTCTTATTTCGCAGCACGTTTTGCTCGAGATGTATGCTGCCGGCACAATGATGCCAGTGAAGCCGCGCGTTTTGGGTGCGCACATGTCACAGCTCATGCATCGCAGTGTGCTACCGTTGTTCCGCACCGTGACGCTAAATGCAATTGAGACGACGCACATGCTGCAGGCGGCGGCAGATATTGGTGTCACGGGTGGCGCGCTATACGATCTTTATCATATTCACAACGCCATCAAGGGTGGGGCCGAAGTAATTTTGACGAACAATCTGCGTGATTTTCGTCATCTTGCGACGGGTCTGAAGATTCGCGTTGAAGCGCCGTAACTGAGACAATCCCTTTGAAAAAAATTACCTCTCTTCTCCTATCCTGATCGAGGAGGGGCGTCATGAGTCTTGCCGCGCAAGACTCATGACGGGGTGGTGGCGAAAAGGTGTCTCGATGAAATTCAAGTTTTCTGCTTGTGAATTTTGCAAAAAAAACAGTGGTTGGATGCGTTGGGAAACTGCTGCCAAGTTGGTTGTTGCTTCGTTAGGTATAATATCTGCCATAGTCGGCTTCTTGCGATGGCTCAAGGAGTGCACCGGCAAAGCTTTTACGAACTGGACATTGAAACTCGCCAACATCTCTGGCGGCTGCGTCGATTTTGACGAGCCGCAAACGGGTTTCAACTGGGGGGCGTTTTGTGCTGCACAAGACGTCGCGGCGTTTAAAGCTAAATATCCGAAATACCGCAAGGGCACAATGTTCACGATCAAGTCAGGCAAGATTGCACGCTGGGTGCTTGGGCCGCACTTGGCTGAACTAACTTTCTAAACCCTCCACAGCTATGGGCTTGCTTCGACAGGCTCACCACAAGTAAGCCCATAGCTAACAAAGTCTTTCGAGATTTTTCCCGCCTATCTCCCGAAAGCCCGGAGACACGCGCGCGTGGTCGTGCACCTGCTGCCAGAAGGTTTTCGCCAGCGCCAGCACACGGTCGCGCAAGTGGTAGAATTCGGGCAGAATCACCAGCTGCGGATGCAACCCCTGTTGCATACCGCCCTGGCTCTGCGGCGCGTACCACATCGGTAGCACATCATAGACCGGGGCAAGCGCAAACCCGGCCGGCGTACAGGTGAAAGAGGTGTTGCCAAAATGCTGGTCGGTGTTGCCGATCGCCTCGCCGAACAGCGAGACCAGTTGAATTGTTCCGAGGTCTTGTTCAGAAATAAGATTCATTTGTTGCAGGTGCGCCGCCGATGCGCAGACGTGGCGGCGTTCGCCGATCAGCGCGTCATCGATCGCGCCAAAAGGGACGTAATGGCGGCGGCCTGTTAGTCCCACGCGGTCGAAACGTTCGACGACAAGATGTACACGCCCTGCATATTCAGCGATTCTGCTATGCGAAGCATTCACGCCGGCGGCGCGCAGGGTTGAGAGTGCTATGTGCTCGGCGATCAGCAGGTCGCGCCAGCGTTCTGCTGCGGCATCGTTATCAGCGCGCGAAAATTTCACCAGTACGTGCATCGGCTGGCCTTCGCTGTCGCGAATGAGCGAGGTAAATTTGGGTTGTTCGCCACCCGCAGAAGAGCCCGGTGGATTTTCCGTTTCGAGCAGTCGCACCGCGTCCAAAAATACATCCGCCTCATTATCTACGGACAAGGCTGCCCGTTGTGTGAGATGGCGGCGCATACTTTCTTCGCCGACAATGAATGCGCCGGGCAGGTCAGAGCCGAGTTGCGTCGCGAACAGCAGCACCTCGTCTTCGCTCCATTGCCGCTCATCGGTAGGCAGCTGCAGATTTCGCGCCGCGCCGGCTGCAATGAGCCGGCCAAGAAAGCCTTCGGGCCGCATCGGTTGCAGGTAATAGGGCAGCGCAGCGGATATTTCTTCGGCCACGGGAAAATTGGGTTTTGCGGCGTTCTTGGGCGGCAACACTGCGAAATGCCGTGGGGCAATCGTCGCCAGCGAAGCGACATGTTTTGCTTCGCCGTTCTCGCCGACCTCGTACAACGGATAAGATGCTTGCCTGAGCGGGGCAGAGATGCGCAGGGCTGCGTAACGTGTCGAGCGCGCACTGCCCAGGCGTATGACGCGCCGCGTTTTTTCAAGGTGCGTGAGTGTCCGGCTCAGCGTGGGTTGGCTGATGCGAAGCTCTGCCTGCAATTCGGGGGCCTTTTTGGCGCCCTTGTTCAAGCTGGTTTCTATGGCCCCTTCCATTGATACAGTGTAGCAAAAGCCGCGCTATTTGGCTATTTTTTGTATTAATATTGAATAGATATTTTAGAACATTTACAGTTTATTTAATTGTATTATTATACCCTTTAAATAAATATTGAATAAATAAAGTATTTATCAAATTCCCACCATCTGCGGAGCTGTGACGCGCTAGCGGCAGGCGCAGGCAGAAGTCAATAAAAGATATGTAAGTCCATTATCATTCGTTGACGATGCGTCGGCGCACCGAACACACGTCCATGCTGCGCGAATATTTGCGCTCTGAAAACATTGTCACCGACCTTGCCGGCAACGCAGACGATATCTTCGACAGGTTGATATCTCACAATACCACCGCGGATGAACAGCTCAAGCTGCGCGCGGCGTTTGACGGCGAAGCGCCCGCGCGTTTTTCGTACGCCGGTGACGGCACATTAATTCCGCACGCGCGGGTTCCGGGTCTCACGCGCGTAATCACAGTGCTGGCAATATCTAAAACCGGCATCACTCACAGCACGGGACAGATCCACCTTGTGCTATTTCTGGCCGTGCCGGCGGAAAAAACCGCGCTGCACCTGCAATTGTTGCAGGGCGTCTCTTCGCTCTTGCCGTCGATTGAGCCTGAGGTCATGAAGCTCACCGATGCGAAGCAGATTCTCGATATTGTCGCGCGCGGCGAAGAGCAGGCGAAGCCGTCGTACCGCAATCTGACGCAGCAGCAGGTCGAGTTTGAGCTGCACACCGACGCAGAAAAAGGACTCACGACCGCCGAAGCGCAGCAACGCCTGAACGATTATGGCGGAAATCTTGTGAGGCATGGTTTTCGTGTACCCTGGTATGTGAAGCTGCTGAAAAACTTTTTCGGTTTTTTTGCGGTGCTGTTGTGGATTGCCGCGGCAATGTGTTTTGTACCCGGTGTGGACATGCCGCAGCTTGGTCTTGCGATTCTGATCGTCGTTACGGTCAACGGTATCTTTTCTTTCTTGCAGGAATATAAATCAGACCGCGCGGTCGAGGCGCTGAAGAAACTTATGGCGCGCACGTCGCGCGTGGTGCGCGACGGCGCGGTCGGTGAAATCGACGCGGAAAATCTTGTTCCCGGCGATGTGATTCTGCTCGAAGAGGGTGATATCGTGCCGGCCGATTCGCGGCTGGTCGAAGCATTCGAAGTGGAGGTCGATAACTCGTCGCTGACGGGTGAATCGACGTCAGCCAAACGCTACAAATCGGATAAACCCGTTCTGCTCGAAGGCAAATTTCTGTGGATGGAGCTGCCGAATATTTTATTCGCAGGTTCGACGCTGATCAAAGGCAACGCGCGCGCTGTGGTGTTTGCCACGGGTATGGCGACCGAGATCGGCAAAATTGCCAACCTGACGCTCAATATCAAGAGTGAACCGAGCCCGCTGCAGAAACAACTGCGCGCCACAGTATTTGCGATTTCGATGCTGGCGCTGACTATTGGGCTGACTTTCCTGTTTCTCGGTTGGCTCGTCGCGGGCTTGAGTTTTGTACAGGCATTTGTCTTTTTCATCGGTATCTTTGTCGCCAATGTGCCCGAAGGACTTCTGCCGACAGTGACGCTTTCGCTCGCGATGGGGGTGACGCGCATGGCGAAACGCAATGCGATTGTCAAAAATCTCGCGTCTGTTGAAACTCTGGGTTGTACGACCGTGATCGGCACCGACAAAACCGGTACGCTGACACAGAATCTGATGATGGTGAACGAACTCGTCGCGGGCGGCGAAAAGATTCGCGTCGAAGGCCATGGTTATGAGACGGACGGGCGTTTTTTGCGCGACGGTAAAGAAATCGCAGTGCCCGATCTGGCGAAAAACATATCGCTGCGCGCGCTCATTGACTGCGCGCTGATCTGTAATAATGCCCGCCTCGAAAAAACTCCGTCCGCTACGCGCGTCATCGGCGACCCGACCGAGGGTTGCCTGCAGACTCTCGCTGCGCGCGCGCGTGTGAGCGGCACGAGCCAGCGCCTGCATCTTAATCCGTTTGAATCGGTGCGTAAGCGCATGAGCGTGGTGATTGTCGAACCGCGCACCGGTCGGCGCATAGCCTACGCAAAGGGAGCGCCGGTCGAGATGCTCTCCTGCTGCACTCACCATATAGTGGACGGTAAGCACACGGAGCTAACCGAGGCTGACCGGAACGCAATTCGTGCCGAAATCGACGAGTTTGCAGCGCAGGGATACCGTGTGCTCGGCTTTGGCATGCGCGACGACGATGGCTTGCAATCGATCGCCGCGTATTCTGTGGAAAACACGGAGACACAACTGGTCTACCTGGGTCTCACCGCCATTTCTGATCCGGTGCGCCCCGGAGTTCCCGAGGCGATCAGAGCTTGCCACACAGCGGGAATCCGCATCATGATGATTACGGGTGATTACCCGCTGACCGCCAAAAGTATTGCCCGGCAGATCGGTATCGGCGGCGAGGGTGAGATTGCGGTGCGTTCAGGCACTGACCTCGCTGCGATAAGTGATGCAGATCTGAAGGATATATTGCGCACCGGTGAAACGGTTTTTGCGCGCGTGTCACCCGAGCAGAAACTGCGCATCGTCACTCAGCTCAAAGAGCTGGGCGAAATTGTCGCCGTTACCGGCGATGGCGTCAACGACGGACCCGCACTCAAAAAGGCCGACATCGGCATCGCCATGGGATTACGTGGCACCGACGTGGCAAAGGAAGCCGCGCAGATCATTCTCACCGATGACAATTTTAGTTCCATTGTCGCCGCGATCGAAGAAGGGCGGGGCATCTTCGATAACATCCGCAAATTTGCCGCGTATGTATTCAACAGCAATCCGCAGGAACTCTATCCCTTTATCCTGTGGATGCTGATTCCGGGCTTCCCGCTTGTCATGACGGTCATGGGTGTATTAGCGGTCGACGTCGGCACCGATCTGATTCCGGCGATGGGCCTGGGGGTCGAGCCGCCTGAGAAGGGCATCATGGAAAGGTCGCCGCGTAAAAAAGGCGAGCGCCTGCTTTCGATGGGGTTCATTTTGCGATCTTATCTCGTGCAAGGGACGATTTTGGCGGCAAGTTGTTTCGCGACGTATTACTATTTCGCCTGGGCGATGGGATTTCTCACAGGGCCGCAGTGGTGGATGAACCTGCCATTGTCGCCGGCCAAACTCGACATGTCGCAGGCATCCCCGCTTTACCTGCAATCGCTGACGGCCTTTTTCTTTCCCACCGTGGCCGTGCAAATCGCCAATGTGCTCAGTAAGCGTTCGTCGCGCTCGTCGCTGTTTTCGCGCGAATTCTTACAGGAAAACACGCGCGCGGAAAAAATTGCAGCGATGCGCTCGTATCGCCCGCAGCTGCGCACCGTGAATGTGAAAATTCATTATGAGGTAACGAGTCTGCGACGCAGCGAAGCCCCGCGTGCTCTGTTTTCCCAGCTCTGGCACCTCATTGCGTTTTTGCCGCGCACGGTGTTTATGCATCTGGCGAACCTCACAGTGAAGCTAAGGCGCCTGATCGGCGTCCCGTTTGTGCATGCGATGGCGCGGTTTTTCGAGCGACACCCGATTCTGTTTAATTTTTTCTCGAATCCGCTGATCAATATCGGTATTGTTTTTGAGCTGTTACTCTGTTATGTCTTCTTTTATACCGAACTTTCCCAGGTGTATTTTTTCTCTCCCGTGCCGTGGCATGTGTACGTGTTTGCGTTCCACGGTCTCGTGCTCATGCTGGT
>CAYHJO010000059.1:0-19931 GCA_964356715.1 uncultured Turneriella sp. | reverse complement strand
GTGTTGGTGCCTGTGTTTTTAACTGTTAGTCCCCATTCGTTCGACGACATACCCACAATCATAGGCCATAAAGACGATTCGCATTCGCGAGAGATGATGCGGATTGAGAAGATTGAACGCTACACGCCCCGGGTTCGGGTTGCGATTACCCCGCTGCTGGATTTTACTGAAATACTGGAGAAAAACCTGCTGCGCCGTGTGAAGGCGCTGTCGAAAGATTCGGGAAAAGAAGGTCTGGTGATGATCGCCTACGGCGATGAAACATACGATAAGGAATGGGGCAAGCTGTTCGCCAAAATGGGCGAGAGCATGCGCAAGAAGCTTGGTGTAAGCGAGTATGCTTACGGCTGGTGCGGTCACATTGCGCATTACAACCCGCAGCACACGACTGACGCAATCGCGAAGGTTGCGGCAAAGGGAAAGAGAGCGCTCGTGGTGCCTGTACTCGTCGCTTTCGATGAAACCTTTCAGCTCAGGATCATCGGTGGCGGTGTTAGTAAGGCAAAGCAGGCTGGATTCGACGTCGTCTATACGCCCGATGCAATTCTACCCGACAAAGACGTCGAACAGTGGGTGATCTCAGTTGCTCGCGCCTACTCGCAGAAGATCACCGCAGCGAAGTGATGCTATGAAAGAGTTCACGATGGTTCAGGGCGCAGGCGGAAAGCAGAAAGCAATCAGGGTCTCGCGCGCGTTGCACCGCGATCTCGGTTACCTTTTTCTTGGGCTCATTATTGTATATTGCGTATCAGGCATCGCGCTCAACCACGTCGACGACTGGAATCCCGATTTTATCATTGAAAAGAAAAAACTACAGATCAGCCGCCCACCGGGGAACGCAAAACCCGGCGAAGAACAAATTCGCGAATGGGGTAAGCTGGTGGGAGAGCTTTCGTACAAGACCTATGACTACCCGACGAACGATCAGCTAAAGATATATTATGACAATGCATCGCTGCATATTGATCTCGCCGGCGGCACGGCGCATTATGAGAAGTTGCGCAAACGGCATGTCTTCTACCAGGTCAACGTGCTGCACCGCAACTCGCTTAAGCAATGGAAATGGATTTCAGATATTTTCGGTGCCGCCCTTGTAATCATCGCGCTGACGGGCCTCATGATTCCGCAGGGAAAAAAAGGACCGCTGCGCTCGGGTAAATGGTATATACTTGCCGGATTTGCAATTCCGGCGATGGGAATATTTCTTTTCTACATTCTGACATGAGGCTACTATACATGAATAGCAATGCAATCGTTTTGCTTCTCTCGTTCGCACTGGGCACAGTCTCCTGTGCCGATACGCTTCTGACCTCAGAAGGCTATGCGGGCAAACCACCCGGAGGAACGCCACTGGTCGCCGCGACCACCACCGCACTCGGCAATGGTATTTTTGAAACGAACATCGACGCCACTTCATATTCCAGCTGGGTATACTTTGACTTCGAGGCGGGCGAACAGGTGACGGTTGCCGACTCTTCAACCAGCAGTAACTGGGACATCGCATTCCAACGCTTTATGGCCAAACTGAATGGCGGCGCCTCAGGCAATGCCGGCGTCACTTTGGTTGCGCTGAATGGCGACAACTTCGGCGCGCTTACGCAGGCTCCGAATCCATTCACCCCACAACTGAGCGATACCGTCGATGCGGGCGATAGCAACGATGCCTGCCGACCAACCACGAGCGGCATCTTGTTCGCGCTGCTGAATTCAACGGCAAGTCCGAATGCCTGCTGGTTCTCGTATGCAAGCGGTGTGCTGACGCCGCGCGACATTAGCTACGTGGTAAGGACGGCAACGCCCAAATACTATAAAATCAAGGTCGTGAGCTATTACGGGCAAACCGGAACTTCGGGAAAGATCCGGTTTCAGTGGGGCGAGGTCGCCGCACCTTAGCCAATAGCAGAAAAGAAAAAAAATCCGGCTAATCTGAAAAAACAGCATGCGACCAAGAACTGCACTACAACTGATAATGATTCTCACTATCTTCGTGGCTTTTGCACAGAAGCCTGAAGAAGCAAAGCCGATGAGCGATGAATACTGGGAGAACAAATTGCGCCACCGCAAGGTGGTGATCTCGGCGCAACGCAGCGAGAGCCGCCTCGCCGATTCGGTGGTGCAGGTAGAGGTCATCACCAAAGAGCAGATCAGAGAGAAGGGCGCGCGCACCGTCACCGAGGCGCTCAACAACGAAACTGGTTTCTTTATCCAGCGCAATTTTGCCGGCGATAATCTGCAGGCGCAAGGCCTCGATTCGCAATACCTGCTGATCTTGCGCGACGGCGAGCGCTTGAATGGCCGCATCAACGGACAATACGACACGGGCCGGCTGCGCGTTGAAAATATCGAACGCATTGAAATTGTGCGCGGTTCCTCGTCTGCCATCTATGGTTCAGACGCGATTTCAGGTGTGGTGAACATTATCACCGCGCGGCCGAAAAAAACACTGATCGATGCAAGACTGCAGGGTGGCAACCTCGGTGCCGCAGATACTTCGGCTTCTGTAGTTGTTCCTTTTGGGGATTTTCTCGTTCGGGGCTCGGGTGCTTACCGCACGCAGCAACCCTACCGTTACAACGAAAAATCGGTCGCAACCTTGGGCCGCGGCATCAACGAGTATGGTTTTGATTCGGGGGCCGAGTGGGATTTCGCCAGGAACTGGAGGCTGGGCATACAGGGCGACTATAGCCGCCGCCGTCTGTGGGGCATTGACGCACCGCTTTCGGGTGGCGTTTTTGACCGCACGAACCTGACCGAAACGGCGCAGGGATCTTTTCGTCTGCATACGCACCCTGTAGCAGATACACGGCAGGCAGGCGAAGCTGCTTCTGTTGCGCGCGATGATAACAAACTCGCAAACGAGCTTGCGGCCGATCGCGGCAAGGTGGATTTCAAACTCAACGGCAGCTATACGCTGTTTCGGGATCAGTTGCTCTATGACCAACGCAATGACACGGCACTGGACAACTATGAAAACACGCGCGAAAATACGTACACATTGCACGCGCAGGCGGCGACGCCACTGTTCTCGCTGGGCCGGTTGACGCTCGGTTCTGAAGGTCTTTTTGAAAATCTCGGCACGCCGCGCATTCAACCGAATAGTACCAGTCGCAACCGCATCGCTGGCTATGCGCAGTTCGACGCGCGCATTCTCGAAACGCTGATTCTTTCGCCGGGCATTCGATATGACCGCGATTCGCAGTTCGGCGATTATGTGTCACCGCGTTTCGGTACCAAATGGGGCAGCGAAGATTTTATCGTGCGGGCCAGTGCGGGTATCGGTTATCGCTCCCCCTCGTTTCGCGAGCTTTACCTCTACTTTGATAATCCCTCGGCAGGTTATACTGTGCAGGGCAATGCGGCGCTGAAACCCGAGAATTCGCGCAGCGCCAACCTGGGCTTCGAATGGTATCTCAATAAACGCATCAGCATCGACAGCAACGCGTATTACAACGACCTCACAAACATGATACAGACCGTGACCGCAGGCGCAATCGGTGGCGTCACGCAGTACCAGTACCGCAATGCCGCGAGTGCCTTCACTACCGGCACGGACAACCGTATCGTCATCTACCTTAACCGCTACCTGCGCGCGACGCTCGGCTATTCGTATACCTTTGCCTGGGACCGCGCTGCCGATCGTATGCTCGAAGGGCGGGCCCGCCACCGCACCAATTCGGGGCTGCTCTTCAGGATAAAAGGCCTCACCGCGCGCGTACAACTTTCAGTCATCGACCGGCGCCCATACTACATGGATGTTTCGGGTCAGTCGCCTTCGAAGGAAGCGACCTGGTCGGCTGCGTATGCAACGGTCGACATCAACGCCGAATACGCATTCCTCTCGGGGCTCAGCGTCTTTGCCGGTGGCGAAAATCTGAACTCGGCCGGCGACGCGACGTATCTGCCGCTGCCGCCGCTCAGGGTTTATGGCGGAATGCGGTACACATTGGGGGAATAGCTACATGAAAATCCGTAAGAGTGAACTACGGCATCGTGCTTATGGCGATGCTCATTATTGTCAAACGCAATGCCCGTTATGGGCAGCTGCCTTGGGCGGAAAAACCTGGCGATACCGGATTCTAAAAAATCACAAATGAACAAATTAAAAGGAGAATAAAATGAAACGGAACAAAATAATACTCGCTCTGGCTCTTGGCATAGCGGCACTTTCTGCCATCGGCTGTGCACAGGGTTCAACAGCGGTGACGGATACGGGTGGCGGTGGCAGCGGAAGTGCCCCCCCCGCGGCATCGGCGGCGTGTGAGACGACGTTTACGCAGTCGACGCTGAATATGCAGAAGTTGTGCGTACCCGCAGCGGGTACCGGCAAGCATTTTCGCCTCGAAGGTGCAAGGCTACAGGCGGCATCAACGGCGCTCTATCTTTATCTCGGCGGTTATGACAGCAATCTCGATACAGGTGCAACCGCGCCGGCGACCGATTCAGGCAAGATGCGCGTCTTGTTTTATCAGGGCAATGCTGCGCCAACTCTGCAGTATGGCAACACGACTTCGGTGGCTACGACAACTGCGTTTAACGGCTACAACACAGCGGCATCGACGATCTGCCTCGATGTGACGACGGCTTCGCCGGGGCGAGTCACCGTTTGGGCGACCGGCGTCGCCGGCGCGGACTGCGCGGACAAGGCAACGCTGACCACAGCAACAGCTATTTTGGATAAGAGTGATTGGATAGTGACGGCGGGCTTATCTGCCGGAACCAATTATGTTCGCACAAGTGATACCACCAATGCACTGCTGACGAAAGTCGTCGTTTCGAGCGAACTTGCTCTTGCAGCTTCTGCCTGTGAATCAAACCCGACAAGCGGCTTTAGCGAAATATGCAAACCCAGCGCAGGTACCGCACGTCATTACCGTCTTGAAGGTGTGCAGACATCGGTCGCGCATTCAGCCGCATCTATCTTTCTCGGGGTATCTTCGCAACCGGCTTCCGGCAATGCCACGACGGCATCGGGCCAGGCCAAATTGCAATTCTACCACGGCAATGGTGCAGCGCCTGCCCCACAGTCCGATGTGGATTTTTCGGCGCAGAGCGTAACGGTTGCACCCACGTACACGGCCTTTACGGCCTCAGCGCAAACCGTGTGTTTTGACGTGAGCAACACGGCGCCGCCACGCGTAACCCTCTGGGCAACTGGCACGAATACGGCTGATTGTACAAATCGCGCCACATTGACCGCAGCGAATGCGATATTCAACAAAGCAGACTGGACAACGGCTGTTAACCTGACGGCGGCCAAAGTCTATTATTATCGTGGAACGTCAGTGACTACGACCAAAGTTACAGCTTATTCGACGATCTTCGGTACGGGATTTTAATCTGAATATTGTACTGCCCTTCGAGACGCTGCATCATCATAGCAAGCGTCGCGGGGGCTTGGCGCCTTGCTGCTGCTCATCGCGAACGGATGGACTATTTGGCGCAGGCGACGGCGCGCATTGCAATAAAATCTTTACAGAGGCGCTGCGCGGCAGTGGATGCGGATATGCGCGCAAGTCTGGCGTTCGTGGTGGTGACCATCTGCATTTGTGCACCATTGTTGGCGCAACTGCGTGGCGTCTACGAACCTTACCGCAGTGTCTTTGAAGTCAGGCAGCACGTCGATGGTTCGCCGTTATTGATTGATGGCAGGTTCGAATATTATTTGTTTCCCGATGCTAAACGCGAAAGAACCCCCGATCGTAGTATATCGTGCAGTACGCGCATTCTTGTACAATCGTTGAATCTGATTGCAGGTTTTATCCGTTCAGCGGCGCGCGCACGCCGCTAAAGCCACAAGCGGTTTACGCTGGATCCTGCGTTTCGCGCGCAGATTAAGCGGAAAGCAACGCCAATTGGCCTGCAGCTTTCAAAATGATTATTTTGAAGGCCATGAACTCCCACAACATTATGCTCAATATGCTGATCTTCATGGGAGCAGCGGTCATTGCCGTGCCGCTCGCCACCCGGCTGGGACTCGGTAGCATTCTGGGCTACCTGATTGCCGGTGCGGCGATCGGCCCGTGGGGTTTAAAGCTCATCTGGAATGTGTCGGATATTCTCGCGTTCTCTGAGTTTGGTGTCGTGCTGCTGCTCTTTATCATCGGCCTCGAACTCAGGCCCGGACGCCTGTGGAATATGCGCCGCGATATTTTTGGCTTTGGTCTGATGCAGATTATTTTTTGCATGATTTTGCTGTCATTGCCGCTATTTCTGCGCGGCGTCGGCTCAATGCAGGTGGGTATTCTCGCATTTGGTTTCGCTCTCTCCTCGACCGCGTTCGCGATGCAGATTCTCACCGAGAAGCATGAGCTCAATACGCAGTATGGGCGCGCGTCTTTTGCCGTGTTGCTGTTCCAGGACATAGCGGTGGTGCCGGTGATGATTATTCTGCCGCTTTTGGCGCAGAACGGGCAGAGCAATGGCTTTATGTCGATATTGCCCGGTGTTGTTGCGCTCATTGCAGTGCTCGTCGGCGCGCGCTATCTCGTGCGGCCGTTCTTTCGTGTCGTGGTGAAGGCCAAAAGCCGCGAACTCTTTACCGCAGCCGCGTTGCTGCTGGTCTTTTCAGTGGCGTCGCTTATGGAGACAGCAGGATTTTCGATGGCGCTGGGTACCTTTGTGGCCGGCGTGATTCTTTCGGAATCAGAATACCGGCATGAACTCGAAACTTCGATTGAACCGTTCAAAGGGCTGCTGCTGGGTTTATTCTTTATCGCAGTGGGAATGAGTATGGACTTCGGCATGCTGCAGCGTTATCCGTTATTCATCCCCCTTGCGGTATTGACGCTGATGGCACTCAAGATCGTCGCTGTCTATTTGGCGGGTTCGCTGTTTCGCTACGATGCCGAAACCTCGCGCAACATAGCGTTCCTGATCTGCCAGGGCGGCGAGTTCGCTTTTGTGCTCTTTAAGCTCGCCGCCGATAAGAATCTGCTGGCCGCCGAAACTGCGGCGATTGCCAACGTGATTGTGGCGCTGAGCCTTTTAGCAACGCCCATTGTCTTTTCGCTCAACAGCCGTTTTTTGCGCGTGCGTTTCAACGCTTCTGGCTGGAAATTCGATGAAATACCCAATGAGCATAACCCGGTCATTCTCGCTGGTTTCGGACGCTATGGTCAGATTATCGGCCGCATGCTGCGCCTGAACGAAATCGGCTTCACGGCGCTCGAAATCGATTCGGAACAGGTACAGACCGTGCGCAAATTCGGCAGCAAGGTCTATTACGGCGATGCGAGCCGGCTTGATCTGTTGCATGCGGCGGGCGCCGAACACGCAAAAATCTTCGTGCTTGCGGTAGACGATAAAGAGTCGTCATTGCGCATCGCACAGATTGTCCGCGAGCATTTTCCGCATCTCAAAATCCTTGCGCGCGCACGCAACCGGGCGCATGCGCATGAGCTTATGGATCTGGGTGTGCACGATCTGAGGCGCGAGACCTTTGCTTCGAGCCTGGAAACGGCGCACGCAATGCTGCGCGAGCTGGGTTTCAGCGAGAAGAAGACAGACCAGATGATCCACCGCTTTCGCACACACGATGAATTGACTCTCGCGGAGCAGCGCAAATATCGCGGTAACGAGAAGCTGTTCATCGACTATTCGAATCAGGCGGGTCTGCAATTGGCCGAAGTTTTCCGGCAGGATGCTTTATCTGAAGAAAAAGATTGACCGGAGGCTCGGGCATATTAGTGTCGCACCCTATGAAAAAAGTGCTGAAGCTGCTAAAACGCATACTTATCGGCGTGGGAATTCTGCTGGTCGTCATCATGGTCGGCGGATTCATCGCGATAAAAGTCGTTGTCACAAAAGATTTTGTGGCCACAAAAATCGAACAGAACATCAACGGACGCGTTGAGATCAAAGACATATCCGTGCCCATCTGGGCTGCCTTTTCGGGCATCACGGTCGATGGATTCAAAATCGGCCAGCGCGACGGAGAAGTCGGCAAACCGATGGACCAGCGCACTGCCATGAAAGAGGGCAGCGAAGTTATTGGATTCAAGAAATTCAATTTTCAGGTGGCTATCGGAGCCCTCATCACCTCCTTCGGCAAGAAGTTTGAACTCAAATCGCTGCTGTTTACCGAACCCAAAGCGCACATCGTTCTCGCCAAAGCCGGCGGCAACAACCTGACCGCGCTGCTGAAAAAACCAAAGACGAAAGAAGAACTCGAAAAAGAAGCCGCGGAGAAGGAAGAAGACGCCAAGAAAAAAGCCGCCGCTAAAAAAGAAGAGCCCAAAGCAGAGAAGAAGCCTTTCGATTTCCGCGAGCTGCCGACAGCGATCAAAATGGGCAAGATCGGCATCGAAGGCGGGCTTTTCACCATCAACATCGAAGCTCTTGGCCAGACGGTTGTTGCGAGTGGTGTGAACGCATACCTGCGCGATATCCTGATCGATCCGAAAGACCTCGAACACAAGAACCAGGTGGGCCTCACGACCCAGTTCACCCTTGCGCTGCAGGAATCCAAAGGCGGCGGGGTGAAGTCGTTCAAGATCAGCTATGACATGCAGGGCGCGATCAAGCCGATCGATCCGAAAACCGGCGGCATTAACGAAGGCATCGGCCTGCGCATGGGCCTTCTGAAAGGCAGTTTTGTTACCGGACTGGCTATGTTCGAGAAGCTGAAGGGCTCCACCGAAATGCTGAACAAGATCGGCATTAAGTTGAATTTCCTAGGTGAGACCCAGACGCTGCAGAGCGATGCATACATGGCCATTACGTACGGTGGCGGACTCGTGACGATCGTCGAGCCACCGACGCTGGTAACTGCTGATTTTAAATTTGGTCTCAGCAAAGACGATTTTATCAACATTAAATCGATGGCGCACCATTTCCGCGGCGATATTTCGATCGCGGCGCAGCACACGAAGAAAATCGAACAGGATCTCGACAAGAATATCGCTGCTGCCGTCGATCCGGCGGTGGAGAAGATTCCTGCGGGCGCGATGCGAGACCAGGCGAAAGCCGCTCTGACCCCGGAAAAGATTCGTACGTCGGTGCTTGCTCCGGCTTACAAAGACGGACTCATCACACTGGGCATCGATTCGTCGGGTTCCGTTTCTTCGCCGAGCGTAAAGGTGACCAAGCCAGAATTCCCGTCGTTGCAGAATCTGATACAGAGCGAACTTAAGAAGGCTGTACCGAATGTGAAGGACCTCGTCGGTGCGGAAATCGACAAGGCCAAAAACAAAGCGATGGACGAAGCTAAGAACAAAGCCGCAGATGAGCTTAAAAAGAATCTGCCGAGCATTCCCGGCTTCTGACACTTACAGCGTGACTTTTCAGAGAGAAGGGGGGTGTTGCGCCCCCTTATTTCCTGAATGAAAGATTTGGTCCTTTATGCCTTTTTGCTGGCTCTCTATTCGCTGCTGGCTCTAAGGTTATTTGCGCTTCCGCTTTTCAGTTATGAAGAAACGCTGACCTGGGAAATCCTCGGCCAAGTGTTGCTGGTCTTTATCAGCTCGGCGACGCTTGCACGCTGGTCGGTTATTGCCTTTAAGAAAAAGGTTCCGGGCCTTTTATCCGGGCAGAAAATCATCGGCATCGAAGAACAACAGGCGGAGAATGTCCTGGATGTACTCAAACCGCAAAAGCTGCGCCGGGAAGAGAAAAAACCCAGGCTGAAACGGCGTAAATTTCTGTAATTTTCGCGGCAACGCGCGCTGCACCCAATATCCAATTGCACTTGACGCACGCATTTCACTGCCGTATTATGTCACATTCTTCATGGTCCGCTACCGCTCGTGGATTATCGCTGCCGCGCTCGTCATTTTTGCGGGCGTAGGCTATGCTGTGTTTGCGCCGACGCTCGGCACCCGGCAAAATCTCGCAGAAGAAGAATTCCAGAAAGCCTGGCTATTGTACCAGGACCGTAAATTCGATGCCGCGATAGAAAAATTTTCGCAGGCACTCAATATCAACCCGCAGTTTCACTGGGCCCGCCGCTTTCTCGCACAGGCCTATTATTTTTCAGGGCAACGGAGCGAGGCGCTTGCCGAATATGAAGCGCTGACGCGCGCGATGCCGCACGATTTGACGCTGCGCGCGCATATTGAATCGCTTAACCTCGCAAACGGTGGCGGCGCGGACCGCGGCCAGGAGTTTCTGCGCGTGATTCCGCGCGTGCAGGGATACCGCTACAACAGGCCGACCTTCGTTGGCTCCCTGCATTCAGACCAGCTGGCAGTGCTGTCACTCGGCAATTTTGAAATCGGCAACATGGTTTCGTATTCTGCGCAGGGCGAACCTGTCGAGAACCGTCACCGCGTCTCAGGGCGCCTGAATTATCCGATGGCGTTTGCACAGAACGACGACGAAATCTGGATTTCCGATTTCAAAGAAGACAAGATCCACCGGCTCAACAAGAATTCCAAACGTTACCTGTCATATTTTTTCAATCCCGATGCTTTGGGCCGCACCGGTGGCGGCGATCTGCAGTTCCGCTCGCCCGCGGGTATCTGCCACCGTCAGGGTGAGTTCATCGTCGCCGATTCGGGCAATAATCGCCTGCAGCGCATCGCCGACGATGGCAAATACATCGCCAGTATCGCGCGCGCGGCCGAAGGCGATGGCATGCAGACACCGTTTGGTATCTGGTGCGACAATGAAGAGATCTGGCTGACAGAAACCGCAGCGGCCAGAATCAGCCATCTTGATCGCTACGGCAATATTGTGCACGAGTATTCTCCGGGCGAAATTAAAAAACCGCGGCACATCACCTGGGATGCGGAACTAGCGCAGTTTCTGATCGCCGACGAAGCCGCGGGCATTGTCTTCATGGATAAAAACGGCAAAGTCACGCGGCGCACGACGGGTTACAATAACCCGAACGGCCGTTTCGTCACTTTTGCCAGGCCTTACGCAGCGGCGTTTGACCCTTTCCGCAACCTTTACGTCGCCGATTACGGTTCGAGTGAAGTCGTGCAGTTTGCACCCGTCGGCGAAAAATTCGGCCAACTGTATCTCACGGTTGAAAAGGTGAGCGCAGCAAAATTTCCCATGTTGGGTGTGCACGTGACGGTGGCGGCCGAACCGACGAGCGCGCAGCGCGACACGGGCCTCATGAATTATCTGACAGATCTCAAAGCCGAGGATTTCAAAATTTTCGAAAACGATGCCTCGGTGGGCAATCTGGGCGCCGAATACCTGAAGCAATTCGACGATGTGCTGCAGATCTCGGTGCTCATATCGCGTTCGGCGCGCATGAAAGAATACGAGACACAGTTGCCATGGCTGCTCGATCATATACTGACGCATTTGCGCGAAAAAGACCGTGTGAAGATTCTGAGCCACGGCAGCGATGTGCGCGTCGAATCGGATTTCATTAATTCGCGGCTGAAACTTCTGCAATCGGCGAAACTCGCATTGGCTGATGAAAATCTTGCCAAATCGGCCCTGGCTACAATCAGCCCGGGCATCTATGATGGGATAACCGGGCTAATCACGCGCGAAGGGAAAAAAGCGCTGCTCTATGTCACGGACGGCGAATGCGATGATGATGCGATAACGCCGTATGGCAAAGAGCGGTTAATCGAATATGCGCGTGCAAACCACATCGCGATTCATGTCATCAGCTTTGAACATCCGCAATCCATGGCGTTCAGCGGAGCAAAGGAATCTCTGCAGGAACTGGCGAAAAAAACCGGCGGCACCTATTATCGGGCGCTGGAAATTGACCCGCGCATCGACGAGCATCTGCGTCAAACCAGGGAAGTCAGGTATGTGCTGAGCTACCAGAGTCTCGCGAAGAAAGAAATGCGCGGACAGTATATCGATCTGCGCGTCATGGCGCGTTTCAGAAACCGGCGCGGACTGGAACTCAACGGATATTTCATACCATGACTGCGCGCATCGCTGAAATAATCGGCCGCAGGCACACGGTGATTTCTCTGCTGCTTGCCGGCATAATGGCGCTTGCCGCTGCGGAATACCCGGCGCAATATTATTTCGATCAGGCCGCCAATCTCGCCAAAGCCGGCGACACGCTCAAAGCCGCCGATATGGCCCGGGAAGCATTGCGCAAAGACGGTAATCACGTACCCGCTTTATTGTTATTGGGCAGGCTCATGGCCGAGAGCTCTCAGCTGAGATTGGCGCAGGATCTTGTCAGGCGCGCGCTCAAGCTCGAAGCGCAGAAAGAATCGGCGTATATTCTCTGTGCACGCGTAGAATACCAGCTGAAAAACCCGGCGGGCATGGAAGAGTGCCTCGCGGGCGCGGAAAAAATACGCCGCACGAACCCCGACGCGCAATCTCTGCGCGTGCAGGTATTGCTCGACAACGCGCAATACGGCATTGCGCGGCGCAAAATCGACGGCATTTTACGCGATCATCCGGGGCATACCGAGACGCATCTGCGCCTCGCTGCTCTTTATCTGAAACTGAAACAATTCGAGCGCGCCGAAGCCCAGTTCCGCAAAATACAGACTTTGTTGCCCGACAACAGCGACGTCGCCGTGGCGATTGCGCGCGCCCGGCTCAGCGCATTTTTTGAATCCACGCGTTACACCGATTTTGACGGCTCGAACGACGCCGCTGTGCGCGCGCTCGATGCGCTGAAGCACGCTTATTCAAACAATCAGGAAAGTATGAGCGTGCGCCTGATGCTCGCGCAGCTCTTGTCGGTGACGGGGCACTGCAACGATGCGATGGAACACTGGAAAAAACTGAGCGAAGCGCAGGCAGAAGCGCGCAGTGTTGTGGTATTCTATGCGATGTGCGATCCCGCGTCGCCCGAGGCGGCGAAGGCGCTCAGCAATTATCTCAGGCGCAACGAAGACGACGACCTGACGCGCCACCAGCACGAACTTTTGACCGTGGTGCAGAACCAGAAGCGCGAGAACGCAGTTGCAGGCAAGGCCGCACGCTACCATCGCAATCTTGCGCGCCGCGAGGCCGAGCGCAACGCCGACGAGTTCGCGCTGAGCGAGCTGCGCTGGGCGGAATATCTTTTCCCGGCGTACGTAGAGGCGCACCGCGATCTGCTGCGGCATTTCCGCACGCGCAAAGACTACGAGCGCCTGGCGGACGAGCTTATCTTTTTGCGCGACCGCACGGGCGACAAGAACTACCGCGAGATGGTCGAGCAGCTCGAACTCGAGCGCCGCGATCTGTGGTATCTCAAAGATGGCGTGCGTGCCCCTGAACGCGTGAAAAATCCGGTACCGTTGCATATCTATCCTTTTAAGCCGAAAGATCCGTTGCTCGACCATCCACAAGGCGGTATCGCGATTGCCGATAGAACACGCGTGACACTGCAGGATTTCGGCCGCATGCGTTCGATCTCGCGTGAAATGGCGGCGTTGCCCGAGGCGCAGAAATACTCGCCCGCGAATCTCAGAAAACTCAGGCAAACTTACGGCGACGCGCTCAAAGCCGAAGAAAACGAGTTTCCTTTTTTGCGCAGAAACCTCGGCATGGTGATGGTGGGGGATTTCAGCGAACTCGCGCATGGCGTCGAAGTGAATGCCGAACTCGTCGATGCCGAATCTGGCATTCGTGTGGCGCAGATTCGCTTTAAGGCGCTCGGAAAGGACTATTTGAATAAGACCGCGGTGCGTCTCGCTGAATTTGCCTACGCCAATACGCAGCTTTCCGGCAACGTTTTACGCGTACTCGACGACGAACGCATTCTTATCAACGCCGGCAAACGCGACGGCATCACAAAGCAGGCGCAGTTTTCTGTGCTCGATAAACTCGGTCGCGTGATTACTTTTAAGGCAGAGAAAAGGGATTTTGACATCATCGAAGCGCGCGGTACCGTGGCTGATGCCACTCGCCATATCAAAGCGGGTGATGTAGTGAAGACCCTCACCCCCGGCCCCTCTCCCGGGGGGAGAGGGGAGAAGTGAAGGCAGCCTGTCCCGAGTGATTTCCCCGCAGGGGAAATCGTATCGAGGGGGCAGGCCTCAGACCTTAGTTAAAGTAGAAAAGCGCGCCGACGGCCCAGCTTTGCAGACCGAAATACGAGTCTGTGCTTTCCTGGAGACCACTGTTGTATGTACCTGACGCATAGCCGATCGTTGTACGGCCGAATGCATGCAGTTGGTCATTGATAGCTACTTGCAGCCCAATGACGCCGTAGATACTCAGGTAATTGCTGGTGCTAGTCGAAGGTGAGTTTGCCGGAGTTGTCTGTACGCCTGTAGCTGAAACGTTCGTGGTCGTTGTTGTAACCTTGTAAGGAGTATATGAAAATCCCGGGGCTACATAGAAATTCAAGAGGTTAAATTTTGCAAGATACAGTGGAATCTCCAGACCTGCTGACCAAGCAGTGGCAGAATATTCCTTAATTTGTCCATTGAAGCCCTGAGCATCTAAGCTGGATTTATCTCTGTAATTTGTTGTGAAGAACCCGACGTTTGCTGCAACAGCGATCATATCCGTGATATGATACTGAGCATTGGCCGTGGGCATTCCTTGCGAAATTCCCGAACTTGAGCCCGTGTTTTTTGTAGTCGTAAATGCTGCCCAAGAGCCAGCATAGCTGAATCCCATACCAAACTTTCCTGCCTTTACATCGGCAAATGCACTGGTTGATGCAATCAATGCCAGTGCTAATATTGTTTTTTTCATGTTTTCTCCTGAATTTTTTTGCTGCCTGTGCTCTGCGGAGGCCCGCGAAAGCGCGGCAGCGACGGTCACAGCAAAAAGCTGAGTCTGCAGCGCGTAAAGGCAAAATGCCTGCCCGTCAGCGATCTTTCGCTCCCTTCAGCGCTTCGCGCATCATGGCGAAGTGCCGGTCTACCGTGACAATATCTGCGTTATGGCGTTCTGCGACCGAAAAAATCAGTGTGTCGAAATTCGAGACGGTGAGTCCGCGTTCGCGAAAAAATCGTGTCCGCTCCCCGGCTAAGTTCCACACTGCGGTATCTACTTCGAGCAGTTCCACGACTTCGAGATAATCTTCGAGCAACTGAAATTCCTCGACTCGTCTGAGACCGGCCCGCAATTCCAGCACGACCGGCGGGCAGAGCGCGGCTTTTCCGGAACGCAGGGCAGATTCGACGCGCGCTTTGGCGTCGGCGCGGCCATTCTTACGCCATGCTTCAATTAAGGCTGATGTCTCGAGCAGTATCAAGATTCCTCATCGAACGCAAATCGTCTTGCGTCATGAAATCCTCAAAAGTTCCCAGTTTTTCTACGAGTTTTTCGATCTTGTACCGCTTCAATGCCTCATCGAGCGCAAATATCACAGCTTCTCGTTTCGTATGTAAATTAAAGCAATTCTGTACGGCAAAAATTTTTTCCTCTGGAATATCCAAAGTAGTTTTCATACATAAATTTTAAGCAGAATTGTATGGTGTCAATCAAATTTATTGACGGATATTGCCAGAGAATGGTTATTGCAATCATTTTGGCGCGTAATCCCGCCAAATTCCTGAGATTGCAACCTGAATTGTGCACCGCGAACAAAAAAAATACTTGACGGGGCGGCCAAAAAACGACGAAAAACTATCGTTCACTGAATAGTTTTCTATTCGGTGAGTGGGAAGCGGTAAGGCCGCTTCTGGGATGCATGCGGTTCCTTGTAAGACCCGCACGTCATCAAGGGAGGAAAAATGGAAATTACAGAGAATATCTCAACACTGGGCAACATGGTGCTGCGCAACCCCAAGGTCGCGGCTGAGCTGTTTCCTTCGGCGATTGCGGGCTATGTATTGCATCAGGGAGACAATAACACCCTGAAAATCGTTTCAGGCCACGCAGTTCACTATGACTGGACTTATTCGAATTTTGGTAACCCCGAGTTCAAAACGCTGTACCGCCGCGCTTACAAAGGCCAGTGGGATGCAGAAGATCTCGCGTGGGACACGAAGGTTGATCCTTATAACCCGAATGTTGCGATCATCCCAGAACGCCTTGTGCCCGGTTTCGGCGAGAAATTTTATCCGAAAGATCTGCGCGCGCGCCAGAAGATCCAGCATTCGGCGATCAGCTTTCTGCTGTCGCAATTTCTGCACGGTGAGCAGGGTGCTCTCTACATTGCGGGTGAAACCGTCGAAGCAAGCCCGTGGTTTGATGCAAAGCTCTATGGCTCAACGCAGGTTGTAGACGAAGGCCGCCACGTCGAAGTGTTTGCGCGCTACCTGCAGCAGAAACTCGAAAAACTCTACCACGTAAACGATAACCTGTTTGTCATTCTGCGCTCAATCACCGCCGGTTCTGACTGGGATCTCAAGTTTTTGGGCATGCAGATCATGATCGAAGGCCTGGCTCTCGGCGCTTTCGGTACACTCTACAAGTTCACTGAAGAGCCGCTGCTGAAACAATTGCTCAAGCAGGTCATCTCTGACGAAGCCCGCCACGTGCACTACGGCGTGGTTGCGCTGCGCGACTATTTCACGAAAGAAATCTCCGAGTCGAAACGCCGCGAGCGCGAAGACTGGGCATACGAAGTCGCGATCATGCTGCGCAATCGTTTCCACTTCCTCGAGATCCACGAAGAGTTTTACGGCCAATCGATCAGCCGCAAAGACTGGCTGCACCTGCTCGACACGTCAGAAATGATGACCGAGTTCCGCCAGCAGCTCTTTACGCGCATGATTCCGAACCTCAAGGCGATCGGCCTGTTGAGCGATCGTATCCGTCCGAAGTATGCCCAGCTGGGTATTCTGAAATACGAACACGAACGTTCGGCAGATCATCTGACTGCGGAAGACCTGATGAGATAAGTATTTACACCAAGGGCTGCCTCGCAGGCCTTGGTGTAAATGACCAAACAACCTTCAAAATCGTTCAGCGAGATTATTCCTCCCGGAGAGGACGAAAAATTTGCCTCGTATGCGCAAAAGCTGCGCGCGCTGCAGAAAGTGAAGTCGAAGAAATACGGTAATGGCCGCCTGCTGCACCGCAAGCAGACGCTCGCGCTGAGCGCCGAGCTCATTGTCGAGGGCAAACTGCCGGCGCACGCCGCGCAGGGTATCTTTGCGACGGCAAAAACATATCCCGCGGTGATTCGGTTGTCGAACGGCGGCCTCGATGTGAAGAGCGACAAGGCACCCGACATCCGCGGTTTTGCGCTCAAGGTGAAAGAGGTGAGCGGTAAGTCGGCGCTGAACGGCAAGGCGCAGAACGAGCAGGATTTTTTGCTCATCAACCACACGACATTTTCGGCGGCGCGCGCCGAAGAGTTTTTGGATCTGCTGGTGGCATTGGGTTCGGGTGGCGGCGCGCTCTTGAAATACCTCGTTAAAACGCATGGCTTTTTTGGTATGTTTGGCGCGATCTCGAAACTCTCTAAGGTGATCGGAAAGAAATTTTCGAGCTATCTGTCAGAGAACTTGTCGACGGTGCTGGCTGTTAAAAACGGCGACTATGCTGTGAAGCTGCGTATTCGCCCTTTAAAGCCCGAGCTGGCCCAGCCCAATAAGGCAGATCTTACAGCCGATTTACGCCATGTGCTCAAATCGACCCCCGTTGAATACGCAGTCGAACTGCAGTTCTATACCGACGCCGAAACGACACCGATCGAAGACGGTTCTGTCGAATGGCCTGAGGGCGAATCACCCTGGCAGACCGTTGCCCGCCTAGTGATTCCCGTGCAAGACGCCGACAGCGCAGCAGGGCAGGCCCTCGCCGCCGAAGTGGAGAAGATGAAATTTGACCCATGGAATGCACTCGAAGACCACCGCCCGCTGGGCAACGTCATGCGCGCGCGCAAACACGCTTATTATGTTTCGCAGCAAGAGAGAGGCGCATAGACCCTCATCCCCCGGCCCCTTCTCCCGGAGGGAGAAGGGGAGCGGAATCTTTTCCCTCTCCCTCCGGGAGAGGGATCAAGGGTGAGGGTTGAATTAGAGTTCCGTCTTCAGTTTAAATTCCGTCCGGCGGTTCTGCTCGTCGAACGGTTTGCCGCGTTTCGCCACTACTGGGCGTGATTTGCCCGCACCTGAGGTGGTCAGGCGGTCTTTTTCGATGCCATGGTTTGAAAGCCAAGTGCGCACGCTGGCGGCGCGTTTTTCCGATAAATCCTGGTTGTATTCGACGGTGCCGTTGAGGTCTGTGTGGCCGATGATTTCGAACTCGGCTTTCGGGTTTTGTTTGAGGAAATCGAGAATCATTTTGAGTGTTGGCTCAGACGATTTTTTAATCCGCGCTGAATCGAAATCGAAATAGATCGAACGCACGTTGAGGCTCGCATTCTTCGCCATCTTCTTCAGCGGTAACAGATAAGTATTGCCTTCGAGAGTTTCGACGTCGGTGTCCTCTGTCGAGGGCAGGTAGCCGCTTGATTTGCCGGTGAGTCTCACAACTTCGCTCTCCGCGATTTTTTTGGGAGCGTCGAGTTCGATCGCATGCGCGGCGCCGCCGCTCTGTTCGAGGGTGTAGCTCGATTCGTTTTCGGAATCGGCTTCGAGAATTTCGAGTTTAACAAAACCGCCGATCTTCTCGCGCGTGTCGGCGTCGATCAGCTGCACCTGCCAGGTTTTCTTTTTGGGGGCTGCGACTTTCGGTGGCTCGACCGGCTTCACTTTGGGGGCGGGTACAGTAACCGCCGCGATGACGGGTTTAGGTTCAGGACGAATTGGTTCGATATTCAGGTCGTAGTCGGTCTTTTCCGCATTGAACGTGCTCGAGATAAAGTAATTTCCCGAAGAGACTGTCAGAAACGCTTCGTTGCCTTCGGTATTCACATTGCCCGGTACCGACACGGGTTCGCTCCACACTCCGTTTTCCCAGCGTGTCTGGTAAATATCCCAACCGCCTTTGCCGCCGGGGCGGCGCGACGAAAAGTAGTATTTTGTATTGTCTTCACCTGGCACGAAGGCGGTTTCCTGATTACCCGAATTGATCTGCGGCGGCAGGTCTTCGATGACATTGCCGTTCGCTTTGAGGTCGAGCATGCGAATGCGCGAGCGCTTCATGTCGCCGAACGGCCAGCTAGAGAAGAAAAGGTAACGGCCATCGCGGCTGATCGACGGCGATTTTTCATTCCAGGGCGTGTTGATTTCATGCACGGGCTTCGGCGCAGACCAGGTTTTACCATCCCACTGTGCGAGGTAGATGTCGAAGCTGACGCGCACGCGGCCCTGCAGGTCGCGCGG
The DNA here is from genome assembly GCA_964356715.1 of uncultured Turneriella sp. Classification (GTDB taxonomy): domain Bacteria; phylum Spirochaetota; class Leptospiria; order Turneriellales; family Turneriellaceae; genus Turneriella. The sequence continues at coordinate 885 of CAYHJO010000059.1, read as the reverse complement.
CAGTTCGACGCTGCCGTCGCGGTCAGAAGCGAAGAGCAGAATTTTGCCATCCGCACTGAGAAAAGGTGTTTCGTCGTTGAACTGCGAATTGACCGAGTGCAATGGTTCGGGCGCCGACCATTTGCCCTCGACAAGCCGCGAGAGGTACAGGTGGGAGTAAGATCCGCCGCCGGCACCCCTGGTCGAAGAGAAGATCATCGTCTTGCCGTCTGCCGTGAAAGTAGGGGCAAATTCCTGAGCAGCCGTGTTGACCTGCTCGAGCGCGGGCTGCCGCCGTATCTCAGGTGCCTGTGCGTAGACGCCCGAATCGCCGGCATAGACCAGCGCAAATACCAGCATGAACAGATTGCGGCTCATGGTTTATTTTCGCCAAAAGCCTGAATTGCTTGAGCAAATTTCGGGCTTGATACCCCCAGGGGGGTATCAAGCCTTATTGTTTATTCGTTGCCGCCCCATGCGGCGCGCCTAAAATTCCGCCATGAAAGACCGCTCTATGCCGCACGATACGCCCTCCGTGGCGGCGGCAAAGTTGGCGATTCCAGATCGCACAATGGACGTCCCGTGCCGGGAAGTTAGACTCACCAATGGAGACATAATAAAGCTCTATGAAACTGCCGGCCCGCAGGGATTTGCCGCCGAACAGGGTATTCCGAAACGCCGCGAAAAGTGGATCGCCGCGCGCCGCGCCGCGGGCGACGCCACGCCGACGCAGATGTATTATGCCAAAAAAGGCATTATTACCGAAGAGATGCAGTTTATCGCGATGCGCGAAAAAATGGATGCCGAATTCGTGCGCAGCGAAGTCGCGCGGGGCCGCGCGATTATTCCGGCGAATATCAATCATCCCGAACTCGAACCGATGATCATCGGTCGTAACTTTCTGGT
>CAYHJO010000058.1:9764-19972 GCA_964356715.1 uncultured Turneriella sp. | reverse complement strand
CTGCTCAATGCGCTCACGAAACCCACGTACTTTATTCCCGGCAACCACGACACGACCGGCATGCGGCAATTGTTGGGCGAACTCATGCAGAACGAGTTTCTCATCAACTTCGGTGCCGATTCGCAAGACACCCGAATGCAGAAACTGAAGGCAGAACTTACCGCACCCATTCTCTGCGGTTATTCGAGCCACTCGCTGGCGCCTGGTCTCGGGCTTGTTGCGGCGCGGCCGTTTTCGATGGGCAGCACCAACGGCACGGTGAACTTCAGACCCTTTCTGCAAAAAGAATATGGCGTCTCGACCCTCGATGAGAGCCGCGATAAAATCAAAAGTCTCATCGACGCGATAAATCCGCCTTACCTGATTCTCGCTCATCATGGTCCATTTGGCCTCGGCGCAAAACCCACAGACATGTTCGGTGCGGATTTTCTGCCGCAAGAAACCGACTTCGGTGACAGAGACCTGACCGAAGCGATTGCGTATGCGGTAAGCATACAGAAACCGCCGCTCGCCGTGATCGCGGGGCACATGCACTACCCGACGAAGCATGGCAAGAAGCCGAAACAATGGTATCTGCGCCGTGACGGCATTCTCTACATCAACGCCGCTCGCTGGCCGCGCATTTTCAGGCATGAAGGGCGCCTGATGCACCACCATGTGTGGCTGAGCATTACCGAAAATCTCTGCACTGAAGTTGTGGCGTGTTATGTTGCGGGTGACACCGTGCTGACCACAACGGACGACAGGGCAATCCTGCCTTGATGGGTTCGCATTTTCGGGTCAGCGATAAATGAGAATTTGCCGCGGCAGAAATGCGTATTTGCCTGGCTGATCGTTCTATCAGTGGTCTCGGCAACTTGCGCGGCCTGCACCTCGAAAACGGTCAGGGTGGATGATCAGTACGCGCCTGCTTGCTTCAGAATTTTCACTACCGACTTATGCTTTCTGGCCCAATCGAGGACATTCTGCCGCTCCGGGGCACGTGTCACATTATTGACGTTTGCGCCATTCTTGATTAGCAGCTCAACCGCTTCAATATGGCCGCCGCTGGCAGCGTACATCAACGGCGTCGTTCCGGTCATGTCGCGGTAATCAACGACAGCCCCAAAAATGATGAGCAGATCAATAACTTCTGCCTTACCCCCCATGGCGGCATACATCAACACGCTGTGCTCTGAGTTATCTGTCGTGGCATTGACGTTCGCTTTGTAGGTAACCAGTAATTTCACGGTATCCAGATGTGCGCCGCGCGCCGCATACATAAGCGGTGTCTGCATCGGCGGTATGCTGTCGGGCGAATCACCCGGATCCTTTATTCTGGTCTTTTGATCAATGCTTGCTTTGGCCTCAATTAATAGCTTGGCGATATCCGTATGTCCTTTTTTTGCGGCGATCGCCAAAGGCGTACAATCTTTGTCATCAGCGCTGTTAACATCCGCACCCGCCCGTATCAGCGCCTGAATCTTCTCCACGTCTCCCTGTTCAGCGGCGCTCGTGAGTCCTTCGGCGGCCGAACATGTTGTCCCTTTGGCCACAAGCTTTCTGTCTGTAACCAACAAACCTTTCTTTGCAACACCTTGGGTAAGTACCAGTTCCACTTTGGTATGGAAAAGCTTTGTCACCTTGCCCTGACCGATTTCCTTTCCATCCTTGAGTATATAAACTGTGGCGCCGGATTTCAGTTTGCTACTGTCCTGCGTCGAGGCAGTTACCTTATTCCCGGAAACTGCAAAGACTTTTCCCTCCCAGGCGTAAAGGCCTGCGTTCAGGCTGAGAACGACGGCCGCTAATATCGGATAGATTCGTTTCACTTCGTGACGATACCTTCGCATATCAGGCAATCTTCTTCTCTGCGAGGTAAGCCCGTGCGAGCGGCCGGCTATCGTCGTCTTCAGGATGAAAGTCGGGCCTGAAATATTCAAAAAATTGCTGCACGTTGTTCTTACCAAATTCTGCAAGCCCCGGCAGGTTGCGGCGCAAATCGGCAAGCATCTGACCCGGCGATGCGGATTTTTCCTGAGACAAAATCAATCCCATACCGTAAAACGCGCTGCCCCACAACAGCACCTGTCCGATGAGGTGGCCGCCGATGCGCAGTGCATAACTGTCATCGACCGCCTTGAGCAGGTCAAATGCAACGTGGCGGTGTTCAATTTCTTCGCACGAATGCCAGAGTGTAATGTCGCGCGCACTCTCTTCGAGGCGACCAACAAACTCTCCGTGGCGCAGAAACCATGCCGACTGGGTAGCAGTGACATGCTCGAGCGCCGCGGTCATCGACAGCCCGAGCGCGGGGTGAATAAAATCCAATTTGTCAAAATTGCCGAGTGCCTTCTCCATTAAGTCGGCCACCGCAGAAACATCGTAGCCCATTTCCTGTGTGTGGTTGTTCCAGCCGCGGTGCACCTTGCCATGCATCGCTTCCTGGCCGATAAAGGCTTTCACGTCGTCTTTGAGATCCGCGGGTGTGCGGTCGGCGAACTTGCGCACACTGTCGATGAAGAACTCTTCACCGCGCGGGAACAGCAGGCTCATTGCGTTAAAAAAATGTGAAACGACAAGACTGTCTGAAAAGACCTTGCGCGGATCTTGCGGTATGCGTGCGGGGCCTTTGCGGACGGTGAGTTTTTTATTCTGTGCTTCTGCGGCTTCCATACGCTCGCGTCGACAAAGTTGACGCAGGCGTCAAGATATTAAGGAGGACAGGAATATCCACTGACGCGCGCCGCGGAGCGCACGCCAGTGGATCTTAGGTTAAACCTTCGCTTAGTAGCGGCGGTTTGAGTTGTTGTTCGGGCGGTTTTCGCGCGGTTTCGCTTCATTCACGACGATTTCGCGTTCGTTCATTGTTGATCCGTTCATACCGCCGATGGCCTTAATCGCTTCAGACTTGTTCGCCATTTCCACAAAGGCAAAGCCCTTCGGTTGCCCGGAGTCTCTGTCCATGATGATTTTTGCCGAACCGACTTCGCCGAATTTAGAAAAAGCGGCGTTTAGCTCACTTTCCGTCACGGAGTAAGGAAGGTTTCCTACATATAGATTCATTTTGTACCTCAATTGTAATTTTTAAGCCTAATCAAGGATTTCAGGGAAAGTCGTTAAATTCAGGAAAAAATCGAGAATAACAAAAGATCAAATCAATCAGTCAGAAGGTTTATTATATGCAGTTTATACTATCCGTGGGGCATCGCCCATAAATGTCGGGAATTACGGCTGCGCAACGCTGGACATCCCATAGGGCATTCCCGCTTGATCAGGCAGGCAATCCCCGCGTCGCCTTCACGTGGGTGTGGCCCTCAGCTACGTTCACATCGGGGCATTCTTCGCTGTCTGGTGTTCCACCGCAATAATTGCGCCCTATGTCGTCTTCCGCAGATTTCTGCAGGTAGTGCAGGCCAGTAAATCCGCTATGGGCAACCGAAAGGCTCAACTGAAATGCATCGAAGAAGAAGGCGGTCTTTCAGCCTGGATTGGCGTTCTCGATTTTCTGCCGTAGGGCGCCTAATTTACCATTTACCCTCCACACAGGGCAGAGAAGTACGTTGCGGGAATTAGTATTCTGCGATGCATGAACGATTCACCACACCTCTGCTTCTGCTGATACTTTGCAGCGCTCTTCTTTTACATTGCAGGTCGGGCCAACCCACGAAGATTAATTCCGCGGCCGAAATTGCGTTAAAGGGAGCATTTGCCAATCGCGACGACAAAAAGATCCGCGCGGCGATTCACGACGGGGCCCGCGTGAACGTGCGCAACCGCGATGGTTCGACGCTCATTGACTACGCGATTTCAGGCGGCGACAGGGATCTTGTGGGGCTCATGATTGACCACGGTGCAGATCTCACCGCAACGACGCGCGGTTTCACGCCGCTCATGTCCGCTGCCTGGCATGGCCGCGTTGATATGATGCGTATGATCGTGAAGAACGGCGCCGACATCAATGCGCGCGACGATTATGGCCGCAGCGCAATCATGCTTGCCGTTTCACAGAACAAGATCCGGGCGGTGAAATTCCTGATTGAAAAAGGGGCAGATAAGAATTTGCGCGAAAGCGACGGTTACACGGCCCTCGATATCGGCATAAAGGAAAAGCGCTACCAGATCGTGCAGCTGCTTCGCGCGGCAGGGGCGAAACGGCAAGAGAACGCCGGTACGACGGCCTACCGTCCGGTCTCGCCTGAATTCAACTGCGATGAACGGAGATCGTATCCGCTGGTCGTGGCCTTTATCAGTTACGGTGCCGGCCCCAATATCAGCGCGCCGGAAATATTGCGCAGCCAGATTCGGCGCTGGCCCAGACCGGTGAAATTTGGTACCGGTGGTTTTGGCCCGGAAGGCGAACATTCCTATTGTTTCCCTTTTGAAGGTTTTACAGAAGATGAAAGAACGGAATTTTACTCGATTTTGAAAAGGGATCTCGATTCTTTTCCCAGCGCTTCCGTGAGACAAGACAGCGCTATTCGTATATACCCTGACTATGTGCCCGGCCCGGGACAAACAAACGGCACTGAACTGAGACACAAGAATCCAGACCGGCCGCGGCAATATCTGCCGCTGCGCAAGGGGCCTGGCGATTCCTCCAAAAAGCGCAAACAGAAGCAGACAAAATGACCACGGGCATGAGACTGGCCTTATGCAGCAAAGCGAACGGCTTCAGGCATATCTTTCAGACAAAGCCGGCACCGCCGTCACGATTGCCGAATTCCGCCAGCTCTCGGGCGGTGCCTGCCAGGATAACTATCTCGCGCACCTGACAAACAGCAAGGGCAGTGAAAAGCTCGTGCTGCGGACAGACAAAGGCGGCGCACTGCTTGGTAGTCTATCGCGCGCACAGGAATACCATGTGATTGAGAAAGCCGTCGCCGCAGGCGTGCTGACACCGCCCGTGAAGTGGCTGAGCGAAGACACGGCGATCGTCGGTCATCCTTTTTATCTCATGCAGAAAATCGAGGGCACGGCAAATCCGCGCGAAATTCTCAAAAGCAAAAAAATAGATGTTAAAAAATTAGCGGCGGATGTAGCCTCGAATCTCGCTAAAATTCACAGCATCGAATATGCATCCTCCATTCTGCCGTTTCTCGATCGCAAATTGAAACCGGGCACTCAAGACGTGGCGCTCACCGCTATCGCCGACTGCCGGCGCCTGCTCGACGAGCTGCCGGGCGGATACCCCGGCATTGAACTGTGCCTCAACTGGGCCGAAGCGAATGCGCCGGTGACAGACAAAATCGTTTTGGCGCACAGCGATTTTCGCATGGGAAATTTCATGATTGATACCGCTGGCTCGGGCGCACTCACTGGAATATTAGACTGGGAGTTTGCGCACTGGAGCGATCGCCACGAAGACATCGGCTATATACGTATGCGCGACTGGCGCTTCGGAAAAGTGAAGAATGAAATCGGGGGATTTGCTGCTCCGGAAGATTTTTACGCTCCTTACGAACAAACATCCTTCGTCAAAATCGATCGCGAAAAAGTGCGCTTTTGGGAAATTATGGGTAACCTACGCTGGGCGATCGGCGCTGCGCAGCAGGGCGAGCGCCACCTTTCCGGCAAAGACAAAGGCATCGAATTCGCTTCCATCGGCCGCCGCGTCGCCGAAATGGAACTCGAGGCAATGCGCCTCATCGAAGGTTAGGAGAAAAAATGCAGTACCGTCCGGAACACACAGATCTGATCGATGCAATCCAGGAGTTTCTGATCAAAGAAGTGTTGCCATTTGTGAAAGAACAGGATGCGCTGGCCTACAAAACATTGGTGTCGTGGAATATGCTCGGCGTCGTCTCGCGCGAGCTCAGAAATGGCCGGCCCCTGCTCGAAGAGGGCGCCGTATCACTCGCCACGCTGGTGGGTGAAACCGTCGACGTGCACGCACTCGGCGACCGCGAACTGTGGCAACGCGCTCAGGCGCTGGCCAAAAGCGCGGCGCAGTCGATTCGCCGTAAGAAGTGCATGCCAGACAGCAGCGAATGGCCGGTAATCAAAGAATTGCTGAAACACAATCTCCAGATTTCGAACCCGCGCTACAGTACTGACTGATCGGCGTCGCCGTTCATATCCAGTTCGAGACTTTTCTTTTCGCCCCCGCTGACGTAATTGACGCTCTGCAGAAAGTGCAGCATAATCTGCTGCTCCCTGCCCTTGACCTTTTGCGTGAACGAACGGCGCACGGTGACATGCTCGCGTACCTTTTCATAGGTAGCTTCACTGACAAGCACACCGTTGGCTTCTCCCGACTTTTCGATGCGCGACGCTGTGTTGACGACATCGCCCAGGGCCGTCCAGTCCATGCGCTTCTTCGTGCCGATGCTGCCGAGAATTACCATGCCAGTATTAATGCCGATGCGCAGTTCTATCACGTCTTCACCGCTGATCTTGCGGTACTCGTTGAGCCCGGAAAAATTCTTCTGAATTTCAAAACCGGCAATAACCGCTTCGAGCGGGTCGGGAAAGATCGCCATAATACCGTCGCCGAGAAATTTATCAATGAAGCCGTGGTGGTTCTCGATAGATTTCACGGCGATGCCCATCGCTAGATTGAGCAAATCTATCACCTTTGACGGCTCAAGGCGTTCGCTCTTGGCGGTGAAGCCGATGAGGTCGAGAAAGAAAATCGTCAGTTCTTTGTGCTCATTGGGCAGCTTAAGATAACCGTGTCGCAGGCTCTCGTGCGCCTTGTCGAGAATCATGTTCGGGATATACGGCCTGATTATGCTCTGGATATGCACGTTTTCGAAAATCGACCCTTCTGAGAGTGCACCGGCGTTTTCGGTGAGGTTAATAGTCTGCCAGACGGTTTCAACCTGCTTCGTGTCATGATTTACCACACCGCTGATATTAAACAAAATTTCGCGCTGGCCATCGAGCGTGTTTGCCTTAAGCCGGTAATTTTCAAAATGATCGACCAGCGTCACGTTGAACGGACCCGAAAATACGTCTTCGGTGAAACGCGCTTTGATGAGTTTAGGAAATTGCTCGGCGTCATTATGCGACACCCCAAGCTCTGAAAGTAATTCATTGGAGACCTGCAACACATCGCCCGTCCCGCTGAAAACGACGAGCCCGTATTTCAGGCGGTCGAATATGCGCGAGATCATTTTCGACGCGACTTCGCCGTCGCTGAGAACCTGCAGCGTATTGCTCTCGCCACCGTGGAATATGCTGAGCGGAATCTCGACCCGCGCGGTGGTTTTTTCCCTGCCAACGACAATCTGAAAATTATGCGGCGATAACCCTAATCCGCGCAAAGTCAGAAAAATCAGTGTCCAGCCAAGGCCGGGCTTTTCGACAACTGCGGCGTTTTCGTCGCCGTCAGAATCCATGTAACGCTGAATGCTGCGTGCGTGCGCCGCTTCTTTGAGCAGTCCCTTCAGTTGCTCATGCTCAGATGCCTGCGGCACGCCGTCGTTGGTTACTTCGACACGCAGAACATCCCCGACTTTGAGGCAGCGAATCACGATCGCGAGGCTATGTTCGCGGCAGACGCGCTCAAAATTGCGCGCGTTGTTGGTTTCAATTTCATCGCGAAAGATTGCATTCCATTGCTCATAGGGAATATCGCCCAGGCCGGTCTCTTTAATGGCGTATTCAAAAAAGATATGCTTGTAAAGCGCCTTCAGCGCATTGTCAGCGAGCTCGAGCACGATCGACGTGATCGGCCCTGCCATCTGCCTGCGGCCAAGGTCGACAATGACTTTGCGTACGCCGTCTTTGATCTGCGATTTGATCCCCGAATACAGTTCATATGCCGTAATTTCGAACAGAATATCCGTTTCCGCTGTCTGTTCGCCGCTCATATGCGTCAGCCGATAACCGAAAAGATATGATAATAAGGGTCGCGCTCAACCGCTTCTTTCCAGTTGATTGCCGAGAGTGGCCCCTCGGGCGGAATGCCCAGGGGCGTGCAAAAATCATCCGTAGTCAGCGTCAGCTGTTTCTCGAGATAACCGTAGCCCTGATTCTTAGCCAGCTGGTTCGCGAGACCGACGATGCGAATGATTTGCTGGTCTTTTTCAGGAAGTCGCGCGATCAGGCTGTCTGTCGGGCGGTGCGCAAACACCGTCACTTCGCGGTAGATGTTCGGCAGATTCCAGATTTTGATAATCAATTGTCCGACGGTCTGGCTGTCGACGCCGAAGAGTTCGATCTCTGCCGTACGAAACGGCATACCCGATTCGAACGTCTTATTGAAGACTTCGATGTATCTTTCGCGGTCGAGCTGGTTAAGAATAACTTTGCCGATGTCGTGCAACAGCCCGCCGATAAAAACTTCTTCGGCCAGCTGCTTCCAGTGCATCTGTTCGCAGATGATTTTTCCCATAATCGACGTTACCAGCGAATGCTGCCAGACGTAGCGGCGAAAACGCGCATAATTGCCGCTTAAGAAGATGTTCTTCGCAGATGCCGCCGAAACAATCGAAACAATGGTTCTGAAACCGATCATACCGATCGCCTGCGGCAGAGTGCGGATTTCCTGGCCGCGCGAATAAAAACTCGAATTGGCCATCTTGAGAATCACCGAAGCGATATTCTGGTCTGCCCTGAGCAGGCGATCGAGCTCGGTAAAATCCATGCGCGTATCGTCGCGCAGCTGCAGCACGGCTGAGAGCACCTGCGGCTGAAACGGCAGGTGTATATTGCGCAGCTTGTCTTCAAGCAGCGCCGCGTCGGTGCCTATAAGTTTACCCTGCACTATATGTTTCAGGCGTGCAGCGGCGTTGCAGCGTAAACAGCATTTATCGGGTCTGTCAGAACTGTGCCTCAAGCGCCATGAGCGTCGAAAAGCCCTGATAAAAAAGCCCCCCTTCGGAGCGACGGTGGCCGAAAAAGCCGTTGACGAGTGCCTGCAGGGCAAAGCGATCATTGATTTTATATGTCACATCCGCCGCGGCAATGCCCGAACCGTCTGCCAGCGACACGCTGCCATAGATTGCGGCCTCCCATTTGTTCGATTTGAAGAGTTCGGGGTCTGACAGGCGCACAAAACTGTAGTGTTGCCCCATAGAGAGAAAGTTATAATTGAGATTCGCGGCGAGCAAAAACAGCCGATACGGGTTTCCCTGCGGCAGAACGAACGAACTGCTGGTATAACGGCTGCCCGCGAGCTCAAGGCCGTTATAATATGTACTCAGCTGCGATGCGGAATAGCCTTCGCCGTTGTAATAGTATTCGACCGACAGGTTCAGTTTATTCTCGAACGTGTACTGACCGCCGATGAGGCTGCGCACATAGAGTGCGTCATCCGGCCGACTCTCAAAATTATATACCGCCCCTGCAACCATCGTCGAACCAATGTAGACATCGTCGCTGCGCTTGTAAGGTGAGAGCACAGAACTGCCGCGTTGCACTCTCCCCTCGGCGTGCAACTCCAGCGCATCGCCGAAAACTTTCGCCACCGCAAGCCCCGCGTTGTGGCGTGTTTTGTAGAAGTAGTGCAACGAAACGTCAAAGCCAGCGACGTACTGATAGAGTTTCAGCCAGTGCGCTTCCTGGCGGTTGAACTGCGTGAGGCGGTCAAGTTCGGTGCGGATTTTCGCGTCGGAAACATCATTCGGCCCGATTGTCGGTGCATACATGTACGACACGGCACCGCCCTTCCAAAGATATTCTGCGCGCGCGAGAATGCTGCCTTCCCGGTTTTTGAGGCGGTAACGGTTGTCAAAGTTGTTTCCCGGCAGCGTCGTCGCATTCGCCATAAAATCTACCGGGTTGCGCGAATAACCAACACCGTCTGTGAGGTTGCGCCGGCCGACAGTGACGAGCAGCGAGCCCGTCGGGCGCAGATTCACATAGGCCTCTTTCAGAAAATTTCGCGCATCGCTGATCTGTGGTTTGGCAGCCGTGGGTTCACTGCCTTCGTTCTGCAGATAAACAAAAGTGTCGGCGATAACCAGCTCTGCGATCGGGTTAACCCCCGAGCCCTGCACAATCGGCAGTTTGGCATCGACGCTGCCCAAAACACGATTCTGGAAACGCGGCGTGCCGAGAATGTCGTCGGGGTTCAGCAGGCTATCGCTGCGCGGATTGCCATATCCCGGTTCTTCGCGCAGCAGAAACTCGACGACATTTTTTCGGGTTTCTGTCTCTTCGGGAACTTCTTCGACTACCTCAACCGGTTGCACCGGTTGAGGTTTTTTCGCGGGTTTGACCGCAGCTGACGCAGCGGTCAAACCCGCAGACAGCAGAAGCACAATCCGAATAAAACAGCA
>CAYHJO010000058.1:0-9754 GCA_964356715.1 uncultured Turneriella sp. | reverse complement strand
GGTCGGGTTTGTCGGCCGGGGTCTCGCCGTCCCCCCCCCCCCCGGGGCGCCCGGGTTGCTTTTTTTGGCGGGGGGTGGGCCCGCCCGCCCGGCGCGAAAAAACCCGCAGACAGCAGAAGCAGAATCCGAATCAAACTGCTACCTCAGATCAGGCAATGCCGATTGCTGAAAAATACTGTCCGGAAAAGTTTTTGTTCCCATCGAAGTGTAATGGATCTCGCTTTTCCAGTCGGGTTTGATACCGTCGATAATGTAGACAACCGTCGGCCGTGTCGAACCGGCGATCGACTTGTAACCTTTGTACGTCGCGAATTTAAGCGGCTTACCCGACACAGCGAAAAACGTGGCTTTGACCGGCCGGTATGTCTTGTGCTCGACCCAATAATGGATCTTGTGATAGCTGACGCGGTTTTTCGCCGTCAGCTCGAGCAGATAACAGTCTTTGCCTTCGCTCTTTTCGTGCTTCTTGAGAACCGTCGAATTGTAATCCTCGGCATAATTCACGCGCGCCACATCGGCATTCGAGACATCGCCGATCAGACGCTGCTGCGGCGAAATGCGAAATGTGCGCTTTGAACCGGGAATATACATCCACAGGTCGTCGTTGATCATCAGCATCGACTTGCCCTTTTCGCGCGGCGGATCGACAAATTTCACGACCGAGGTCGTGCGGTCTTTGACGTATGTTTCGAGATAGACCTCTTGCTGCGCCTGATCGGGGCGTTCGGAAATCACCTTAATTTTCATGCGGAACGAGCCTTCGGGGCCACGCACGCGGTCTGCCTTCGAGACAATCGCGTTCGCGTCGTCTGCGAATACCGGGGCCGCGCAAAGCGCGGCGCACAGTATTACTTTCATCACGTTCATAAATCCCCCTGTATCATACATGCCTCAGCGCATCGACGACTCTGAGCTTGGCTGCTTTCATCGCGGGATAAATCGACGCGACAAAGCTCGAAAGTACCGCAATCGAAAAGCCCAGCAAAAAGCTGCTCGGATAAAGGCGTAACTGCAACAAAAAACCTTCGCTGCTGCCCGGCGGCGGCGGCAGCAATATCTTCGCGTGGTTAATCGCAAAAGCCACGACACCGCCAAAACACATGCCGATGAGCCCGCCGATTAGGCCCAGCATAATGCCCTCGATGATGAACAATCTCAGAATCTGCGTGCCCTCGGCGCCCATCGCGCGTATGGTGCCGATTTCCTGCACGCGTTCAAATACCGACATGGTGAGAGTATTGACGATCGAAAACACGACGACAAAAACGATAATCGTGGCAATCACCATGAACATGCCGCCGAGAAATACCATAACCTGCTTGTAATAATCCGCAAGTTCGAGCCACGACACCATTTCGAGATCATAACCCTTTGCAGCGAAAGCCGCTTCGAGGTCCTTGCGCGCGCGATCGGTCATATCGGTGTTATTGAGCATCACAACAATCTTGAGCACGTCTTCAGTGGCAGCAAAGCGTTTGGCGTCTGCGAGCGGCATAATCGTGGCAACTTTATCGTATTCTTTTGAAATAGTCGAGAAGCAGCCTTTCCACAGAAGATCGGTGGCATTCAGCGCACCGTTGACGCTCGCACCCATGAGGCTCAGCAGATCGCCGTCGTTGACTCCGAGCGCTTCGCACAGTTCGAAGCCGAGCAGCACTGCGCCGCTATCGCCACCGATTAAGCCCTGCCCGCGGCGTACGTTGAGCGCACTCGATGTACCGTCGTCGAGAGCGGACATCTTTTTTTCTGCGTCCACTTCGATGCCCTGCGCCATAAAATTGTACGACTGCCCGCCCTTGGTGATCAGACCGTTCAGTTCGAGGCGCGAAGTGACAACCTTGAGGCGATCGCCCAGGGTTTCGCTCACGGTCTTTTTGATATCATCCGAGTTGGCGATCAGGTATTCAAACGGCTTCATGCCCTTTGACGCGCGATAACCCTTTTTGTATATCTGGATGTGCCCGAGCTGCGAACGGATATACATTTCACGCAGACCCCAGTCGGCAAAATTGCGGTAGCCGTCGAAGTCGATCATTGCGGCAGAGCCCAGAACGATCGAAGACAGTGTCAACAGTGTACGGCGGCGGTTGCGGAAAACATTGCGGAATGCAATTTTGACGCTCGTGGGCATTTTAAAATTTTTCATTTGGATTTCCTCTTGCTTGCCGGCTTCTTCTTCGGTTGAGCGTGTTCATCGCCGTCAATTTTACCGTCATGGATGCGAATCGCGCGGCGCGCAAAGGTCAGAACATCGGGATCATGCGTGGCAAAAATGAATGTTGTTTTATAGAGATCGTTCATTTCCTGCATGAGCGCCAGAATCGATTTTCCTGTGGCCGAATCGAGATTCGCCGTTGGTTCGTCGGCGAGCACCATACGCGGCCGCGTGACGAGCGCGCGCGCAATAGCGACGCGCTGCCTCTGCCCGCCGGACAGCTGGTTTGGGCGGTGGTGCTTATGCGCCGCAAGGCCAACCTGGTCGATGATTTTATCGACAAGTTCAGCGCGCTCGGTTTCGGGAACTTTTTTAAGGATCAGCGCGTATTCGACGTTTTCATAGACCGAAAGCACCGGTATCAGGTTAAACGCCTGAAAAATGAAACCGATATTTTCGCGCCTGAGCGCCGCGAGTTCTTTTTCACTGCGGTGATTGGTATTGTGACCGCAGATTTCGACGGTGCCGGTCGAAGGTAAATCGATACACCCCAACAGGTTCAGCAGCGTGCTTTTGCCTGAACCCGATGGGCCCATAATCACGGTAAACTCGCCTTCGGCAATGTTCAGATCGACCCCGCGCAGTGCATGCACTTCGTATTCGCCGAGCGCGTACGATTTATGCACGCCGCTCAGACTAACAACATTCTCGCTCATGTGTACAACGTATACATTTCATTTTGGCGCGTCAACGAATATTCCAAGACCGAGATTCTCGAACGACTCCGTGAAAATCAGGCGAAAACCCGCCTCGTCGGTTTCGAGCATCTGCGCGAGATACAGCGAGCCCAGACCATGGCTTAAGCCCCAGATCGTCTTCGCTACCTTTTCGGCATCGGTCGCGCGTAAGAACCCCTCGCGCATACCCTCGCCGACACGATCGACGAGAAACTGGTAAGTGGCGCGCGCGCGCGAAGTAATTTCCTCGGGCACCTGCGCGCTCGCCACAATATCGGGAGCCATGAAGATCACCTTGAAAAAATGCGGTTCTTTCAGTGTAAAATCGACGAAAGCTTCACCGGCGAGCAACAGACGCTCCGCAGCGGTCTTGCCTTCGAGCGCCCGGTACTGGTAACTGCCGAATACACGGAATCCCTCGTCGATGATCGTTGCCAGCAATTCTTCCTTATTTTTGAAATGACTGTAGAGCGCCATCGGCGTCAGCTTCAGTTCGCGCGCCACGCGCCGCATGGTTATCGCTTTTAATCCGCCTTTGAGATAGAGTTCGATGGCAACGGCAATAATACGCTCGCGCGAGGCTGTCTTTCTCTTCGTCATCCGCGCCAATATACATCAGCAAGTGTACGTCGTACACAAAAATGTATTTTACAGCTTCAATCACCTTAAGGCCTCGTTTCGTAGGCCCCGGGTTTAAGCCCGGGGCTACGAAAGACGACGAAAGGTATGAATGACTGAGCTAATACTCGTACGGCACGGACAGGCCGACAGCACCGGCGATAATTACGACCAGCTGACTGCCATGGGCCACGAGCAGGCGCGCCGTGCCGGCGTTTGGCTGGCTGCCAACGGTTTTGCTTTCGCGCGTTTGCTTCACGGCGGCCTGAACCGGCAGCGCCAGACGCTCGAAGTGATTGCCGCCGAATTCGCGCAGGGCGGCGCGGTTTTGCCTGCTATGGAAATCCACGACAGCTTTGCGGAGTTCGACCTCAGGGTGTGGGGAATTGTCGCCGCTTCGATGCGGCACGGTCACCCTGAATTCGCGGCGTTGCTCAAAGAATGGAACCGCGCGCGACACGAAAATGTGCCCAATAAGGGTGAGATCTTTAAGCAGCTCACGGGTCATATTCTACAGGCATGGGTAGCCGCCGGTGAAGGTTTTACCGAGGCCGAAAGCTTCACTGTCTTCCAGCGCCGTGTGCTGCGGGCACTGGAAACCCATAACGAGCCGCCTGTAGCTATGGAATTTCATGGCGGTACGCCGGCGCCGGATTTCCATAGCGGCAAAATTCTTGCCGTGACCTCGGGCGGCCCGATATCGCTGCTCACTGGCCATATTTTAGGGCTCGATCTCGCGCACACGCTGGGGCTCATGCGCCGAATCTGCAATACGTCGATACACCACTTCGCGCTCAATCGCGAAAAATGGGAACTTGTGTCTTTTAACGCGGTACCCCATTTATCGCTGAGCGAACGCACATTGGTTTGATCGCTTGCCCATGAATTTTGGTTCGACAAGCTCACCACAGGATTCATGAGCGAACCTTATTCAAAGAGGAGCAAATATGACACCACAAAAAACAGTACTCATCACGGGCGCCACGCGCGGCATCGGTAAAGGCGTCGCGATCGCCTTTGCGCAAGCGGGGTGGATTGTCTACGGCACCGGCAGAAACCTTGCCAACAGCGAATGGGCCTCAGAAAAAAAAATTACTCTCAAAGAAGCCGACGTTGCCGATCAACCCCGCATGGCCGCTATCATGCAGGAGATCAAAGACAAACACGGCCGGCTCGATTGTCTCATTAACAACGCAGGCGTCGCCTCAAACACACCGGCATCAGCCTTGGGCGAAGAAGAAATTAGCAAAATTATCGATACCAACTTCAAAGCAGTCTTCACTTGCTGCCAGAGTTATTACAAAATGCAGCGTAAATCGGGCCCTTCGACAGGCTCAGGGCAGGCTCCATCAAAAGGCGGCGGCTGTATAATCAACATCTCTAGCGTGCTCGGCATCGTCGGTACTTCACTCGCTTCGGTTTATTCAGGCACCAAGGGCGCGGTCATCTCGATGACCAAAGCGCTCGCAATAGAATGGGCGGGTGCAGGTTTTCGCGTCAATGCGATCTGCCCCGGTTTTATCGACACCGATATGACAGACATGCTGAAGAAACGCGAATCGGTGATGGCGAAGATGCTCGAATATATTCCACTGAAACGCCTCGGCACACCCGAAGACATTGCGGCACCGGCAATCATGCTCGCGTCTGACGGCGCGGCGTATATCACAGGCCAGATCATTGTTGTCGATGGCGGGTTGACGGCGATGTAGATTTTACCGTATTCTCTCCAAAATCGTCAGCAACAGCGCCAGAGTTTTCTTGTCGATCTCGGGGTCCTGCGCAAAGAAGTGGTCGGTCTTGGGCGAAAGAATCGAATAACTATTGGGCGCAATGGCATCGGGCAGAAGCGTCAATCCGTCATTGGGCCCGTCGTTGCGCATCATCGCATATTTGTCGCTGGCGAATTTCGAGATATCGCCTGAAAGCGAAAGCCCGAGATAGTTATAGATCTGAATATGCCGCGGCACCGCGAGCGCCGCAAAACGCCGCCGACTGACTCCAGTGCGCATACTTTCAAAACTGTATTTTTTCCAGCTCTTGAACCAGATGATCGCCGACAGAAGCCAGCCCTTGGGCCCGCTCGAAAACTGGTCGAGCACCGGTACACCCTGCAAAATGCCGCCGAGGTTGAGCCACGCCTTTACGTTCACAAGATCGCTGCGCTCTGTCAGCTGCCCGAGTGCGAGGTGGATTGCGGGGCCTGCTGAACTCGCGCCCGCGACGACAATCTTCCGCCGTTTGTGTTCGGCAATTTTTGCACTGAGGTAAGCCGCATTTTCTTCGACGCTGCCGATCGGGTCGATGTCGACAAACAGCACTTCGTAGCCCGCCTGCTCGAGCAGCGCGCGCGGCTTTTTGAAATCGGCGCCGGTGACATGGCCATTAGCCGCATAGTCAAAACCCGGCACCAGCATGATGAGGATGTCCTGCTTCGGAAAATACGCTTTCGCATTGCGTACATTTTCGAGGTGCCGCAGATAACGACGCTGCAGTTCGGGGTTTCCCGGCTGCAAAAGCAGCCGGTTCATAAAGAACAGAGCGCCGAAATCGAGTGAAAACTCCGCGGCAATTTTCTGCAACTCTGCGCGCGAGGGCAATGCAGCGGACTGCGACGCTTCGAGGTTTTCAAAACGCTGTAGTAAGCCCGCGGGCACGGACTTACCCTGAAGGTAACCTTCGAGGTAGTGGCGCGCGCTGTCATCGTCGACCGTCGTTTCAATCGCGTAACCATGGAACGATGCGCGCACGGGTATTTTGGCCGGTGCTGAGGCGCAGCCGGTGACTGCCGCCAGGCTGCCGCATATCAGGCATAGCCAGTTTCTCCGCGCGATCTTGTTTTCAATCAAATCTGGTGTTTTCATGCGCCTGTTTAGCACAAAAAAACCGCAGAATCTACTTTATTGCAAAATGGGCTGATCGATTCCGAAATCGATCAGGAAAAAACAGATTTCACCGCAAAAAGCTCAGCGCCCGCAATCTTTCCGCGCAACGCAACCGTTCCGAGCGGAATGACATTCAGATCAGGGTCCCCCGCCAGTTTTTCCAGTAAATCCTTCGAGATCAACAGGTCATGCCCGCACTCACGGCAATGTCCCGCTATTCGCGCGGTCGTGTTCATCACGTCGCCAATGAGGGCAATCTCCCGCTTGAGCACTCCCACTTCGCCGATCACAAGGTCGCCGACATGAATACCCGTGCGAAACTGCGGTATATGACCGTAACGGCTTTGGTAGCGACCGGCACTTGCCACAAACAGCCGTTGAATCTCCAAAGGAAACTTCAGGCAATTATTGTCCGCGATTCCGCGCGACAGCGACCAGGTTAGAATGATTTCATCGCCGACGTACTTGTAAATTTCCGCGCGCCTCGAGATGATCGCCTCTGTCATATCGGCGAACGCCTCAGACATGAATTCGAGATAGATTTTGTCACCGAGTTTTTCCGCAATCGTCGTCGATGATTTGAGATCCATAAACAGCACGACGCGCGTTTCGCTGCGCGGCCTGTGGTAGCGGCCCGTGATGAAATTGGCCATCACTTTCGGACCCAGCAGTCTGCCGTTTTGCAGAAGAAAGTTGAACACAACAGAAAAAACCACAGCGACGATCACCGCTTCGAAAAAGTGCTGCTTTGCCATACCGTCGCCGATCGGAAACAGCACAAACCTGTCATATTCCATCAGGTAACGGCCGAACGCGCGCCCGAACAGAATCAACACGCTGTACACGAACGAATTCAAAAGCAGCGTCGGCAAGAAACCGAGTTTCTGGAAAAACCGGCGCAGCAGCACGTCGGTGACGATCAGTTTGTAGGTAGAAAGCAGGCCAACGATCAGAAATCCGTCGACAAGGCCGTTGGCGATGCTGTGCAGACTGACAGAACCGTACGCGCCATAATTCTGCCATGAGCTTACCAGCGTTGCGAGAATCCCGGCGATCAGCGACAGTTTCAGCGCAAGTTCCGCGTTGTGTTTCAGCACAGGTGTACGTTTTGCAGAAAAAGCCGCCGCTGACTACCGTAAATATTTTTTACACGGCAACTGCGCGCAGACGATCTTTTAATGCCGGCAGGTCACCGATAGTCTTAAAATCCTCTGCGCTGATCACGGTTTCAAGCTCGCCGCCGCTGCGCTGCGACAACACCACCGGGTAAGTGAGGCCGCGCTCGCCGTATTTTGCCCTGAATTCATCGCGGTGCAGAAATTCGGCCGGCACGCCAAGCTCTTTGACATATGCAAGCCAGTCTTTGTTGAGCTCGGTGCCGTCGTAGATAATGCCGCATAGCTGGCAGGGATAAGTATCGGGCGAAATGCGCTTGTGCAGATAGTGCATGACGCCGTTCAGCAATCCGCTGTCGCCATTGTAGACGAAGATAAGCTTGTTTTCAGCGCTCATGCCGCCCCCCCCGCTACAGCTACCGCCGGCGCGCTGGCTGCGAGATATTGCTGCGCCGTCGCGCGCAGCTCGCTGTCGTCCCGATCAGACGGATGGAAGTCTGGTCTGAGATAATTCTTAAATCCGCGGACAAAAAGATTGGTGAGGCCACTCGGATTGTCTGCGTCGGCGCGCGCACCGGCAAAAAATTCGCGCCAGTTAATCTGTTTCTCCTGTACCATCAGCAGCGCAAGGCCAAGCGCGGTAAAGCCGATGAACTGCCCGGTTGACAGCAGAAGCCCCGCTATACGGACCGCGTACGAGGGATTTACTTTTTTCAGCAGGTCAAAAGCGACATGCTTATGCTCGAGTTCTTCGAGCGAGTGCCAGACCGCGAGTCGCTTCAGCGATTCGGACTGGAACCTTGCCAATCTTTCGGAACCCAGCATCGCCTCTGCCCAGGTTGCGGTATAGTGCTCGGCCGCCGCGGTCACCGCGAGGTTTACCTCCTCACCCAGAACTTTATCGATCACCGGTTCGATGACATCGTAGGCGAGATATTTGTAAATGCGCATGAACGGCTGCGTATCGTAATACTGCGCCATCACCGAGTTGTTGAACAGCTCATGCGCACGGCCGTGCTGGACCTCCTGCCCGATAAAGGCCTTAATTTCGTCTTTCTCCTGTTGTGTTTCGGCGCGGTCGGCAAATTTTTTGACGCTGCGAATGAAGAAGCGCTCCCCTTCGGGGAAAATCAGGCTCAGCGCATTAAACAAAAATTTGTCAAAGCCCCCGCCCTTGCCTGCCGCTGTTACATCGTCAAAATTCCATTTATAGTTTCTGACTTCCATTGTACCCTCCTGTAACGCACACTTTCGCCGGCTGAACGCTCATGCGCGTTACGGCCGGTTTGTCATTTGCATCATTGTGCAAATATACAAGAATCAGGATCGCGCGTCAAATAATATTTGCAAATCTGTGCAAGTATACATATACTGGCGGTAATGGCAAAGCCATCTCTGGGAATCGATATAAAGCTGTTATCCGCGCTGGCCGAACCCTGCCGCGTCGAAATCGTGGCAAAACTACTGATGCACGGGCCCATGGATGTCACTTCGTTATCGCATGGGCAAACGCAGGATATTTCCGTTATCTCGCGCCATTGTAACATTTTGCTGGAGGCCGGGATTATTACACGGACCAAAGAAGGCCGGCGCACTGTCTATGCCCCCGCCAAAACGGTCGTGGACAAGCTTAAGGCGATCACCGCGCAGTTTGAGAAACTGTTGCAGCACAAGGGGCCGTAATCAGCTGGCGCTCTTTCTGAACTCGGTGGGAGTTTTCCCGTTTCTGTCTTTGAACGCGCGGTTGAAGGGGGCCAGCGAACCGAACCCCAAATCCATCGCAATGCGGATAATCGGCACTGTGTTCTGCGCCTGGTCGGCGAGAATGCGACTCGCCTCTGTAATGCGGATTTCGTTCAGATAGTCGTTGAAATTTCTGTAGCCGAGGCCGGCGTTGATGAGCCGGCGCAGCAGGTATTCCTGCGTGCCGAGATGCTCTGCGAGCTCGCGAATCGACAGACTTTCGTGCGTGTAAATCTTTTCTATCTGCATCGCCGCATCGAGTTTCGCGCGTAACTCAACATCGATCATGCTGCGTTTTTCTCCCCCGGCTGCCTTCTGATTGGCGATTTCGCCCACCGTTCCGGGCCTTACCGTGAAGATGCGCAGCGCAAAGAACCATACGGTTGCCAGCACACCTGCCGAATGCAGCAGATCGAGCCAGGCGGGCTCTTTGTTGGCATGGAATGCTAGCGCAGAAACCAATAACAGCTGCATGTACGAGTATTTATTCGATACAAACTT
>CAYHJO010000057.1:0-20071 GCA_964356715.1 uncultured Turneriella sp. | reverse complement strand
AGAAAAGCACAATTTCACCGACTTCTTCGACAAGCTTGTCGTCCGGGGTGGAAAGCACGTTCGCCGCGTCGAGACCGTTCGAGAAAAATTTCGGGTTGGTCGAGGTGAACAACAGCGACGCGTATTTGTCGTCTTTCTGTGTTTCGTCGAGAATCGCTTTGAGTTCAAGCAGCGTGCCGCGAGTCAGTGAATTCTGCTCGTTGGTCTGTATGTCAACGATGCGCGTGAATTTTTTGTCTTTTCCGCTGTCGGAGAGTTTGAAATGCATAAGGAACCTTTTGCCGTCTTTGACTGCGGGTAAAGGAGAAGTCAGGAAGTTAGCTTACGCGGCCGGGCTGCTGTTACCCAGCACCGCAAGGCAGTTTGAACCGTAACGGTAGATTTCGAGATCTGCGTTGGCCGCGAGAAATTCGTCTGTAAGCACCGAGCTTTTTTCGTGCACCTGTATCATCAGCAGCGGAGCCCTGCCTGTGGCTTCGCGCATCGCGGCGCGATAGAGCGCAACCAGCATAGCGGCATCGTTTGACTGGCTATGTCCGTAGGTATAGGGCGGGTCAGCCCAGACGACGACAGGCGGCAGATCTGCCGAAAACGCCTCGGGAAAAATTTTTGCGGCCTTCGCGCGCGTCAGCGTGAACTGTTCGCGCGGAATATCGAGCGCGGCGAGCGCGCGCTGGATCTCGCTCAGTCGGTCGGGTATCAGTTCGACGAAGGTCGCATGCGCGGCGCCGAGGCTCAGTGCTTCGATTCCCATTTGCCCGCTGCCGGCGTAGAGGTCATAGAACACCCAGTCGGCGCCTGTGTCGATGCGGTTGCGTATGATCTGGAACGCCGCCTCTTTGACGCGCGCGCTCGTCGAGTTCTGGTGGCCGCGGTGCGAACGCGCGCCGGGAATCGCCACGCGTTTGAGCTTGCCGGAACCCACCCTGAGTCCCGGTTTTTTCACGAAGCCTTGCCCTGGCTGCGGCGGCTGCCGCTGCCGCTTTCCGGCCGGCTGAGTTTATAGCGGCGCATTTTGTCGTAGAGAGTTTTGCGTGAAATACCCAGATGGCGCGCAGCCTCGGTGACCTGCCAGCCATAGCGCGCGCAAACCGCGGCGATATAATGTCTTTCGACGTAGTCGAGGCTCAATGCCTCGCGCTCGGCGCCGGCGAGACCCTGAAACAGCGTCGCGGGATTCGGTTCGACCTGTTCGCGCAGAAAACTGCGCGCCGCAATAAAAGCGTCGCTCTGCTCAGATGCACCCAATAGCTCAAAAACGGGCAAACCCTTGCTTTTTTCGAGGTCGTCCATCAGATCGAGGGTCATAAAAAGGCCGCTGTATCCGCTGGAGAGGTCAAACCGGCCCATGATCCTTGCGGCAATTTCCGTATGCTGTTCCTGCAGCCGTGTGAAGCCGCGGCGATTGATGTACTCGGCGGAAATCATGCTGATATCATCCGGGCGCTCGTAGAGCGCCGGCAGCTCGGCAGCCGCTTTTTTCAGCAGCGAGTAGAGATCCTGCCGGAATTTGCCTTTGCGCACCAGTCCCGTGAGTTCTGGAGAAGCGACAAAAATATATCTGCCGCGCTCGCGGAGGTCTGCTTTGCCCGCAGCGTTGTTCAGCTGGCTGAGAAGCGCAGTCTGATTCTGCCACGACAGCAAATGCAGATGGTTGATACAGGTGACCGGCAATTCAATCTGCCCCGTCTTGCGTTTCGATCGCGCCGGCCAGATTGCCTGCGCCTGCAGATGGCGCGGGGTTTTGGCGAGATCGATCACCTTGAAAGCCGGCGGATTTTCGGGCCTGAGCAGCGCGCTGTAATATTCGAGAAATTCTCCGACGGGAATCGTGTCTTTTCCGGTGAGCAACAGATACGGCTGTGATGCTGCGGTGCTGAGAATCTGTTCCCGGAAGCGGATTATCTCCTGCGAGCGCCCGTGCATAAACGCGGGAAAGCGGATCGAGCCATGCACTTCAGACTTGAATTTTGCGAGTCTCTCTACCAACGCCTGGTTTTCGCCGAGAGTGAGCATGCGATCGGCCGTCTGTTTTAATTGTTTTTTTTGTGACTCGATAACCCAGCGCCATTCACTGCTCAATAAGCCCTGCACTTTTCCCGCTGCCACCCGGTAAGGAAGTATAGCCTGTATATGTTGCAGATTTTCCGGGTAGAGGGAAAAGGATTGTGTGCGGTGTTCTTCATTCATGAGAATGTTGAGAGACACCGCACCGTCGCGCGCGCCGTAACTTTCGGCTGCTGCAGCAATGATACCGTCGGTCTGTTCGGCAAGGTAGCCGGAATCGAAAACAATAATTCCCTGCGGGGAATCTTCGCGCAGATTAAGCCGCGTCAGAGTCTTGAAGCGAAAACCTTCAGGCAGGTTCTTGCGACAGAATTCAACAAGCGGTAGGTTCTTCGTGATGAGCAAAACACGAAACATTCAGAAAACCGAATCCAGAATCTGCACAAAGCGTCAACCATGAGCAGAGTTTTTATTTTTTTCTGCATTGCCGCGAATACGATTCAGTATTCATTTGAACATCTGGGTGATGCGGAATGCACTTTCGGCAATGTTCGTGTCGGATACATCGACAACCATGTGCGCTACTTTAAGGTATAGCGGTTCGCGGCGCCGAAAGACTGCCAGAAGGCTCTCAGGCGTGTCGGCCGAAGGCAAATCGGGGCGCGAAGCGTTGCGTGAAAGATTTTTCAGACGCTGCACCAGTTTTTCCTCGCTGGTCGAAATGTAGATACAAAAGAAGGAATCGGCCAAAATGCGTAATTTTCTTTCGCTGGGCGATCCATCCGCCTCTTCGACTATGCCGCCGCCGCAATCAAGCAACACCCTGTCGAGTTTTGCCGCTTCAGCCAGCTCCCGGTGTTCGCTGTCGCGAAAAAATGCCCAGCCCTGCACGCGGACAATTTCTTCGATCTTCATGCCGGCATGGCGTTCTATTGTCTCATCGAGAGAGAGCAGGGGCATTTCCCAATATTCGCTGAGCCGGCGCGCGATGGCCGACTTGCCCACGCCGCGAAAACCGATAAGCGCAATGCGGGGTTTGCGTGGGGGCTGAATTTTTGTGCGCGGCCTGTTTCCCGCACCGCGCCGGTTGCCGCTTCTGCGCTGGCGGGCCATCACGAAACCTTCCTGATTTCGGCCACGAGTGCCTTTTCCATCGCCTTGACCGGCGCGGTTTTGCCCGTGAATAGTTCAAACTGCAGCACGCCCTGATAGAGCAGCATTTTATAGCCCAAAACAATTTCGCATTTTTTTGCTTTGGCCGTTTTTAAGAGCGGCGTCTGCGCGGGGTTGTAGACGATATCGAACACGGTCTGGTGTTTGCTGAGCTCTGCCGCTGAGAGCGGGCTTGCCGCCGCCGAGGTCGAACCTTTCATTCCCATGGGTGTGGTGTTGATGATGAGATCGTAAGCTTTGAGCATATCCGGGTCATTGTAGCGCAGGCTTGTCCATTGCCGCCCGCTCTGCGGAATCAGTTCGAGCAATGAATTCTGCAGCGTTTGTTTTTTTTCGGTAAACAGCAGGTTTACCTTGGGATTTTTGCGGTTGAGCGTCAGGTTACGCGCGAGCTGCATCGACATCATCGGATTACGCGCCATAATACCGATTTCCGCGGGCTTTTCCTGCGCGAGCGCAAAGGCGATGCTGCGCGCCGAACCGCCAGAGCCAATAATCAGTACCTTTTTTCCCGCGATCGGCACCTGTGATTTCTTGAGCGCCATAATCGCTCCGGGGCCGTCGGTATTATAGCCTTCGAGCAGGCCGGTTTTTCCCCACAGAATCGTATTTACCGAACCGATCTGCAGTGCCAGCGGGTCAATGCGGTCGAGCAGACGGCGGATCGATATTTTGTACGGTATCGTCACTGACAGGCCGCGGATATTCCACTGCCGCATCGAATACTTCAGCTGGATCAGATTTTTTACCGGAAAAGCCAGATACACGGCATTGATTTTGCGGTTCTCATATGCAGCGTTATGCATCGCCGGTGAAAACGTATGCCCCAGCGGATTGCCGATAATGCCGTAAATCTGCGTCTGCGCATCAATTTTCATGGCTTTGGGTTTCCGTGCAGGACATCGCGCACCAGCATATCGCGAATAAAACGCAGTGCCGGTTTTTCCGCGTGCTCGTCGAGATAGTTGCAGAGACGCTGTATCTGCGTTGCCTGCAACGAATTCTCTTCGTGCAGAATGGGGGAGCGTTTCATGCCCATCGGATTGTCGCCGTCATCGACGCTGGCAAAGCGCAGCCCGCGCTCAGCCGCCCAGTCGATGGCGACCTCTTTGTACGATACCTGAAAGCGCAGCATTTCGCCATCGTCGTCGTCGGGTAATTGCCAGATATAGATGGCAATGCGGCTCGTCGCATCCTGCAAAAAACGCTTTTGCAGGTACCGGTGGTCCTGTCTGACGAGTTCGCGTCTGACTTCAACCAGCATTACCTTCTGGATTCTTCAGCCAGTATTTTCTCCAGAATGCCGGGGACGTATTCGAGCGGCGAGCCGGGCAACTTGCGGTCGTTGACGATCGTCGTCGGCGTGCCCGTGATTTTGATTCTGTTCCCGGCGGCAATGTCGGCTTTGACTTTTGCCATGGTCGCCTGCGCGCGAAAGCACGACGCCATTTGCTGCGCATTGAGTCCCGCACCCTGCGCCATGGATTCGATAGCTTTTTCTGTCACCGGGTTCCGCGTAAACGCTTCTTGCTGCGCGAAGACAGCGTCATGCATTGGCCAGAATTTGCCCTGGGCCTCACCACATTCTATGGCGCGCGCGAGATCGCAGGCACCAACGTGAAGTCTCGGATTCTTTATGGCATCATTGCAGCTCATATCCAATGGATAATGACGGAAGATGATCTTAACCTTATCAGCATATTTTTTCACAAATTCATTCAGCACAAGCCCCATACTCTGGCAGTGCGGGCAAAGCGGGTCGGCAAATTCGACAATGGTCAGTACAGGTTTTGTCGCGCCTTTGTTGCCGCTCGCCGGTTTGTCGAGGTGCATCACTTCACCGGCCTTCCATTGTTTATAAAATTCGTTATTCAACTGCTCGCGCAGTTTTGCTTCCTGATCGGTTAAGCCCGCCGCGGCTGTATTCCTGCTCTGGCTTTCTATGGCGGCGTTATTGAAAAATATTCCCGCGGCAAACGTGGCAACGAGCAGCACTGCAAAGACTGCCTTGGCTTTGACGGACAAAGATTCAGGTTTGATCATTTTTTCTCCCGTTTTACTCAGCAGATATGCGCCCGCCGCAGCCGCGGCAGAGCCGATGTAGGTGATGGCACACAGCCGGCAGATGCCGCCCAGCACGAACACCGAGTAGAGCAGCAGGAAAACATCGAAGGTAAATGCCGCGATGGCTCCCCACAGCAGCAGGCGGATCGCTGTATCATTGAGTTCAAGCGCCAGCATCGCTGCCAGCGCGATAATGCCACCGTAGAACAGGAAGCCGATGAGTGCTAGCGGAATGCCGAAAACTTTGCCCAATGCCGACTCTCTGGCTTTTTCGCAGCTGTTCGAAGCATTCACGTCGCAGACGCTAGAGCCGATTTCTGTTTTCGCACCGTTGTGCTCGTAGATGAGCACTGTTGAGAAGACTGCGCCCAATAGCGCGCCGGCAAAGATGAGAGAAAAAGGGAAGAGGAGCTTCTTGCGTTCCATTGCGCAGGAAATCCGACTGAACCGCACAAGCGGACAAGCACTTTTGAATATAGATTGACACAGCGCCGCGAATTTCTCCGCCTATGCCGCTATGCCTTCAACGGGGCGGGATTTTATCGGGGCGCGCAAGGCTGAAGCCGAGGCGCGTGAAGAAAGCCTGCGCCGCGCGCTCGAAGAGCAGCTGGCGCGGTCGAACAGCGCCGAGCACGCGCTGCCGATCGAACGCCTCATGGATCGCCTGAGCGCGGGCGAAAAACTTAAACCCGAAGAGTACGCTTTGATCTCCGAAGAAATTGCGCGTATCCAGGCACGCAACCAGGACCACCTGTCCCGCCTTGAAGATCTGCTCGATAAGTCGGTCAGCGGTAGCGAAAAAAGCTGATCTGAGATGCGAATCTGGCTGCTGCGCATTTTTGCCCTTGCTTGTTTAATGACAGCATTTGTGATTTCAGGGCAACCCCCAAAAACTTTCGAAGAAAAAGAGAAGATCGCAGTCGAGATGAAAAAAATCTCAAAGCAACTCGACGTCAAATGCGAATATTGCCATACCGACGCCGAACGCGGCCTGAAAGAGGGCGATTATACGCTGCTGACCAAGGAAGGCGAGTTTGCTCACGAAGAGATGTTCCCGATCAGCGAAAAGTTCAAGGTCGATTGCGCGTTCTGCCACCGTGGCGGCTCGGATATGACGCCGGCGGGCGAGCAGGCTCATAAAGACATGAAGTTCATGAATCGTTATAAAAAGCGCACAAAAAAGGCGCTAACCTGCGAGAGTTGCCATCTTCCCGGCCCGGCAGGCGAAGAGTTTCGTAAACTCTCCGCTAACGCGAAGAAGTTTAAATAGGTTTTGCCATTATTTTTTTCGGGGCGTGGCCCCGAAAAAAATAATGGCTTAATCATATATTCAATAACATGGTTTCTAAATCCGCTAGGTCGGCAACTTCGCCGCCCGGGCCTTCCCATTCGAGTAGTTCGGGCGGCAGTTCGTCGAGAAAGCGCGAAGGTGTGCAGTCCGTGACGAGCCCGCGGTTTTTACGGGTGCGAGAAAGAGTGAGATATAGCCTGCGTTTGGCGCGGGTCAGTGCCACATAGAGCAGGCGGCGTTCCTCTTCGATTCCCTGTTTATCGGGCGATTCTTCCGATGCATCTATGGATCTTTGATGAGGCAAAATGCCGTCTTCGAGGCCCGTGACAAACACCGTATCAAATTCAAGACCTTTCGCCTGGTGGATTGTCATCAGCTGCACGCGTGGCAAATCAGAGTCGCTCTCTTTATCATCTGCGGTGAGTAATGCCACAAAATGCAGGTAGGTGAACAGGTTGCGCTCGGCTTCTTCGCCGATCTGCGGCAGTTGCCGCTCGCCACTTTCGAAATCCTCCATCGAGCGCATGAGTTCGCGCACATTGAGCATCTTGTTGGTCACCTTCTGCGCGTCGAGGCCCTGTCTGACATATTCGCGCTCGAGACCGAGTGCGTCGACGAGGTTGTGCGCCGCTTTCGACAGATTACCCTGCTTGCGCAGTTCCTGGTTATGCTGGTTGATAAAATCCTTGAATTCGAGAATGCCCGCGAGTGTCGCCGCGTTAATGTCGAGTTCGCACATCTCGATTTCTTCGAGCACTTCCCACAGATGTTTTTTGTTCAGCTGTGCATACTGCGAGAGCTTTTGTATCGCGGTTTCAGAAATGCCACGCTTGGGCATATTCAGAATGCGCATCAGCGAACGGTCGTCGGCGTGGTTGGCGAAGAAACGCAGGTAGCCGAGCACGTCTTTGATCTCGCTGCGATCATAAAACTGGTAGCTGCCGCTGACATGGTAGGGTATATTGCGCTGCCGCAAAATCTCTTCGAACGAACGGCTCTGAAAATTGGTACGGTAAAGCACGCAGAAGGCGGAGTACTGCAATTGATGGCGGACTTTCAGCGCGACGATGGTATCGGCGACATATTCCGCCTCGCCCGTGCCGTCGCCGGCTTCGAACACCACCGCGCGATTGCCGGTTTTGACCGCGCTGAACAGATTTTTCACATGCCGGGCGGTATTGTTGGAAATGAGTTTGTTGGCGATGTCGAGAATGTACTGTTCTGAACGGTAGTTCTGTTCGAGCGCGACCATCTCCGCGTCGGGGAAAGTCTGCCTGAACTCGAGCATGATGCGTGTGTCGGCGCCGCGCCACGAATAGATCGACTGGTCGTCGTCGCCGACGGCGCACAGATTAAACGGCGGTGTCATCAGTTGTGTGAGAAAACGGAACTGCAAAGGATTCGTATCCTGAAATTCGTCGGCGAGAAAAAATCCGAAACGCGTACGGTATTTCTGCCGCACTTCTTCATCTCTGCCAAGCAATCTTTCCGGAATGAGTATCAGGTCATCGAAATCGAGAGAGTTCATGTTGGCCAGCCGCTCGACATACTGTGCCGCGATTTCGGTAATCGGCCGCTCGGGAGTGCGCAGTTTCCACACATCGTCGGCAAAAAAATCGTCGCGGCCTTCGCCGCTGTTTTTCCAGTCTGATACTGCCTTGATCAGGTTCTTCTCGTTGAATCTTTCGGTGTCGACTCCGCTCTGCACCAGTACTTCGCGCGCCAGCGTCAGCTGGTCGTCCTGGCCCATAATGGAAAAATTTTTACCCACGCCGGCAGCTTCCTGGTTCTCACGCAGAATCAGCAGTCCCAGACTATGAAACGTGCCGATGAAAATCCCGCGCGGGTTCTTGCCGACGAGGTCGCGCACGCGTTCGCGCATCTCTTTGGCGGCTTTGTTGGTGAATGTGACGGCGCAGATCGATGTGGGGGCAATGCCGCGCGAAATCAGCTGCGTGATGCGGTTGACGATGACGCCGGTTTTGCCCGAACCCGCCCCCGCGAGCACAAGCAGGGGGCCTTCGCCGTGGCGCACGCAGGTCAATTGTTTGTCATTGAGCGGGTAGGCCACCGGGAGTCACAGAGATAATGCGACATAATACGGCCAGTGGAAACCCCTCAGCCCCGCTTGCCGGTTCAGTCAGGCATTTTGGGCCGCATTACGGCCCAAAATGCCCATTTCAGATTTTATAGCGGAAAACCGGGGGTAAATCCGCCTGTTTATTCAGATTGATCGGCAGCTCTTTGATCAGGCCCGTGGCAATATCGACCACCCAGCCGTGAATCTCGACCTGGCGTTTTTTCCAGGCATGCTGCACAATCGAAGTTTTTGCCAGATTGCGCACCTGTTCCATGGTACTGAGTTCGACCAAAAGCCTTTCGCGCGCTTTTGGCTCCTTAATCGTCTCGAGCTCTTCGGCATGCTGCTGGTAGGTTTCTTTAATATTTCGCAGCCAGTTATTGGCAAGACCCAGGTCAATGTCCTTCAGTGCAGCCTGAATGCCGCCGCATTCATAATGTCCCGCAACAATCACATGCTTCACCTTCAGATTTTCGATCGCATATTGCAGCACTGACAGCATGTTGAGGTCTGTATGCACAACCAGATTCGCAATATTGCGGTGGATGAATATCTCTCCGGGTTTTGTTTCCGTGATTTCATTCGGCGGCACCCGGCTGTCCGAGCAGCCGATCCACAGAATTTCGGGTTGTTGCCCGCGCGACAGCCTGGTGAAATAATCGCGGTCGTGTTCGAGGGTTTTTTGCACCCAGTTGCGGTTGCCTTGAATCAGGCGTTTATACGTCGCTGAACTTTTACCGCCCCGGTCGGTTTCGCGTGGTATGTAAGGCATGTTCTTTTCAATGATTCTGATGCCACGTCCGGCGGCACTCTCGCGGAACTCCTGAATCAATTCGGCGATGTCATTGTGTATCATGCGCGGATTTTCTGCGTGCAGCGTGACCGCGGCGCCGTCGGGCAGGCGGCGAAATGCCTCGCTCAGTCCCGGGCGGTGAATGAAATTGATGTCTTCGGCGAGTTCTATGACAGTGGTGCCCTCCCGATCGGAGACATAGAATCCCTTCTGGTGATCCTCAATGAGCAGAAACGCCACAGCGAAAACTCCGCCGATCGCAACACCGATCAGAATGTCGGTGAATACAACGGCAACAACCGTCACGGCAAAAGGAATAAATTGTTCCCGGCCAGAATTATAGACGTCGCGAAAGATGCGCAGGCTGCTGAGCTTGTAACCGACGATCGCGAGCACCGTCGCGAGCACTGCGAGCGGAATCATATTGAGAACCTTCGGGAACGCAAACACCGCAGCGGCCAGCAGCACACCATGCCAGATGGCAGAGATGCGGTGTGTTGCGCCCGAATTCACGTTGGTGACTGTGCGCACGATGACTGCCGTGATCGGCAGCCCCCCAAGCAGGCCACTCAGTATGTTGCCTGTGCCCTGCGCAAACAGTTCACGGTTTTTGTTTGAAACCCGCCGTTCTTTGTCCAGCTTGTCGGCCGCTTCGAGGCTGAGCAGAGTTTCAATGCTGCCGATCACAGCGATCGTGAGTGCGATCGACCAGATTTCTTTCTTTTTGATCAGCAGCGAAAAATCGAGTCCGGCAAATTGCGCGGCAAAGTCTGGCCAGCCGACATCGACGGGAATCTGTACGAGATGGTTGGCGCTCAGGTCGCGCAACCAGTCGACCCTGGCGGCCAGAAGGTTTACGGCGACCGCGACGAACACCGCGATAAGCGAGCCTGGCACGCTGCGCAGCACGGCAATGCGTTGCGCAATTTTTTTATCCCAATACAGAATGACCGCCAGCGACACCGCTGAAATCAGCACCGCAGTCGGGTTGAGAAAACGCAGCATCACCCAGAGTTCGGTGAAAGTGTTGCGGCCGTCGGGCTGGAAAAATTCCATGTCGCCGACGTAGTCTGAGTCATAGCCCAGAAGATGCGGCACCTGCTTCAGCACGATGATAATGCCGATCGCGGCGAGCATGCCCTTGATGACCGAACCCGGTATGAACTTGCTGACGAGTCCCAAACGCAGAAAGCCGAACGCGATCTGCATTACACCCGACAGCAGAACAGCCAGCGTAAAAGCCGGAAAGCCGCCCAGCTGCGAAATCGCCCCGAGCACGACCACGGTGAGTCCCGCTGCAGGGCCGCTGACAGAAACCTGTGAGGCGCCGAGAAAACCGACGACAACACCGCCGATGATACCGGAAATCAGTCCTGATAACAGCGGCGCATTTTGCGCCAGAGCGATGCCCAGGCACAGCGGCAGCGCGACAAAAAAGACGACGATGCCCGACGAAATATTTTTTCTAAGTAATAAACCCATAAATCCTCCAGAGAAAAGATACGACGCACCTGTTGCGCAAGGTGCAGAAACTGTAGGGAAAGCGTTAAGCGAGAGGAGGTGGTGTGGGAATCTCGAGAATATGCCCGGCAGGTATCACGTCCGAGCCGACCGGTAGAGAGTAGTGCGCCATGTTGAGAGAAAAATCCTGCTCTGCGCAGAAGATTTTCAGTTTCACGTCGCTGTGTTCGTCTTCATCTGCGAGCGGATTAGGGGTCTGGCCGTTCTGCGCCTTGGCAGCGCCGGTGTCAGCGCTGAAAACTGCGCCTGGGAGAACCATCTGAAAAAACAGCAGCAGCGAAAACACGGCTAAAGGACGTTGCATTCGGCCAAGCACTGTCTGTCAATGCGCAGATTTTCTACACAGGGGCAAGCGTTACCGGGGTAGACCTGTCTGATATTTTTCTTGACGCTTGTGTCAAGTTTGGGAAAGGCTGCCATAAATGAACAGGTGTTCATACTGGAGGATTTATGGATATTCTGAGTCTTTTTAACGAAAAAACCCCGGAGGGCACAAAATCAACCGTGCCACACCCGAAAGTGCGGTCACCGCAGTGGGATTTTTCGGATTATAAATTCGAATCGCCCAACCCCGATGCGACCGAAAACAACGTATTTCGGCGCGCGTACCTGATAGGCCTGAGTCTGTTGTTTCCCGACGGCGAACGCTTCTTTATCAGAGCGGTGAAGCGTTATGCCGACCAGCTGAGCGATGAGCAGCTCAAGAAGGATGTCAAAGGTTTCATCGCGCAGGAGGCGCAGCACGGCCGGCAACACGAATTGCTCAACACCAAAATATTTGGCTCGAAGTACGAAGTCGAATCGTTCCTTAAGAACTGGAATGGTTTTGCGTTCGGCTTTCTCGAGAAGTTTGCGGCGGATTTTTTGCCGTACGGCGGTGGTAAGCTCGAAGTGGCGGTGACTGCCGCGGCAGAGCATTTCACTGCCGTGTGGGGCACCGCCGCGCTCAAATCGGAGTCCTTCGCCAAATTCGACAGCCAGAGCATTAAAGACCTGATCTACTGGCATGCGATCGAAGAGATCGAGCACAAGCATGTGGCGTTCGACGTCATGCGTGCAGTCGACGCGAACTACTTTCTGCGCACCGGTGCGATGCTGATTACCGCCGGGCTTATTGGCGGCTTGTCGCTGTGGGGCTTTCTGCACATTTTCCGGCAGGAGAAGAATGTCGATTACCTGCAGGTGCTGAAGGCGTTGAGCTACGAGTCATTCGACAAAGACGGTATGTTCCGCCAGTTTGCGATTGCGTTCGTGACGTACTTCAAACCCAACTTCCATCCGTCGGACACCGACGATCGCGAGCTCTTTGCCGAGTTCTCGAAACTCGTCGATCAGAGCATCGAAAAAGTAGCTTAAAGCGCAAAACCACACCGGGCGCATTGCGCCCGGTGTGGTTTTGCAAAACTCACATGACGCGCTATCTAGCGCGCAAAAATAACCCATGAAGTTCATCCCCACGATCGGTCTCGAAGTCCACTGCCAGCTCAATACACAGAGCAAACTTTTCTCCGCGGCAGCCACTTCATTTGGCGCCGACGCCAATACCGAAGTGCAGACTGTCTGTCTTGGTCTGCCCGGTGCGCTGCCGGTGCTCAATGTCGAAGCCGTCAACAAGGCTGTGCGTGCAGGGCTTGCATTGGGGGGATTCATCCACGAGCGCAGCAAGTTTGACCGGAAGAACTATTTTTATCCTGACTTACCCAAGGGTTACCAGATCTCGCAGTTTTTTGAACCCTACTGCACTAAAGCGCATATCGACATCCAGATTGAGGGTGGCAAGAAGACGATTGGTATCACGCGCATCCACATGGAAGAAGACGCAGGCAAGCTTATGCATTCCGAAGATCCAGCGGTGCACGAAAGTTATGTGGATCTGAACCGCGCCGGCACACCGCTCATCGAAATTGTTTCCGAACCCGAAGTCGACAACTCCGATGAAGCGGTGCTCTATCTCACCGAACTCAAAAAAATTCTCGAATACATCGATGTTTCAGACTGCAATATGGAGCAGGGTTCGCTGCGTGTCGACGCGAACGTGAGCGTGCGCCCCGAAGGCACGGACAAACTCGGTACACGCGTCGAAATCAAGAACCTCAACTCATTTAAATCGGTAAAAGCCGCAATCGAATATGAAATTGTGCGCCAGTCAGAGCTCATCGAATCGGGCGGCAAAGTCGTGCAGGAAACGCGTTTGTATAACGCCGCGCGCGATTTTACGCAATCGATGCGCAGCAAAGAAGAAGCGCACGACTATCGTTACTTTCCCGATCCCGATCTCGTGCCGCTGATTCTGAAAACTGCCGACGTCGACCGCATCCGCGCGGGCCTGCCCGAACTCGCACACCAGAAACGCGCGCGTTATGTCAGCGAGTTTGGGTTGCCCGAGTACGACGCGGGCGTACTGACTGCGGAGCGCGACACGGCGCTGTATTTTGAAGAAGTGCTCAAAGCCGGTGCGCCGGCAAAAAAGGCGTCAAACTGGGTGATGGTTGAAATGCTGGCGATCGTCAAAGCGCAGAACAAGGCGTTGAGCGCGCTGTTTCCGCCCAATAACCTTGCGGAGCTTATCCACCTGATCGATTCGGGCGTGATTTCGGGAAAAATTGCGAAAGAAGTTTTTGCCGATATGGTCTCGACCGGCAAAAAACCGAAGGCCATCGTCGACGAGAAGGGTATGTCGCAGGTGAGCGATGAAACAGCGATCCGCGAAATCGTGCTGTCTGTCATGGCCGAACATCCCGCATCTGTGGCCGATTTTAAAGCCGGCAAAGACCGCGCGCTCAAACATTTGCAGGGTGAAATCATGAAGAAGACACGCGGCAAAGTGAATCCGCAGGTCGCAACGACTCTGCTGACAGAAGAACTACAGAAGTAGGGCGGTACGGCGGCCATGGGACACGGAGGTCGCGGGGCCGACGCAGCCACGGATGGCGACGCGGCGGCTTATCATTACGAAAAGTTCAAACCTTTTGACCCCCATTTTACCGAACGGCTGAAAGGCGTTTTCGGGGCGGCCAATTTTATCACGGACCTCGGCATAGAGGTTACGGCAGTCGAAGCGGGACATGTCGCGACAGAGATGCGGGTCACCGAAAAACATCTGCAGCAAAACGGTTTCGTGCACGCGGGTGTGCTGGCGACGATCGCCGACCATACTGCCGGCGGCGCCGCGAGCACGCTGATCTTTGCCGATAAGTTCGTGCTGACCGCTGAATTCAAAATCAATCTTTTGCGGCCGGCCAAGGGCGGAAAGATTGTATGCGACAGTTTTGTGTTGAAAAACGGCAAAACGCTGGTTATCGCCGATTCATATGTCTATGCACTGCTGGGTAAGCGGAAAAAACTTGTGGCCCGTGCGACGGTAACGCTGTCGGTTGTTTAGAACTGGTTTCATTCAGATCTTTTGGTTGAACCGCCCCGCATATTCCCGGAAATCGCTCAATCGCCGCGCGTACGCCCCCGCGAAGAGCGGCGACGAAATCACAAAGTCTGCCGTGGAGCGGTTCGATGCCGTGGCAATCTTAACCACTGCGCCGCCGGGGGGCGTGGCGCAGTCAGACCTGCCCGGCACTCTATTCACCTTTACGCAGCGCCTCTCAATCGGCGGTAATCCTAAATGCTCTGGCTGCTGTTTCTCATTGCAGTGTTGCTGATTGTCGGCCATTACGGCCTGCCTGAAAAAGTAAATCCGCATGCTTTTCAGGAACCGCCGCCTGCGATTAAGATCATGCGCGGCGCCGAACCGTTCAGAATTCAGGGGAAGACGGACGTCGGTTTTTTGCTGGTACACGGGTTCGAAGACTCGCCTTACACGATGCGCAACATCGGTGAACTGTTGAACCGCGAGGGGCATACGGTCATTGCACCGCTTCTGCCGGGGCATGGCACCAACGTCAAAGATTTCGCGAAAACCCGTTACGAGCACTGGCTGACGGCAGTGCGCGAAACGTACCAGCGCGAGCGGGGGCGCTTCAGGCATTTTTTTCTGGTCGGATTTTCAATGGGGGGCAATCTATGCCTCACGCTGGCGAGTGAAGTCGCGCGGCTGAATCCGCCTTCGGGAGTCATCTGTATATCCGCGCCGGTTTTACTGAACGGTTTCCTGAACGGTCGCTTCATTCTCAAAGACCCGCGGCTGTTCCTTTCGGGTGTAATGAAGAACTTCTTCACGTATATTCCCAAAGCGCAGAGCGGAGTCTCCGAAAAGGTCATGATTCCCTGGGTGGGTTACGGCGAAGCGTTCACGTTGCCGCCGTTGCACTCGTTTAAGCTTGGTGTCGGGCGCGTTCGGCATCGCCTGCACCGCATCAAACAGCCGACTTGCCTCATACACGCGGCGGGCGATCAGACAGTGCACATCGAAAACATGCACTATATTTTCCGCAAAATCGCCGCTACCGAAAAGCGCGCGTACGTGTTTAAGCTCAATGAAGACCTGAGTACGCACCATGTGCTGGTGACGCACCAGCTTGCGCGCGAAAAAGTCTTCCACTATATTCTGAAGTTTGTGCATGACACGCTGCGCGATTTTGATCTGAAACCCGTGATCTTCAATCCGGGCGGCAATAAGAAAGGGTGGATCGATAAACTGCGGCGCTTCCGCGGTTTTTTTGAAGGCTGATTTCTTCCCCCTGACCATGCAGAACGCGGGAGCTATCTATTTTATCCGCGAGGAAATTCGCGACGAGTTTTTGGACGAGGCGCGGCAATACAAAGTGCAACTCACGGAAATATCGCCGGAGATTTTTTTTTCGCCGGTTGCAGAACGCCTTTACTGGGTGCTCGATTATTGGCCTGTCAGCCGCATTCCGGTCACTTCTATATCCGATGCAGCAAAGCAGCTGCGGCGTCTGGGCAAACGCTGGATCTATGCCGGCGGTGTAAACTTTCGCCGCGGCTCGCTCATCGCCGGCGAGGTACGAGCGGCAAAAGAAAAAATTCTCAGTTTCCCGGTCAAGGCCGCTCATGAGCATTATCGCGCGTTCACGCTCGAATCTGCCGAATCGCTGTTTGTCTGCGAAGCCCCGCTGAAGCATGCCTACGCAGGAGGCAAAATGCGCTTCCAGGAAGACAGGATCGGGCCGCCGAGCCGGGCGTATCTCAAACTCTATGAGGCACTGACGCTCGCCGGGGTTGTGCCCGGGGCCGCCGATAACGTTGTCGATCTTGGCGCGACACCCGGCGGCTGGAGCTACGTCGCGGCTTCACTGGGGGCAGCCGTGCAGATGATCGACCGTGCAGAGCCCGACACCGCGCTGCTCAGGAAATTTCCGCGCCTGCGTTTCCGGAAGGGAGACGGGCTCAATCCGCCGCAGGAAATTCTCGCAGGCGCGACAATGATCATGAGCGATATGGCGTGCGAACCGGCGAAGCTTCTGCCGGCCGTGCAGAAGTGGCTGTTGCCAGCGAAAGTAAGGCTCATGGTCTGCACGCTGAAAATCCACGGAAAATCAGACAAGGCGCTCATCCGCAGATTTGCCGCTATTAAGGGGAGCGAAATCTATCATTTGTGGCACAATGGCCATGAGCTGACATGGGTATGGCAGCGCGCTTAGGCTAACAGGCTCAGCGGAAAATGTCGCAGCGCTGCGCTTAGGCGCGCTTGTTGAGGTATTGGTTGATCAGGTTATGCAGCGGATGAATTGCGGCCGGCTGGCATTTTTCTTCGAGCCACAGCACCATCTGCACTGACAGTTTATTCTCGCAGTTGAATTCGTGTTTCACGACATATTCCGCAATCATGTACTTAAAGCTGTCAAACAGCTCTTCGGCCTGGGTCAGCGCGCGTGCATCGGTGCCGATGTGAGAGGACATTTGCCGGATGATTTCATGCTTGTGCATGAGCGAAACTTCGCCCTTAACTTCGTCGCGTTCGACCGCCGACAGCTTTTCTTCAAAGCCAGAACAATTGCGGCACTTGGGAGCAAACAGGCTCTCTGCCTTGACGGCTTTCTTGCTGGTGTTGCGTATCGTCGACTTGGCGCTTTTTTTGTTCACGAGTAACTCGGCTGCTTCAAGGCTGGGCTGAATATACTCAGCAAGGCTTTTTCCGTCGATTTTTTCTGTTAACCGGTTGGTTAGCCCCGGGCGGCGCTGGACTCTCCGCGGCCGATTTTATTGTTGCAAAGTCAAATCTGCGTGTTGGCTTGCCCTGCATGCGTTTTGTTTATTGTCTGGCGCTCCTGTGCTCAGCGAGCGGCCTTCTGGCCGCAAAAGATGTGCCGAAAGATAAGCCCGCCGAACTTGCGCGCGTGGCGATCATGACCTTCTTTAATGCGAGCAAGAGCGATCACCATGAATGGGTGGAAAAAAGTCTGCCCGATGCAATTAATACCGCGATGCAGGCCCGTTTTGAATTTGTGCGCCAGGACGAGAACCGTGTGCGGGTCGCAGCGGACAAATACAAATACATCGGCGGCGAATACGCGCAGACTGACGCGGATAAAATTGCGAAAGAGTCGCAATCCGATATTCTGATCTATGGCAGTTTTAGTCTGAGCCCCGATCAGAATGAGCTGTTGTTTAAGGCGATCATCTACAACGCGCAGGGAAAACGCGTAATTGGTGCGGTCGAAGACAGTTCGCCGGCAGATACGAAAATTTTCAAATCGATCGACCGCATGGCAGCCGGAATCGTGGAAAAAATCTACGCTTTTGCCCTGGCGGCTGAGCGAGAGAAGGGAAAAGCCAGCGATCTGAAAATCCTCGTGCTGGTGCCCACGTACTCCACGGCTGACGAAGAAAAACAGGCAATCAAAGAACTCGATGTGCTGAAAAATGAGCTCGCTGATACCTATTCGGGCAGATATCTGACAATCTATGAGTTTTACAAAGAATACAAAGTTACCAAAAGCGAGCAGGAGAAAGCCAACGGCTTTGCCAAAACGCGCGAGCGCGACCGCATAATCAGCTGGCTCGAAGGTTATGGGATCAAAAACGCGTTCATTGTCCTGGTCAGCGATAAGAAAGTGAGCATCACTCCCGTTACGCAGGGCAAGGCTGCGGCGCAGGTTACCTATGCGGTCAACGCGAAGCCGGCGGAGAAGCGACAGAGTATTGCGCAGGCATCGCGAGATGTTGCCTCCAAGGGTGAGAAGGTCGAGCTCAAAAAAGATACCCTGGCTTTTTCATCCGTGGCAATGTTGCATATAGGTGCGCTGGGTGGAAAGGGCATTCTCGATGCGGGAAATAACCTCGGCGTTTTGACGGGCCTCAACGTGCATTTTGGCACGCGCGTTTGGACTTCCTGGTTGCAGCCACAGTTCAGGCTCGATGGCTATTTTGTGACCAAAAAAGATCCTGTAAACTACCTGGCGGGTGGCAGCGCTGCGGCCGGCCTGGGGTACACTTTCCTGTTTTCCGGCTCGAGAATGGCGCTGACCCCATACGCCATGGGAGGAGTTTTCGGCGGGGTCGTCAGGAATAGCGCCACAAATATTACCTTCTACCTGCCCACCGTGGCTGCCGGATTGACCTATACCGTGCTTTTCGGTGTCCGCTGGGGCATAAGCGTTAACTCGCATACGCAGTATGTGATTGATAAAACCGCACCCGGCCTGTTCTTTTCGGGTTCGGTGTCGTGGGTCTATAGGTTTTAAAGGCGGCCTAAACTACAGGCATAAGACTTGACGATATAGAGGAGAGAGAGGAGCTAGACCATGGTTAAATCGAAAACAATTGCATTTCTGTCAGTGTGCGCGGCCTTCGCGATGCATTGCGGAACATCTACTAAGAGCACGGTATTGAAAGACCCCAACGGCAAAGTTATCGGTCGTTATGATACGATGAGCGATAGCGAAGCCAAAGCCAATTTTGATGTCAATCAGAACGGTGTGAACGAAAAGGTGTCGTCTTACAAAGACAAGAAGCTGGTCGGAGTCGAGTATTTTGACGACAAAACCGGTAAAAAAACAAAAGCGGTGACGCTGAAAGACGGGAAGCCTGATTCGGTGAAGGTGTTTGATGCAGAAGGTAAACAAGTGCGCGGTGACGTTGCACTCGACCCGGCTAAGAACACTGCCAAAGAAGTGACGCTGCCCGCAAAAAAGAAGAAAGTTACTTTCAATGGCGACGGCACGGTATCCGTGACGGCGGTTGAAACTGCTCCGGCGCCAGAGCCGAAGAAATAATCGCTGACGACGATTTCAGGTGAAGCGGCTTCGGCCGCTTTTTTTATTCGTTGAGGCTCCAGTTGTAGGGCATTTCAAGGCGCTCAGTCTGCGTGGGCAGACCCTTGACATAACGCCGCTGAAAAGACGCCACATCTTTAAAGTCGTCTTTGAACCAGCTGAATATCGCCGATTGAAAAACCCGGTTGCCCTCGACGCGCAGCCCCTTGGCGGGGTTCGCAAGAAAACGCCGCGTCTGCTCGTCTAGCTGAGTATTGAGTTTTGCGGCTGTATAGGCTTCGCGGCGCAGGTCGGGACAGCTGAGCGACGCGCAGACTATCGCGAAATGCATACGCGCATCGCCCATCGGGCGCAGAATTTTGTGCTCAATAGCGTCGAGTGATATGGGTTTGCCCGCGAGAGTGATCGCGTCCTGTTTCCACACTGCGTCGCCGGCATCGCGGATGCTGGCCGTGGGGTATTTGCCGAGCACCTTGCGGAGCGCCGCGATATTGTACGCATTGATGTAGAACGCGAGTTTTTCACTGCGCGTTTTGAGCTGCGCGGTGTCAAATTCGCTGATTGCCTTCACCGCCGTGGCAAATTCCGCATCTTTGGCGAGCTGTGGGTAATTCACAAGGTTTGCAGGTATGCCTGCGCGCGAACCGGCTTTGACGTGTTTTGCCAGCACATGGTTCAGCGCGCCGTAATCGGGCTCGGCGGCAGCGAGCGGCGAAAAGAAAAAGAGACTGCACACGGCGTATAAAATTGCCGCAGAGTGATACGTCCGACTG
Organism: uncultured Turneriella sp.; assembly: GCA_964356715.1. Classification (GTDB taxonomy): domain Bacteria; phylum Spirochaetota; class Leptospiria; order Turneriellales; family Turneriellaceae; genus Turneriella. The sequence goes on along the minus strand of CAYHJO010000057.1, from coordinate 240 downwards.
ATTTTCATATTTTTCTCCGATGATACACGATAATCCGGGAGGCGGCAGGCACGGATGCTTTTTTAAGCCGCATCCCGGAGAGTTTTTTGCCTAACCCGCCGGGCTCAGCCGGTCAGCTGAGCTCGGCAAGCAGAAACTGCAGTTTTGCGGGATCGAAATCGTCGTGGAAATAAGACAGCATCCTGTTACCGTCGATTTTAACGCCGGGATAAAAAACCTGGCCCACCCACCGCTCAATAA
>CAYHJO010000056.1:0-20355 GCA_964356715.1 uncultured Turneriella sp. | reverse complement strand
GCCATGTTCTGTGTACGACCGTGTGTGTTCAGTCTCTGCTCAGTAAAGAGTTTTGCGCCATCCGTGCGGAAAAAGTGAACGAAAAAATTGGCCTCGCTCTGCATCGCAGTGGCATGCATGCGCGGACTTCTTTTCCTCAATGCCGAATGCACAGCGCACTCGTCAGATCCGCGGAATTGCTTTAGCTTTTTTTTCCAAAACACAAAAAAAGTGCGACACTTTTTTCGGATGAATGCGTTAAGTAAAACACCGATCCGCCGAAACTAATGGTAAGACTGGGCAGTCGTTTCGCATTGCGAAACGACGGCGAGACATGAGGTCTCGCGCTTCGCGTATCCGAAGCCCGGGCATTGTAAAGTTTCACGGAGGAAACAAATGATTATCAATCACAATATGTCTGCGATCAACACGCACCGCGTGTTGAAGTTCCAGAACTGGTCGCTGGACAAAGATATGGAAAAGTTGTCGAGCGGTATGCGAATCAACCGCGGTGGTGACGATGCTTCCGGTCTCGCTGTATCTGAAAAGATGCGTACACAGGTCCACGGCCTGCGCCGCGCCGAACAGAACACAGAAGACGGGATGAGCTTCATCCATACAACGGAAGGTTACCTGCAGGAAACCGGCGAACTCGTGCAGCGCATCCGCGTTCTCGCGGTTCAGGCTGCCAACGGTATCTATACCGACGAAGACCGCCAGCAAATTCAGGTTGAGATTTCAGAACTGATCGACGAAATCGATCGTATCGCATCTCAGGCCGAATTCAACAAAATGAAGCTGCTCACAGGTTCATTCGCACGTCTGAACCCGACTGCTTCAATGTGGTTCCACATGGGTGCAAACATGCATCAGCGCGAGCGCGTGTTCATCGAAACGATGACATCTGCTGCGCTGAAGCTGAGAAACCCAACGGTGCTGACGTTCATCTCGATCTCAACACCAGGCAAAGCCAACTCTGTTATCGGTCTGTCTGATGAAGCACTGCGCATCATCAGCAAACAGCGTGCAGACTTGGGCGCGTATTACAACCGCCTCGAGCATGCAGCGAAAGGCCTCATGAACGCTTACGAGAACATCCAGGCGTCAGAAAGCCGCATCCGCGATACAGATATGGCAGAAACCATGTCGAGCTACACACGTTACCAGATTCTCACTCAGGCTGGTACCGCGATGCTCGCGCAGGCGAACCAACGCCCGCAGAGCGTGTTGCAACTCCTCCGTTAATAGCGGAGGCCCAACCCTCTTCAAAGGGGGTTGGGTACTTCTGATTATGCTGCCAATGGGTTGCTCATCGAGGGCAAGTGCAGCCTAATCAGACGTACATCGCCGTACGACTCTGGGGCCCAATGCATTTTCGCGAAAGCGAAAATGTCTGGGCTTTTTTTATGCCCGCAATGTGATTTTCACCGCGTTCCCTGTCCGGCGATTACCGTACAGACCGCATGCGAAAATTTTTTCTATCGGCGCTGTTCTTTTTCACTCTGGCCCATTCGCTGTGGCCCGCCGATTGCGTACAAATGACTGAATCTGAGCAGAATCGCTTTGCCGGCGAATTTCTGGAATATGCAGAGACCGAGGCCGCTGTGGCAGACAATGCGGCGGATTTCGCGCGGAGATACAGATTTTTTCGTGTGCCGGATGTTTTCGCCAGCTTCGGTTATACGCCCAAAAACTACCTGCTGCGTTTCAACATCTGCCGCCCCGCACTACCGCAGAAGATTTTCGTGCAGATCAAGGGACTCTACCCCGAGGCCAGAGCGTGGTACCTGCAGAAAAACTGCGAGCCCACTGCCTCATGCAGAGCCATCGCAGGCATACGCGTCGATCCGCACCGCGACGCATTGTTTGCTTTCGAAAATCTGCCAGCCGACGAAGGCACAATCTACATCGCGGCATTTCCGCCGGGCTCGCGCCGCTTTCCGGTGCATGTGTTAACAGCCGACGGATTGATCAGGTCGGAGCAGCGTTTTTTCTGGCTGACCGGCCTGTTTTTCGGCGCGCTGGCCGCAATTCTTCTTTATAATGCAGCGCTGTTTCTCGCACTGCGCGAACGCATCAACCTGTATTATTCTGTTTATCTGTTTCTGTTCCTCGCACTTTTTCTCACGCTCGAGCGGTTACCCGAAGACACGTTCGGCCATTCAGACCACCGGCTCTATCTTTTTGTGCGCTCGGCTGTTTTTCCGCTGATGTTGATTCCATTCGCTCTCTTCAACCGCGAGTTTCTGCAGAGCCGGCTAAAGCCGTGGCAGAACCGCGTGTGGCAGTTACTCATTCTCACCGACGTTGCCCTGATAGCGCTCAATGCCGCGATACCCTACCGCAGCATGATGGTGCTCAATTTGTGGGCTGTCGTCATACACTCCGCGATCGCGCTCACTGCAACAGTGCAGGTCGCCTGGGGAGGATTTGCCCCGGCACGCATCATGGTCGCCGGCTGGCTGCTTTTTCTCCTCTCTGCGATTCTCAGTTCGCTGCACCTGATGGGGCGTTTCAGCGTTGGTTTTAACGACTATTTGCCGCACCTGATGAAATTCGGCTCGATTGCCGAGACGCTGCTGTTCACCGCCGCGCTCGGCCTGCGGGTTCGTGTATTAAAACAACAGGCGAAGCAATTTGCGCTGAAGCTCACAGAAGAGCGGGCCAATCTCGCGGGCGATCTGCACGATGTACTCGGGTCTGAGTTTGGCGAGATGCAGATGAAACTGCACCAGGCGCAGGTTGCGGACGAAGTGCTGCAATGGTTCACCGGCAAGGCGCGCAACATGAGTGACCGCATACGCGACATGGTATTTCTTTTGCGCAGTGACCTGAGTTCTGCTACCATTGCCGAAGAGCTTTCTGCAACGCTCGAGATGCTTCAGGCGATGGACAATCTGGATTTTACTGCGCGCGTAGACGGGAAGTTAACACAGAGCGATCCTTTTTTGTTGCTCGACGCATTGCGCATTCTGCAGGAATGGAGCGGCAACTGCATGAAGCATGGCCGACCGACGCAGATGTATATGCAGCTGAAAAAAACGCGGCGCGGTTTACGACTGGCAGTTATTTCTGACGGCAAACTGTTCCGCTGGAACGGAAAACAAACCTTTGCCGGCGCGGGCCTTACCGGCATCAGAACGCGCAGCGCACACCGCCATGGCCGCGCGCGCTGCTTCACCACGCAGGCGGGCAGAAATCTGTTTGTCGCAACATTGCGCGAGAGCTGAAACCATGGCATCCCCCGCGATAACAGTCGTCATCGTCGAAGACAATCCACGCACCGTCGAATATCTGCAGCAGATGCTCGCAAGTACAGCAACATTCTGTACCGGCGCTGTTTATACCTCGGCCGAAAAGGCAATGGCGCACGCGCTCAAGGCTGACGAACTGTGGCTGATCGACCTGCGTTTACCCGGCCTTTCGGGCATTGAACTCATCACGCGGTTGCGCAGCAAGAGCGCCGAATTGCGCCTCTGCTGTTTCACCGCGGTCGAAGAGGCGCAGGTAATTACCGAGGCGATAGTTGCCGGCGCCGACGGTTATATCATCAAAGACACTGAGCCGCATCTGCTGCTGCTCGAACTCGAAACCGTCGCACGCGGCGGCACCACGCTGACGGCGCGTGTTGCGCAGAAAATCTTCCAGCAGTTAAATGCCGCCAAAAACAGCGAATCGCCGCTGGCCGGTATGGAAAGCCGTGTGTTGCAGCGTATGGCCAACGGCTATACGTACACGCAGATCGCCGACGAGCTGCAGATGGCGCCCGGCACCGCGCGAAAACACATAGAAAATATCTACCGAAAACTGCGCGTGCATTCGAAATCAGAAGCCATAAAGAAATCACGCGCAAGCGGCTGGCTCAATTGAAATCCACGGCCTTATTGCCTCACTGACGCATACGGCATTCTGCCGTATTGACAAATCTCCAAAATCGTGTTCATCATATGACTATGAAAAAACGCATTCTGCTGACAAGCCTGCTGTTGTCACCCGTGCTGCTGCATGCCGACGACCCCTGCGACAGTTCGCAGGCACCGGCCTTCTGCTCAAGCCGTATCGTCGATTCCACAGTCAATGAAGCGCGCGAGACCACAGACCGCGCAATGGCATTGCCCAACCGCCTTGCAGAAAACGACTTTAACGCGATCAACAATCCGAGCCACCTGATGAACCATGGCACCGCCTACCTCGAAGGCTGGACCAGCTCGTTCTATGCGTGGGGCGGCGCCACGATTCCGCTGCCGTCAGACAGTATGAAACTCGGCATCTTTGTGCGCCGGCCGCTCACCGACCGCCATCCGTTCTTCAACATGGTGACCGACCCGACGCTGGTGACTTCGGCATTGCCGGCAAGCCAGAAGGGCTCAAAACTCAAATACAATTCGAAGGTGCCGGGTATGGACGATCTCGGCCTCTACGATGCGACCGGCTTCCAGAAACGCGGCCTGGGTAACGTCGATGCATTCTTCGGCATTTCGCTCAACTCATCGGTGAATCTCGGCATCCGGGTGGGCTACCTTGCAGCAAACAAAAAAGAGACCGACACTACCGTGACGGCCCCGGCAAACACGAAATCCGACTCAAGCCTGCAGGAGCCTTCTTTCGGTCTGGGCACGCAGATCAAAAATCTGGGACCGGGTTACCTAGACGTGGCCGTCTCATTCTCGATGCCGTCGATGAAGTGGGAGGCGAATAACACGACCAATACGTACGCGACCAAAAACAATTTTTCGTACACCACCAACGCACTGGTGCGTTATGTCACGCCGGTCGGGCAGAACCGCCTGATCGTCGCAGCGTCGGGTGATTTTTATAACATGCCGGTCGAGATGACGGATTCGCGTTCGGGCGGTTCGCAGACGCGGATTTCCACCACAAACTATAAGGCGTTCAGTATCGACGCGGCATTCTGGCAGACTCTCGCGGAGACAAAACTCAAGGTCATCTACAGCACCGGCTTCGGTTATATTGCGCAGGGCCACAGCCTGAAAACCGATTCGGTCTCAGGTACCGGCGGGCCTGATACGCTCACCACTTCGGTCGATAACCAGCACAAAGCCACACAGATGTATATTCCGCTCGGTGTCGCGATCGAACACCAGACGCTCGAAACGCTGAAGACGCGGTTCGGCGTGCGGAAGAATGTTTTTTCACCCAAAACCAGCGAGACCACCGTCAGCGGCACGGTCACGCGCGACTCTTCGAGCCTGTTCGCGATCGACGAAGAACTCATGGTCGCGATGGGTTTAGGCTGGACACCGGCGCCCAAGGTGAACATTGATCTTGCAATGAATGCAAATGCGTTCAAACTCGACACATTCTTCAGCGCCATCTCGGCGCGCTATCACTATTAACATGGAGGCCGGAAGATGAAACACCTTATGATGGGTTGGCTGCTTCTCTCGCCGGCGATTCTGTCTGCCGCCGAGGGAAAAATCACGCTGCTTTCTGGCGACGTACAAATCACGCACCAGAAGAAGCAGCTGAAGCCAAAACTCGGCATGTTGCTGAAAGAAGGCGACGTTATCGAAACCGGCAAGAATGCCAAAGTGGGTGTGCTGATGAATGACGGCTCGTCATTCCACGTTTTCCAGTACACGCAGCTCGAAATCAAACCGGCATCGACGTATTTTGAAAGCAAGGGTGTGATCAGCGCCAACTTTGTGCGCAAATCTGAAAAATCGGCGTGGGCGATCAAAACCCCCGTCGTGACCGCAGGCGTGCGCGGCACCTCTTTTACGGTCGAAGCCACCGCCAAAGACACACGCATCGTGCTGTTTAAAGGCAAAGTTATTGTCAAAGATTTTGTGCGCGAAACAGGTCTGTCGAACGACCCGAACGAACTCATGCAGGATTTTCTGAACGACGTCGAAATCAACTCGGGCACGGCTCTGCGCTGGAACGGCAGCGATCTCAGGCAGGAAAAAATCGATCTGAAAAAAGACTCGATGCAGTCATTGCATGAAGAGCACCAGCAGCATTTGAAATCCGTTACGCCGCTCGACGACAAGGGCGACTGGAAAAAAGCCGCGGAGAAACTGCGCGAAGAGAAGTAATGCGGGCCAAAGCCTCGCTGCGGTTCTGATTGCCCGAAAAATCAAAGCTTCTTTAATTTGCGCTATTGAAATTCCGCCTTTTGGACGTTATTTAAGATATGCGCATCTTTGTGGGTGAAGAGCCTCTGCAATTTGAAATGACTGAGACCCTGCCCTTCTCGCAGGTGCTCGCGAAACTCACCGCCTGGGCCGAGTCTCAGAAGCGGTTCATCATCGACTACCGCGTCGCCGCCAAACCCGAATTTGCCGAAAAAGAAGAGCTGAACTCCGACGAAATCGATGTCATCAAGTTGCAGATCGGCGACCAGACCGACCTTTTGGAATCGAACCTGCGCGAGCTCATCGACTATGCCGACCGCGTCGGCATGCATCTCGCGAAGGTGATTCAGGAAGGCAAAAGCCTCGACGCGAAAGAAACTACCGACCTCAAGGCCGGTGGCGTGTTTGTGGCGGAGCTTCTGGGGACATTGACCAACTACCTTAAACCCGAAAACGCAGAATCGCTCACCGACGCGCTCAACGCACTCAACACAAACCCCGATCTCATTGAAAAGATCAACGGGCTGGCAATCATACAGAACCAGCTGAAGTTATGGTTGAGGCAGACCGAATTTTCGCGCGTCACGCCCGCCGAGGCAGCCGAGAAGCTGACAGAATTCCGCACGCGCATCGCCGAATTTGGCGGTGAGCTCGAACAGATCGCCGCGCGCTTCACGCAGGGCAAGGAGCAGGAAGCGCTGCAGAGACTCGAAACAGTGTCGCAGACGCTGGTCGACGCCGCGATTCTGATGCGCATTGCGGGCGATGCAAAGAAAGATATGGCGGAGAAACTCGTCACCTTGCTCGGCGACCTCACCAAAGCCGTCGATTCGCGCGACCTCGTGACGGCGGCAGATATTGTCGACTTCGACCTGCGCGACCTATTAAAAGAACTTTGATACGCATTAGCCCATGAATTAATTCATGGGCTAATGATCGTCGCCCACCTGCGCAACTTCGAATATATCTACCTGCGACTGGAAAAACAGCTGCTGCAATGACCGCATGCTGTCGGTCATGTCAGAGACATAGAGTTCCACGCGACCGCCGTCTTCTGACCGCAGCATGTTTTTCTGCGCCAGCACTGCTTTGAGCTCGGCTGCAGTCTCTTCGGCACTGTCGATCAATTTGAATTGCGGATAAAGACGCGCAATAGCGCGCGCAATCAGCGGATAGTGAGTGCAGCCCAGAATCAGGTATTCCGCGCCCTGCTCTGCCAGCGGCCCCAGATAGTCGCGCAAGATGAGATCCGCCACTGCGCTGTCTGCATAACCTTCTTCGATCAGAGGCACGAGCAGAGGGCAGGCACGCGTCAGCAGACGCTGCTCGCCGTGCAGGCGCTTGAGAGCCGCTTCGTAAGACAGACTCGCGATCGTGCCTTTGGTGGCGATGAGACCCGCGACAGAATCGGTGGCCGATTTTTGCGTCAGGCTGCGAACGGCAGGGTCAATCACACCGAGCACCGGAATATCGGTCAGCTCGCGAATCGCTTCGAGCGCGTAAGACGACGCGGTGTTACAGGCAACGACGATTGCCTTCACGTCGCGCGAGAGCAGAAAGCGCACAATTTCGCGCGCATAGCGGATGATCGTCGTGCTCGACTTATTGCCATAAGGGACACGCGCGGTGTCGCCGAAATAGATCAGATTCTCGTGCGGCAGCCGCGCGTGAATTTCGCGCAGCACCGTGAGGCCACCGAGTCCCGAATCAAAGACGCCGATAGGCTTGGAGGCCTCAGGTTCATACCCCGCGGACAGGATGTCCGCAGGGTCTCGGGTCACATGGATGTGGTGGCCCTGGGACCGCACAGGAGGTGCGTCCGAGTGTGAACCGATACTTTTTTGATTCAGTGACATTATGTACGGTCGGCTGCGCCGGCCGTACATAATGTTACGGGAAGGCACACTGACACTAGCCCGCTTTGTCGAGGCCGAAAACCGTGTGGATGAGATTCAGCGCTTCTTTGCCTTTGTCTTTTGCAATCACGCACGAGATTTTGATCTCGCTCGTTGAGATCATCTCGATGTTGATATTCTGCTGCGCGAGTACCTTGAACATACTGGCCGCGACACCGGTGTGCGATTTCATGCCGACGCCGACGGCGGAAACAATGGCTATATTTTCATCGGTCGAAACGGAACCGGCACCCCATTTCTGAATGAGCGCTTCGAGCGCCGATTTGGCTTCTGGCACTGCAGCGATCGGCAGCGTAAAGGCAATCGTGTTGATTTTATCTTTGCCGGTCGACCCGCTGGGTCGTCCTGACGACTGCACAATGACATCGATATTGATTTTCTTTTCCGCCAGCGTGCCAAAGATGTCTGCGGCAAATCCGGGGCGGTCGGGCACGTCGGCGACTGTCAGGCGCGCTTCGTCTGATTTGAGCGTCACGCCGGTAACGGTGAGTTTTTCCATAATTTCATTCTCGCTTACAACTTTGGTTCCGTCATTATAATTGAAACTCGATTTTACATGGATGACGACGTCATATTTTTTGGCGAATTCGACCGAACGGCTGTGCAACACACCGGCGCCAAGAGAGGCCAGCTCGAGCATTTCATCGTAGCTGATCTGGCCGAGCTTGCGCGCCGCCGGCACCTTATTCGGGTCTGAAGTGTAGACGCCGTCGACATCCGTATATATTTCGCACTCTTTTGCTTTGAGCGCGGCCGCCAGCGCCACCGCCGTCGTGTCAGAACCGCCACGGCCCAGCGTCGTAATATTCTGATCCTGGTCGATGCCCTGAAAGCCGGCCACGATGCATACCTGACCCTGCTCGAGCTCAGACATCAGGCGTCTGGTATCGATGCTCTCAATGCGTGCGTTCGAATGGTTGGCGTCGGTGATAATGTTCACCTGCCCGCCGGTGAAGCTGCGCGCCGGTACATCGATTTCATGCAGTGCCATCGCCAACAGAGCGACCGAGACCTGCTCGCCGGTCGAAAGCAGCATGTCCATTTCGCGTTTGGGCGGGTTTTTGGAGATGCGCGCGGCAAGATCGACAAGTTCGTCGGTCGTGTGTCCCATCGCGGAAACCACGACGACCAGCTTATACCCTTTTTCAGAATAACTCTTGATGCGCGCCGCCACACGCCGAATCCGTTCGGGGTCTCCGACCGAAGTGCCACCGAATTTTTGTACGAGAATCTTGCTCATAGCGCGGGAAAAGTTTCGCCAAACTGGAAAATCCGCATAGGGCGTCATTCCACTGAAGAATTTTCAATCCAGACGCCGGGCGGGAGCACACAAATAATTGGTGCCGCCACGGGTGCCCTGCCGTATGTTATGCGCGCTCGTGTCTGCTCCCAGCCGGCGGATTTTGCTTTCATTTCTGTCGCGGCTGGCGGACTTCCCCGCACCTTACCCTATGAACCGCCTCATTGAATTATTACGCGCAAAGATTGCCCTGCCGCAAGATGATACGCGGGAACTGACCCGCAAAGCAACATTCATTCTCTTCGGGGTGTTAATGTCCCTGGGCGGTGTAGTTTGGGCATCCGTTTGTTTTGCCTTCGGTCTCTACCTGCCGGGCATGATTCCGCTGGCTTACACACTCGGTGTCGGCCTGTGCATTGGCATTTTCATTATTACCCGCCGTTATCTTGTCGTCAGTCGCATACAGTTGCTGCTGAGTCTGCTGCTGCCCTTCGCTCTGCAATGGTCGTTGGGCGGATTCAGAAAATCCGGCGCGATGATGTACTGGGCAATCATCTCCCCGCTGGCCGCGCAATTCTTCGGCGGCGTGCGCCTGTCGCGGCTGTGGCTCATCGGCTTTCTTGCGCTGACATTCATATCAGGCTTTATCGACGCTACCGTTTCGCAGATAGCCGGTCTGCCCGAATACGCGCACGTGCCGGCGTTCGTTATCAACCTCTCGCTGGTTTCGCTGTTTATCGCGTTTGCGAGCCAGTATTTCTTTTCGCAGATGCATATCAATCAGCAGATGCTGACCGACTCGTTGCGCGAAGTTAACGAGCTTAAAACCCAGCAAGACGGCGACTATTACCTGACTTCGCTTTTGATTTCGCCGCTGATTATCAACACCGTGAAAAGCCCTAACGCAACGGTCGAATTTTTCATCCGCCAGAAAAAACAATTCCGCTTCAATAATTCTTCCGGTGCAATCGGCGGGGATTTCTGCGCCGCCGAATTCATCACGCTGCAGGGCCGACGTTACGCTGCGCTGATGAACGCCGACGCAATGGGAAAATCGATTCAGGGCGCCGCTGGTGCACTGGTAGTCGGCACTATTCTGCATCTGCTCTTTGAACGCACGCGCATTATGGAGAACTACCGTTCGATGCTGCCCGAGCGCTGGCTCAAAAACGCGTACACCGAGCTCAAAGCGGCGTTTGAGACACTCGATGGCCGCATGCAAATCAGTTTCATACTCGCGCTGTACGACGAACATACCGGCACGCTTTACCATATCAATGCCGAACATCCCATGGCGATACTGGTACGCAACAATGATCCGCAGTTTCTGCCTGCGCGCGAGGTCGGCGCAAAACTCGGCTCAGGCCGCGAAAAAGATTTCCTCAGCATTACCATGACAAGCCTCGCTGCCGGCGATGCGGTATATTTCGGCTCTGACGGCAAAGACGATATTCTGCTGACAGAAAACAGACACGAACAGACATTCAACGACGATGAGACATTTTTTCTGCGGCTGATCCAGGAAAGCAAAGGAGATCTCGATGAAATCTTCCGTCTCAGCGGCAGCAAAGGTACCGTGATCGATGACTATTCACTGCTTAAGCTACAGGTGCTGGCTATACCGGCACAGAAGCCAAAGCACTGCCGCGCGCTGCGCGCAGAACTTGCGGGAATGGGGGTGGAATCTGCCGCAATAGAGATCGACGCGGCCTGTTTCAGACAGCTGTTAAAGCGGCTGATTGCGGCAAAAAAATACCACCACGCTTTCAACGTCGCCGAAGTCGCCGTGCGCGAACATCCGTTCCGTGAATCATTCATTCTCGCCGCCTCTTACAGCGCCGAAAAACTCGGCCTAAACGACCGTGCGATCGACCACGGCGAGAGTCTGGTGCTGCGCGGCAGCGAAAATCCGCAGATATATCTCACCCTCGCGCGCGCGTATCTCGCCGCCGGCCAGAGACAGCGCAGCAGGCATTATTATGACCTCATGCCCGAATCGCTCAAATGGCATAAATCGACACACCGCCTGCGCCAGGAGTTGTACGGTGTTTAGTAAGATATCTTAACCCTGGCGACCGCAGCCGCTGCGCGCGCACGCGCATCCGCCGTGTCCTTTCCCGTCGCGAGCACCACACCGAGCCTGCGCTCTCCGTCGATTTCGGGTTTCGAAAACAGGCGGATGTTCACCTGCGGATCGGCCAGCGCTTCTTCAACGCCTGAGTAACGCAGATTCTGAGAGTGGCCTTCGCCGAGAATCACATACGACGCCGACGGCGCGAGGATTTTCACCTCGGGCATCGGCAAACCCAAAAGCGCGCGGGCGTGCAGCGCAAACTCCGAATAGTTCTGCGAAATCATCGTCACCATGCCGGTGTCGTGCGGGCGCGGCGAGACTTCGCTGAAGTAGACTGTGTCGCCCTTCACAAAGAGCTCCACACCAAAAATGCCATAGCCGCCGAGAGCGGTAGTCACGGCTTCGGCGATGCGTTTGGATTCTGAGAGCGCCGCTTCGCTCATGTCATGGGACTGCCATGACTCATGGTAATCGCCATGCACCTGCCGGTGGCCGATCGGCTCACAGAACAATGTACCACCTCCGTGCCTCACGGTCGACGGCGCAGAGGGCATCGTGCCCGCCGACGACCCGAGACTTCCATGTCTTACGGTCTGCGACGCAGAGGGCATCGTGCCCGTCGCAGACCCGAGACCTCCGTGTCTTACGGTCAGCAGCGTTATCTCGTAATCAAAATCGATGAAACCTTCTGCAATCATGCGGCCCGATTTGCCGCGGCCGCCCTCGAGCGCGTATTGAAACGCCTTTTCAATATCCGCCTCCGTTTTCACCACGCTCTGGCCCTTGCCCGACGAACTCATGATCGGCTTGAGCATAAAAGGAAACCCAAGCTTTGCCGCGGCGACGCTGAGTTCCGCAAGCGACTCGACAAAAAAATAAGGGGATGTTTTAATTTTCAGTTCTTCGGCAGCAAGACGGCGAATGCCTTCCCTGTTCATGGTGAGCTGCGCAGCGCGGGCAGTCGGCACCACCGTAACACCGGCGGCTTCAAAATCGCTCAATACTTCGGTCGCGATTGCTTCGATCTCTGGCACGATAAAATGCGGTTTTTCTTTTTGGATGACCGCGCGCAATGCGTCGCCGTCGAGCATTGAAATCGTGTGCGCGCGGTGTGCCACCTGCTGCGCGGGTGCATTGTCATAACGATCGACCGCGATAACTTCGCAACCCAGGCGCAAAAGTTCGATGACTACTTCACGGCCGAGTTCGCCCGAACCGAGTAACATCACGCGTGTCGCGCCGCCTTTGAGGGGGGTACCAATTGTCAGTGCCATGCGCGACAAGATTTGTGCGCGAGTGACGGCGAAAATCGATTTGGCACTCTACACCAATTCCGCCGTGAATGGCGATGCCCTGGAAGGTGGGAATCCATTCGCCTTGACGTCGTATGCGAATATTTTCGCTACCATCATGCCGAAAACCTCCGCCTACCGCTGGGTCATCCTCGTTCTGTTCATGCTGCCCGCCGCGATGAGCCAGATGCTGTGGCTCAACTTTGCGCCGCTGCTGACGGAAGTGCAGAAGAAATACCATGTCGACGAGCTGACGTCAAACCTGCTCATTCTCGTCTTTCCGCTCGTCTACGTACTCGTGTCTGTGCCCGCCGGTTTTCTCACCGACCGGCGTGGATATCGCTATTCGATAATTCTCGGCAGCCTGATCATGACAGCCTTCGCGGCGCTCAGAATCTACGATGGCCCGTTCTGGTTTATGGTCGCCTGCCAGGCTGGCATCGCCGTCGGGCAGCCGTTTATCCTCAACGCGATCTCGAAGCTGGTCGCCGACTGGTTCGCACCCGAACACAACGCGCTTGCGACCGGCATCGGCACGCTCGGTATGTTTATCGGTATGGCACTGGGCATGGCGCTCGCAGTGCCCTTCCTGACTGCATTCCGCCTGTCAGGTTCGATGCTGGTATTTGCTGCCATGACCGCGGCCAGTACGCTGCTCTTCATTTTATTTGCCCGCGAAAACCGCGGTGTGCGCGACAGCGCCACCGCTGAAATGGCGCGCGATTTGAAATTGCTGATGAAATCCGGCAATCTCGTGCGGCTATTTGCGATTTCATTTCTGGCGTTGGGCTATTTTAATGGTTTCACGGGCTGGCTGGAGCAGATTCTCGCGCCCAACGGCGTGGGAGCCGAGGCCGCCGGTAACGCCGGCGCCTGCCTGATCGGCGGTGGTATTTTAGGTGCGGCCATTATTCCCGCGATATCGGATGCGTTCAGGCGCCGGAAACCATTTCTGATTACCTGCTGTCTGCTCGCCGGCGCATTCACCTGGCCGCTCAGCCGGGCTAATGACGGCACGCTGCTCTACGTTTACAGCGTGCTTTTGGGCTTTTTCTTTCTGCCCGGTTATGCACTGCTGCTCTCTGCGACAGAAGAATTTGCGGGCCGTGAAAAGGCCGGCTCAGCAACAGGTCTGCTGATGCTGTTCGGCAATGCCGGCGGTGTTGTGGTCGGCATCGCTATGGACGCCGTAAAAACCAGCCCCAAGGACTGGCGCAACGCAGTCTATCTGCTGCTCGGCACGATCGCACTGTCTCTCGCGCTCGCCTTCATGACAAAGGAATCTTTTCATGAAAAGCCGGGCGCGTGAGCTCTTAAATTGCTGTTGACGCAGCTATGCGGATTCAACGCTTTCTCCGCAAGGTATATATGCGCAAAATTCTGATTTTATTCACCGCGGGCACTATCGCCATGGCGATGGGCTGCGGGAAGAAATACCGCGCGAGCTGCGACGATTCGGCCAGGAGCCTGAAAATTCTGCACGAAAAAAGCGTGCGCGTGGTCTGCGGCACCTATTGCTCGCTGACCACTGGCAGCGTCTGGGGCTCAGGCCCCTATACCACCGATTCTTCGGTTTGCCGCGCAGCGCTGCACGCGGGAGTCATGCACGATGTGACCGGCGGCATTGTTACCGTGACGATGAAGCCCGGCCAGAGCAAATACGAAGGCAGCGACCGAAACGGCATCCGCAGCCTTGCGTGGGGCCAGTTTGATTCGAGCTTCGAAGTGACGAAATAACTCCGCCGCGGCTTCACACCGCCGGCAGCGTCGCCAGTGCTTTTTTGAGCTCGGTCTCGGGCAATGTCGAATCTTTCATCGCGCCCTGCATGTATTGCTGGTATGCCGTCAGATCGAAATGGCCGTGGCCCGACAGGTTGAACAGAATCACTCGGCTCTTGCCCTCCTGATCGGCTTTTTTAGCCTCAATCACCGCCTGGTGAATCGCATGCGCCGATTCGGGTGCAGGCAGAATACCTTCGCTGCGCGCAAAGGTCAGCGCCGAGCCGAAAATATCATTCTGCATCACTGCGGTGGCCTCGATCAACCCCTCGTGCACGAGCTGCGATACCAGAGCCGAGGCGCCATGGTACCTTAATCCGCCTGCGTGAATGCCTGCCGGCATGAAGTCGTGCCCCAGCGTGTACATTTTCACCAGTGGAGTCAGACCGACCGTATCACCGAAGTCATACGCATAAGTTCCGCGCGTCAGCGTCGGGCACGCCGCCGGTTCTACAGCCACAATGCGTACCTGCTTGCCGTGTATTTTCTCGCGGATAAACGGGAATGCGAGGCCAGCAAAATTGCTGCCGCCGCCGTGCGAACCGATCACCACGTCGGGGAATTCACCGGCGATCGCCATCTGTTTCAGCGCTTCTTCGCCGATGATCGTCTGGTGCAACAGCACGTGGTTGAGCACCGAACCCAGAGCGTATTTCGTGTCTTCGCGCTGCGCCGCATCTTCGACGGCTTCTGAAATTGCGATACCGAGTGAACCGTTCGAATTCGGATCTTGCTCGAGAATTTTTTTACCCGACATAGTGTCGGTAGAAGGCGAGGCGACAACCTGCGCGCCCCAGGTTTCCATCAGCGCGCGGCGGTAGGGTTTCTGCTCATAAGATACCTTTACCATATAGACCTTGACTTCGAGGCCGAAGAGCGAACCGGCGAGCGCTAAGGATGACCCCCACTGCCCTGCCCCGGTTTCTGTCGAGAGACGCTTCACGCCTTCTTTCTTGTTATAGTATGCCTGCGCAATCGCCGTGTTCGGCTTGTGGCTGCCCGCGGGTGAGCCGCCCTCATACTTATAGTAGATGTGGCTGCGCGTGCCGAGTGCCTTTTCGAGGTTGAGCGCACGATAAAGCGGTGCCGGACGCCACAGCGTCAGGTGGTGCAGTATCTCTTCTGGAATGTCGATGAACCTCTGCGCTGAAACCTCCTGCTCGATGAGCGCCATCGGAAACAGCGGCGCGAGGTCCTGCGGGCCCACCGGCTGTTTGGTGCCCGGATGCAGCACCGGTTGCGGCGCATTGGGCATGTCGGCGACAATGTTATACCATTGTTTCGGCATTTCCTTTTCTGAGAGCAAAATCTTGCGTGTCGTCATAAATCCCCTTTTCACCCGTTGGGCTTTGTTCGATAGCCCGACAATAGAGGATATTTTTATCTTTTAATATATTTTGTCAGCCGAATTTCAGCCGCCGCCGGATAATCCGGAATACCTGTTGACGCAGCCCTGCGCATTTGCGGCAATCGTCTATGAAACTATCGCTGCTGAAAATGTGTCTGCTGCTCGCCGTTGTAACGCTGGCTATCGCGTGTAAAAAGAAGGTGCACGTGCAATGCGGAGACACCCCGAAGAGCGTGCGGATGAACACCGAACCGGCGTTTATTGCCGTATGTCCGGCAGGCTGCTCAGGCGCCTTCGGCAGCGTCTGGGGACAGGGGCCTTACACAACCGATTCGGCAATCTGCCGCGCGGCGATACATGCAGGCGCAATCGACGACAGCAAGGGCGGCAAAGTCACAGTCACGCTTAAGCCCGGCCAGGGCAGTTACAGCGCCACAGTCGCGAACGGGGTTGCCAGCTCGACCTGGGGTTCGTACGATTCGAGTTTTGACGTGAAATAACAGACAACCATGCGCCTGAGAATTACGCTGCTCTTACCTGTTTTGCTTGCAACGTTGAACACCGCCTGCCAGAAAAAATATGGCTCTTCCTGCGACGATTCGCCCAAGAGCCTGCAGCTGATCGCAGAACAGAACTTCCGTGTGCAGTGCCCTGCGTTCTGCGCCGATAAGCCCGGCAGGGTTTATGGTAATCAAGCCTATTCGATCGAGTCATCCATCTGCCGCGCGGCGATACATGCGGGGGTAGTTAATGATGGCGATGGCGGAGTTGTAAAGGTCAGCGTCAAACCGGGTCAGGCAAAATATGACGGCATCACGCGCAACGGCATTGAAAGCGCAGCCGCCGGTCCTTCGGACCACAGCTTTGAAATAAAATAGGCTATCACACGCCGACCTACGGTCGGCGTGTGATAGCCTCGATTGTGCGCCCGAAAGGCAGGAGGCCTCAGGATGCCGTCTTTGTGCGCCCGAATGGAGTCGAACCATTGACCTTCAGATTCGTAGTCTGACACTCTATCCAGCTGAGCTACGGGCGCCTATTAATGTTTTGCACATTTTGCAATTGCAAAATGTGCAAAACAAAACATACGCTTTAGACAGGGCGTCAACTGCATTCATGCAGGGCGCCACACGGTTACAACATCCATATGCGGCGTATTTGGGAAAAAATCGACTAAATGCAGCGCCGTGGGTGTAAAACCTGCTGCGAGAAATGCGCGGCTGTCTTTGGCCAGCGCTGTCAGACTGTTCGAAATCAGGATTGCTTCTTTAAGAACGAGCTGCGCGAGAATGGCCGGTATTTCTTTCCCGATGCCGAAGCGCGCAGGGTCGAGGATTACTAAATCCGCCTGATCGGGCCACTTTAAGGCCGCCCGGTTTTTCAGCAAGCCGCTGCAATCGCCGCAATCGTATTGAGCATTGCCGATATCATTATGGGCGGCGTTGTAGCGCGCGAGCGCAATGCCCGTTTCGCTTTCGTCACAACCGAAAATTTTTTCCAGGCGGTGCGCGAACGACAGTGAATAATTGCCGCTGCCGCTGTAGAGATCGAACAAAATTTTGCTGCCGGTGGCGGCGATGCGCTCACCGATCAGATTGCGTATCACATCTGCCTGTTCGCTGTTGCCCTGCTGAAAACAGCCGGGGCGGGAAAAAAGCCGAACGCCGTCGACAAGCTGCCACAGGCGTATATCGCCGTCACCATCGGTGCCGCGAATAACCGCCTGTACACCGGGTAAGCCGGCGAAAACCGGCAGCGCGCGCCGCAAGGCCTCGTGGCGCGCGGGGCTCGCATAGAGCACCAGCTGTACGCTATGCGAAGCTCGCTCATTCTCTGTCGCGGGGTAGCTGATTTCGATACCGAAACCGAAGTCAGCTTCTGCGCAGAAATGCTGAGAGCGGAGCCTGTGCATCGCGCGCACAACCTCGCGCAGCGGTTCAACGCCCATCGGGCAGTCTGCGACAGCGACGAGCTTTTTGGAGCCGCGCGCGTAGAAGCCGAAATCAAAGCGTTCTTTGAAAAAATTTGCATGCAGGTGGAGCCGGTTGCGCACACCGGTGGTTTTTGCGCTGCCGTGCACCGTGACCGGCAACGCCGCGAGCTCAGAATAATTCCGCAGTGCCCGCCGCAGTAACTGCTGTTTCCAGACCAGCTGCCCGGCATAATTTGCGCCCGGCCACAGGCAACCGCCGCAGCGCGCAGCGTGAGCGCAAAAATTTTCCACAGGAGAAATCCGCACAGCATTCCATTGACCAGGCCGCGCCTCGTCGGTAAGCCCGACGGTAATTTCTTCGCCCGGAAAAGCAAACGGCACGT
Source organism: uncultured Turneriella sp. (assembly GCA_964356715.1). Taxonomy (GTDB): domain Bacteria; phylum Spirochaetota; class Leptospiria; order Turneriellales; family Turneriellaceae; genus Turneriella. The sequence continues at coordinate 2,313 of CAYHJO010000056.1, read as the reverse complement.
AGACACGGCCGTAGTCTGCGTGCTGCGCTGCACCCACGCCCGAAGCGTGCATGTCAGTAATTTGCAGCTGTATTTTTGCGCCGAACACGTGCGGCAGAAGCCGGCCGTGAATCAGGCGCGTCGATAATTAACTGCGCCCTGCGATAAGTTCAGGTACCGTATTCTGACAACAGCGCTTCTTCGGCCGCACCTGCGCGGCGCGTGTGTTGCGTGCGCATCGACTTCGAACGCCACTGCGGCACGAAGATCGACAGCACATAAGTGCGGATGATATACCAGGCAAGGCTCTTCTCCATCAGCCGCGGATCGATCTTGTCGGCAATTTTGGCGTGCGCTTCAGGCAACTGGCTCCAGTGCAGCGCCATCTGTTCATGGTGCACCGTATGCAGGCCCGCGTTCAGGAGCAACCTGCTTTCAATGCCTGTAAAATTGCGCGAGTGATTCAGCGCCGAATCTTCGTCGCAGTGCACGTGCTGAATATAGTTTACCATCAGCACTGCAATGACAGAAAACTGCGAGGGAATGATAATGCAGTAGAGCGCTTTTTGCCAATCGAGCATCAGCGCTCCGCCGATCCAGGCGATCCATACCGCGTATTCGCTGATGTAGAAAAAAAATCGCGCTTTGTCGTTTTTCCATGCGTGTTTCAAAAACTGGCTCGTCGGTGTCTGTTGGTAGATCGCGCTGACGATGGGATAAGTCAGCAGTGTGAATAAATTGTTGCTCTCGGAGAACCGCCAGGTGATGGTATAGTCGCCGTCTTTATTGCCGAAACGGTGGTGGTTGAGGTTGTGCGTGGGAATCCACGCGTAGACCGGAAAACCGTAGAACAGCGTCAGCCAGTAATCGGTGAGGCGATTCAGCAGGTGGTTTTTCCACATTTGGTTATGGTTATGGTTGTGCGCCATCGCGAAACAGGGGGCAGCCATCAGCATCGCACCGATGAAGAGCAATACATTGAATTCAGGCAGCAACCAGTGCCAGACGAGAATGCCCGTGGTGAGAATCATGTAGAATACAGAAAGTAAATCCGCCTTATAGCGCAGCATAGAACCTCCAATAACAGACCAATTAGTCTTTTATTATCTTTTGCTATATATGGTCAGACATTCATGTCGTCAAGCAAAGGTCTATGTTCCTTTAATGAACACTCAGCCATTTTGAACCGCCGAGGGCACAGAGAGCACGGAGCGATTTCATGCAAGCCTCAACATGTTTCTTATCTCGGTGTCCTCGGTGTCCTCTGTGGTTGATTGCGGCGCTTTCTTAATTTCAGGAGAATAGCCATAGAATCAAGTCAGTGGGTTCGTGACTGGTCCTGCCGCGGGCCGACCACACCGCAAACGGCGAGCGCCTGGAAAATTTTCGCCGGGCGTTTAGTGAGCCGCGTGTGGCTCGCATAGACAGGCAGCACGGCAGAAACCTGCGGTGGATTTTTGAAGTGCGCGAGTATCTGGCTCACGACGGGCACTGCGCCGTCTGATTCAATGAGTTGTTCGAGAGTAAGACTTTTGCCTTCGGCGAAGTACAATGACAGGTAATCCCTAAAGGCGCCGTATGAACTGCTGAGATATTTGTCCGCGAAATTGCGCACGGCCTTCTGCGTCATCTCGATAAAGAACCGCCGCACCCGCGCGTAACGCGCGCGCTGCTCGGGCGTGATGAAGGCAGAGAAGTCAGTGAGACTGCCAGTGATAAAAGCATAGCGCAGACCTTCGGGCAGCGGTGCCCGATTGAGCTCTTCGAGCGCCGCGCTGCCGGGGGCGAGTTCGATAAATGCCTCGCTCGCGAAAAAATTATCCACCTCGGTCTGCGCTTCGCTGGAAATGCGAAACAGCTTCATCGCAATGCGGCGGAACAAACCGGGTTTCTCTTCGCCGGTGCGCTCCGATTTACCCAACAATTTCTGTATTTTGCCGATCAGCCGGCGCGCCTCACCCTGCGTCGAGGCCCTAAGCAATGCCAGCGGGCTGCCGTAATGCGGCGTTCCGAGCGTGATGAGCGCATAGACGTCATCGGCGCCGAGCAATTGCACAACAGCACGCGCGGCGAGGCCACCCATGCTGTGACCCACCAGCACAACCTGCGTTACGTTGTTAATCTTCTTAATTTGCGCAATACCGATCGTGAGTTCCCGCGCCTGCTCGCGGTAAGACAGCGCACGATTGCTCGAAAAATTCCAGGTGTAAAAATCGGCGGGTTTGGTTTCAGGCCCGGCGTCACCCGGCCGCGCGCGGGCTTCGCCCCCAAAACAGAGGTCATAATCTTCGCGCAATACCCTCCCGGGTTTTTTCCACGTGCGCCGGCTCGAGC
>CAYHJO010000055.1:3046-20804 GCA_964356715.1 uncultured Turneriella sp. | reverse complement strand
ACCGTTAAATCATTTTCGCGCGGCTGGGCGTAATTGATTTAACGTCGCCGTAAGATCGTGCAGATCAGCGTCGCGACCCAACTGCTCTAATTCGCGAATCACGCGCGGTAAATCTTTCGCGCGGTCAAGATCGGCGACCTTGCTGCTGATGACCGGCTTCAGGCCAGCGGACTGCAGCGCCTGGATTTGGTCTTTACCCGTATGCACGGTGCTCCAGCGGATACGCCCGAATATAGCGGGAGAAAAATTCTGCGCAGCGATCGAAAGAAATGCGTAGCCGCCGTCGCGCGCGGGTGTGATGACGCTTTGCGGAAAAAGCGCAATAGCCTGCTGTTCGATACCGGCGGGTAGACAGGGGATATCCGCCCCCCAGATGAGTGCGAGGTCGTGGTTACGCAGCACATCCGCGCACGCTTGCGCCAACCGCAACCCCAGGTCGCCGGTGCGCTGCGCGCGAAAACGCAGCTTCAAGCCGCTGAGGTCCGGCGAAAATGCGAAACGCGCGCTGAGGCGATTTATGCGCGGTGCGTAATAAACATAGTTGGAGAAGGTATTCTTCCGGTCGGGCAGCGTGGAAAAAACGCGCGACTGCACGCGCAGCAGCCAGCGATAGATTTCAAACGCAGCGTCGGTGTCGAGGTCGGCAGCCAGCCGGCTCTTGACCGTCCCGCGCTCGGGCAGGCGCGCGAACAACAGCCGGGCTATGCGCAACGGAGGTTAGCCCCGCGCGGGCTTGAGGCCCTTGCTGTCTGCCAGCTGTTTGTACGCTTTTTCAACAACATGCCGGATTCCCGCCATTTTTTCGCGCTCGGTCAGCTTGCTCTTAGCGTTGGCGGGATGCAGCTCGTGGTCGGGCATAATCGGGTCGAGCACCTGAATCGCGATGCGGTGCGGAAACAGCAGAACGTTACTGTGCATCGGGCGGGTTTCCTGCGTGCCGTAGAGCACCACGGGGAAAATCGGGAAATTTCCCTTTTCGGCCACCTGGAAAGCGCCGGCTTTGAAAGGTAGAAGTTTTCGCGCGTCCTTGCTGCGTGTGCCTTCAGGGTAGATCAGCACGCGGTTGTTTTCGCGGATGCGCGCTTCGACGACCTCGAGCGAACGCGCGGCCTGGCGCGGATTCGAACGGTTAACGGGAATATATCCGAGTTTTGTCATCGCCATGCCCACGAGCGGTATTTTGAAGACTTCGGCCTTAGAAAGGAACAAAAAGTCCATGGGATAGAACCCGACGCCGGCGAGAATATCAAAAAGCGATTGATGGTTACTGATAATGATTCCGGGGTTGTTATGCGCTTTTTCTCTGCCGTAAACATAAACCGGACATAAGGTCAGCCTGATACCCAGCCAACCCCAGACTTCTGCCACGTGGCGCAGTTTTCTGCTGTGCTTGCGTGGCCAGAACGGCGCAACCAGTATGACGATAATTGCAGAAAGGACGGTGACGGGCATAAAAGTCGCGAGAAACCAAACATAAAAAGCAAACCCGAACGGAATCAACAGATAGCGCATGGGGGGCGCTTGCTTTTTAGAATAGAATGTCAATGGTTTTTGATGACCTTTCGGTCATGTAATTCGGCGTGCGTTCGCTGATTCAATTTATTGATTGACCGCAAGCTACGGTGCGTAGTTTCGCAGCAGATGCATCGCGGGATACTCGAAACCGTGTTCTGTTCGGGAGTGCATGGCAGCTCCGATAATTTCAAACAGTGGGCTCAGATGTATCGCCAGCTTTCTGACCGGCCGCTGCCCGACAATCTGCGCGAATTTCAGGCCGACCTCGATAAACAGGTAGGCAATGCACAAGAGCAGAAAAGCACCGAATTGACGGACGATTTTATGCAGCGCGAAATGACGCGCCTGTTCGATGCGGGTGCAACTGAAGTCATTCTGCCCTACAGCGAATTGCGCTGGCGCAGCCACTCGGAATGGGTGTTTCACCGCGATCATTCCGAAAGTTTTTTTGTCGCCAACGACATTAACCTCTCCCCGCTGCAATACATCCGCTCGCGGGTGCAGAATTTTTGCGACGACAAAGGAGTCGTCACACCGCACCGCGACGAAATTGTCATTTCTGTCACCGAAGCCGCGGAAAATGCGATTAAATACTCCAACGTCTTACCGGTCTACATTCACCACGGCATTGTCAAAGACGAGTATTTCATACGTGCGATTAATTCCGTTAACGACCTGAACCTAAAAGACGAGATTTCGCGGGGCAAGTTCTCCGAAGATGTTTCTCTGATGCGTGGTGTTCTGGTGATGTCTAAACTGCTCGACTTTCTCGACATCGTGCGCGATGTTGAGAAAAAGCGCGTCGAATTCGTCGGTCGAAAAAAGATTACTCTCAAACCCGCCAAACTTGCGACGGCATAAGACTCAGCGATTGCCGGATTAATTACCGATCGGGTGCCAGATCGTCTTGTATTCCTGAAAATCCGTGATGTAATCGAGTTTTTCGCCGTATTCACCGTACAGATCGTTCGCTGTTTTCCACGGCTTGAAACGAATGCGCTTGAGGTTTTCGGTGCCTGCATGCTCGGCAGCCTGGCGCAGTTCTTCTGAAACGCCGGCGAGATCGAGCGCGTTGACGTCCATGTGCTGCGCGAGCCCCGGAATCAGTTCTTTATGAAACCCTGTCAGCACATTTACAACACCACCCGGCAGGTCTGATGTGGCGAGTACCTCGGCAAGGCTCGATACCACTGCAGGATTTTCTTCAGAGCAGAGCGCGATCACCGAATTGCCGCCGGCAAGAATCGGCGCGATCTGCGAAATGAGACCGAGAACGGGGGAATGATTCGGGCAAACTGACACAACAACACCCATCGGCTCGAGGACGGTGAAGTCGAAATAAGAACCTGACACCGGGTTATGGTTTCCCGCGAGCTGCTGGAACTTGTCGCACCAACCCGAATACCATACGAGCCGGTCGACAGAAGCTTCGACTTCTTTCGTGGCTGCGGCAGCGCTGACACCCGACACGAGACTGATCTCTGCGGCTATTTCCCCGGCGCGCGCTTCGAGCATTTCCGCCATACGGTACAGAATCTGACCGCGGTTGAAGGCGGTTTTTTTTGCCCAGCTGCCAGCGCCTTTGCGCGCACTCTCGACCGCATTCCGCGCGTCTTTTTTGCTGGCGTGCGCGATATTGGCGTAGAACTTACCGGTGCTCTTTGCTGTCAGGGCAAATGAACGCCCTGATTCAGAACGCGGAAATTCGCCGCCGATGTAGAGCTTCTTGGTCTTGGCGACTGCCAGGCGAACCCCTCGACCCTGCTCAGGGACCCCGGATTTTTCTACAACCTCTTCTGCCATGCCTGAGGTTTTTACGTTACGGCTGTCGCTGTCAAATCTTTTGTCGAATCAAAAGTCTACGCAGGCTTTTTCAAGTATAGCAAAACTCTGGAATACGGTTTCTGACAGCGTCGGGTGCGGCATGACCGCGTGCAGAAAATCGTCCGCAAGCAGTTCTGACCCCATTGCAAGCGACACCTGCCCGATGAGCTCCGCCGCGTGTTCGCCGACAATCTGCGCACCGAGTATCTCACCGGTCTTTTTATCCGTGAAGATACGCGTGAAGCCGCTTTGCTCGGCCGCTGCGAGCGCCATGCCCGATGCGAGCCATGGGAATTCCGCCAGTGCAAACTCGCGCTTCCCATCGGTGAGCTGCTTTTCGGTCAGACCGATCGTCGCCACCTGCGGGGATGTATAGATGCAGCCCGGAATTTCACCCGGCAGCTGCGGCTTTTTACCCGCGATCAGTTCGGCGACATAGATGCCCTGATGCGCAGCACGGTGCGCCAGTAGTTTACCGGCAGTCACATCGCCGATGGCATAGATGTTATTTTTGCCGGTGCGGCAGGTCGCGTCGATACGAATAAATTTCTTTTCATCTGTGAGCCCAAGCTCTGCCGCTCCGAGATCTTCTGTATTGGGCTGCACCCCGATCGCCACGAGTAGCGCAGAGGCGGCAAGCGGTTCACTTTTGCCGTCGGCGGTTTTGAGTGTCATTGTTACCCCCGCCGTGGTTTCAGCGAGCGCAGAAATCTGCGCGCCTTCATAGAAGGCCATACCGCGCTGCTCGAGAGCCTTCCTGAGCGCCGTCGCAATTTTGGTGTCGTCGTTCGGCAGAATGTGCGGCGCCATTTCAACTACCGAAACTTTGCTGCCGAGGCACTGGTAAAAATCCGCGAACTCGAGACCGATCGCGCCGCCGCCAACAACAATCAGGCTGTCGGGCAAATTTTTCTGCACCAGCGCGTCGCGGTATTGCCATACCTTCGGGGAAAACGGCAGCTGCGGCAAAGCGCGCGCGCGCGCACCCGTCGCTATGCAAAGGTGTTTATAGTGTAGCGTTTTGGTGCCCGCCGCAGTTTTCACTTCGAGTGCATCTCCCGCGAGGTGTGCATTACCTTCGATTAGTGTCACTCCGTATTTTTTGAACAAAGATTTCACGCCGGTCTGCAGGCGTGCCGCGACGTTGCGCGAACGGTCTATGATGTCGCCGAGGTTCGCCGTGGCTTTGCCCTCGATCGAAATCCCCAGCTTGCCCGCCTGTATTTTGTGGTACAGGTGCGCCGAGGCCAAAAGCGCTTTGGTCGGTATACAGCCCCAGTTGAGGCACACACCGCCGGCATTCTCGCGCTCGATAACCGCAGTCTTAAGCCCGAGTTGCGCGGCACGGTTCGCTGAACTGTAACCTCCCGGTCCCGCACCGATCACGACATAATCATAAGTTTCTGCCATAGTACATGGATAACCGCGGGTCGACGGCGACAAGGATGAATCGCGCGAAGCATATCCAAACGCTCTGAGTTTGGATATGCTTTGGGTCAGTGTTTTCTATTGCCGCACTGTTCTGCCGCCGCGCGCTGCCGTGTGTGGCTCATCGACCTCGATAAGCAGATCTTCCAATACCTGACGCTGTACTGCAATCCGCCCTGGCTTTCGGCGCTATGCGAAAAAATCGGCGATCTGTCGACGTACACAATTCCCGTGCTATTACTGGCGGCACTTTACGCATGGCTGAATTCCCGGCGCTTTCTGCGCTTTCTCATGGTCGTGTGCCTTCTGCTGGCCGTCAGCGAAGGCACCGCTTACCTGCTGAAGCTCATGATCGCGCGTCCCCGGCCCGCAATCGAGTGGCTCATTTACGTCGACGCGAAGGCGCTGTGTTTCCCTTCTGCGCATGCAGTAAACTCGATGGCGCTGGCGGTGCTGCTTGCGCGCTGGTTTGAAATGTCGATTCTGTGGTATCTGCCGCTACCGCTGCTGATTGGCGCCTCGCGCGTGCTGGCAAACTACCATTATCCGCTCGATGTTATAGGCGGGTGGACGATTGGTTTTGCGGTGGCCTCGCTGCTTTGGCCGCTGTTGCGCAGGCTCGATCTCCGGCATTTATCCGACTAACTATTACACCCAATACATACATCCCCTTGCCATATGGAATTCCAGAGCCACTGCCTCACAGCTATCCAAAATCAATTTTATGCTATACACCATGTGCGCCGCACAAAAAGTGTGCATAGAAACATTGCGCCCAAAGCAATGGAAACCGTCCGGGAAACCGGGCCAAAGGAGCCAAAGATGGAACAAGGTGTTAATAAAGTAGTTAGCTTCGGAATCGGAGCACTCGAATCAGCCCGTGCAAGCGCAGAAACTCTGCTGAAGAATCTCGAAACAGAAATCAATGCGCTGATCGCCAACGGCGAATCAGTACAGAGCGAAAACGCTGTGAAAGTTCGCAGCGCAGTGACCGACGCGTCAAAGCGTGTTTCCACGATACTCGATCAGGCGAAAGCCCAGTACACAGATCTGAGCGCAAAAGCCCAGAAAGCTTTTTCTGATCTGCAGGCAAAAGCCAGCGAACTTGCTGCGAAACTGCCCATCAAAGGTCAGGCGGCTTAAGAGCCTAAAGCACAGTCGGATTTATTTTCGATTGAGCAGGCCCTTCCGGAAACGGGGGGGCTTTTTTTTGTCACCGCACACACGGCGTACTGCACGCTAAGTCAGACCAATGATCGCGTTCGCTGAAAATCCCTTCCAGGTCAGCGGAATCACCAGCGTCGGCTCGGCCAGCTGGAACTTGATCTCTTCGGGAAAACCCACCACAACTGTCGGCACTGAAATATCAAAACTGCTGCCGAAGTGCACCCTGGCGTTTCCCGCAATCGTATTGGCCACTTCGGCGATCATACCTTCCCTGTCATCTTCGCTGGAATTTTCGGCGCCGAGAACGATGTGCAGAATCTCCTGCACCATTTCTTTTGCACAGGTAATAACCATGCCGCCTTTATGGCTGCCCGAGATACCGATGTGACCGGTGTACTCAAAGAGCGGCTGTTTCTGTGTTTTCGTATCGAGGTTATAGGGTACGCCGAACTCGGGTTTTGGCGCGTTGATCGATGTGAAATATTGCGCTATGCAATCGAGCAAAGCGGCAATATCTTCTGACTGGATTTTCACTAATCAATCCCCACCACCAGAAATGCCTGATGCCCTTTCCAGTTGATCGGCAGCACAACCACCGGTGTGCGCAGCACGATGCGGAAGTTGCTGGGTTTTCCTTTGAATATTGTCGGTACAGAAATATTGAATTCAGAACCGAACGAGGTGCGGGCGTTACCGGCGATGGTGTTGGCTATTTCGCCGATCATGTCGAATACCGATTGGTCGTCGATTTCGTCGGTCAGCAGAATTTTGCGAGTGATCTCTTCGAGCATCGGCCGCGTGCACGTGATGTAAAGGCCACCCTTGCGGCTGCCCGAAATGCCGATGTGTCCCGAATAATCCAGTAACACCTGTTCGGCGCCCTTAGTGTATGGAATGTCGAGCTCGGCCTTAACGCCGGTTACTTCTTCAAAGTAACTGATCGTGCCCCGGATGAAAACCTGTATTTCTTCTTCTTTCATGATCGGTAAGAACCGTGGATAAAACCCTAGTCAGCAACGACCTGGTCGAAAGCTTCCCTGATGCTTTCAGGCGTAAAGGGTTTGCCCAGAAAGCTGCGCGCGCCTTTTTTCAGCGCCTCGAGCGCAGTCGATTCGTCTTTCAGTGCGGAAACCACCATGACTTTGACGTCGGGTTTGATCTTCAGCAATTCCTCGAGACACTCGAGGCCGTCCATTTCTGGCATCGTGATATCGAGCGTAACAACGTCGGGGAGAGTTGTTTTAAAAAGTTCGATTGCCTGCTTGCCATCGCCTGCAGTACCTACAATTTCGATATCCGTGCCTGATAAGTACTTCTCGATCGCCTTGCGCATGATACTCGAATCATCGACAATCATCAATTTCATAGGTTCACCTTGAAGCTTTCACCGCGGCGTCACGTGTTTTTCCCCCGGCGCTGCACTGACCGTCAGATAGCTTATCCTTGCCGCCTTTGTTTCTGCATCCGTTATGGTCCATGAGCCTTAGCAATGAAGAAAAAATGTTTTTCGGCGTCCTCGCGCCGTTAGTCGGCATATGGGAAGGCGACAAGGGTCTCGATGTTTCACCCGAAAAAGCCGGTGATGAAAGATCTCCTTACTTTGAGACTCTGACTATCGAGCCCGTGGGCGATGTAACAAACGCTGGCGAGCAGACATTGATCGTTCTCGCCTATAAGCAGATAGTGAGCCGAATCTCTGACGGCAAAGTATTCCACCACCAGATCGGTTACTGGTATTGGGATAAATCGAATAACGACATCTTTTACTCCCTGACTATACCGCGCGCCGTATCTTTGCTGGCGCGTGGTAAAGTACAGAGCAAAGGCAGCAGGCACGAGTTCGCTGTGCAGGCATCGGCGCTCGACAGGAATCACGGCATTGTCGAATCAGCCTTTATGAGCGCCAAAGCATCGACGCGCGCTTTCGAAATGGATCTCAATCTTGAAGGCGACATTATGCAATATACGATGAAAACCAATTTGCACATTTACGGTCATGATTTTTTACATACCGACATAAATACGCTCAGCCGCAAAAAATAGACCGTAACCCGCTGCGGGACACGCCGTTGTTTTTTTGGTCAGTATGCGTTGGCTGAGTTAGATTGGTTCACAATCTGCTGATCTATGAATCTTGGTTTTATTTGTGGATGCCGGGTATGACCGCCGCATGCCGCGCGTAATGCAAAGACTCATGGCCCGCGGGTTTGGCCGGTCTGAAGCCGGTACTAAACTTTATTGAGGTAAAAAATGAAAAAATCATTATTTTTTGCCATTGCCGCAGCCGCGGCAATGGTGGCGTGCGAAAAACCACCGGCAGCACAGGCTGCAGGGGCAAGTGACGTATTTGCGGTTTCCAAAGTAACCGGCAAAGAATACCAGATCGATACAGCGCACAGTTCGGTGACCTGGATCGGCACAAAAGTAACCGGCCGCCATAACGGTACAATCAACGTTAAAGGCGGATCGATCATCGTGAAAGACGGTGCGGTTGTAGCCGGAAAAGTCGTCACCGACATGGCAACGATCGACGATAAAGACCTGAGCGGCGAATACCATGCAAAACTCAACAAGCACCTGCGCAGCGAAGATTTTTTCGATGCGCCGAAATTTCCCGAAGGCGTGTTTGAAATCAGCTCAGTGGAAAAATCAGCAACGGGTTACACTGTAAAAGGCAACCTGACTCTGAAAGGCGTGACGCATGGCATCACTTTTGATGCCGAGATCGTTTCTGACAAGGGTGCGCCGGTTTCAGCAAAGGCCAACTTCAACTTCGATCGCAAGAAGTGGGGGATTGTTTATCCCGGCAAACCGGACGACTTGATCTCCGACACGGTGAATCTCACGCTCGATCTGAAAATTAAGAAGTAAACCAATCTTCCGGCGGCAACGCCGCCGGAAGATTTCTCAGCGAACGATCAGTTCGTCGAGAGAGAAGATCTCAATTTCCTGCAGTTTTCCGCGCACACCCGAATGCTCAACCTTGCGGCACTTGATGAGATTGCCGAGCCGGTGGCGCGTATTGCCATCGATGAGAATATCCACTTTGGCGTCTTTCGTCATCGATTCGAGACGGCTGGCGAGATTCACGGGGTCACCGAGCACGGTGTACTCCATGCGCCGCACGGAGCCGATATTGCCGGCAAACACTTTCCCCGTGGCGATACCCATACCGACTTTGATCGGCTCGATAATATAGTCGGGACGCACGTCGTTGAACATCTCCAGGTGATTACGAATCTGCAACGCGCATTTAGCGGCGTTGAGCACGTCGTGCTCCGAGGGCACCGGACAGCCGAATGTCGACATAATGCCGTCGCCCAGAAGTTTGTTCACCGAACCGTGATTGCCGTAAACGAGATCCATGATGTCGGTGAAGAATTCGCTGAGAAACTCGGCGAAAACCAGCGGCTCAAGATTTTCAGCGATCGTTGTCGAGCGCCGCACATCGAAGAACATGATCGTGGCTTCCTGATGGCGGCCGCTCAGACTGTTGGCGTGTTCATCCTGCAGAATGCCTTCGACGATATCTTCCGAGAAGTACTTGGTCAGCAAACGGCGGTCGTTTTTCAGGCGCTGCTTCATCCATTCGAGTTCAAGCTTGGCGCGCTTGAGTTCAAGCAGGCCGTTCAGCCGCTGCGCAATCTCTGAGTTGCCCTGGTCGGTGCGCACCACCTCGTCATACAACTCCGTGTCCACGGGGCCGCCGCCGATCAGGAGCACAAAGCTTGCGCCTAACATATGGCTGGCTTTTTTCAGCTGCTCGATGTTGTCAGTTTTGTCCGCAAATTCGCCCGAAACAAATACAAAATCCGGTTTGATCTCATTGACCTTCGGCAGCGCAGAAATCACATCGCGCACGACCGACAATTCTGAATTCGAACCTTCGAGTATAGGTCTAATCAGGTCTGATTCATGTTTTTCGCCCTCGACAAGCAGAATGAGAGTCTTGTGCGCCTCGGCTTCGCCTATCATTTCTGCCCCGCTGCGTCAGGCAGAAAAATTTTGAACTCGCAAAACTTGCCGGTTTCAAAGCTCAGCTCCACCTTGCCGCCGATCGAATTCACTTTTTCCTGAATAATATCCATACCGATGCCGCGACCGGCGTTCATGGTTGTCTGGTCGGCCGTACTGATACCGGGAATAAAGATAACTCCTGCCACGCGACCGGCATCCCATTTCGCCACTTCATCCGCCGCGTATTTGCCTGACTCCACTGCCTTTTTGCGCAGTTTATCGATTTGCAGCCCCCGACCGTCATCGCGGAACAGCACCTCGGTGCCGCTGCCGGTCTTGCGTGTCGAGAGTATGATTTTCCCGGTTTCGTCTTTCCCGGCAGTTTTGCGGTCGGCAGGTGCCTCGATGCCGTGCGAAAGCGAGTTGCGCGTCAGCTGTATCAGAATATCTTTCATCAGCTTGCGGTGCGCTGCCGGAATATGCTCGGGATTAAACTGGTCGAAGTCCAGATCTGCCTTCTTACCGAGTTCAGTAGCCAGCTTCTGCACGTTTGAATCGACGGCGCGCACCAGTAAATCCACATTCTTTTTTTCGCCCGAGAAGGTGGCCTGGAACTGCGTGATACGCTGGATCAGCGATTTTACCTCGCGCAAAGTTTCAATCATTTCGTTGAGCTTAAGCACGAGCGGTAAAAAGTCCTGGCCGCTGAGGTCTTCTTTCTTTTGGAGCTCGCCGACCTTTTCTTCGTATTCATGCGCTTTGCCCGCAAAGAATTTTAGGTTCAGTATCGAAGCGTTACCTTTGATCGTGTGCATCGCGCGGTAGATAATCGCCAGTTTTTCCTTGAGCGGCAGATTCGCTCCGCCGGGTTTGAGCGTTTCGTTGATGAGCGTGATGTCTTCTTCCATATCAGAGATGAATTCGCTCAGCATACGAGGCTCGACGTGCAGAATACCGAACAGCATCTCCATCTGGCCGGCGTTCTTCTCTTCTGTCTCTTTCAGTTTTCTGTCGAGCAAGACCTGCTTGGTCACGTCGGTGACGGTCGCCATCAGATGTTTGATTACTGGCGCCATGGTTTGTGCTGCCGCGCCCTCCGTGGCGGCGCGAACCCCGTCGCCTCCCTGCGACATGATGCGCTGAAACTTGAACTGCAGAAACTTTTGCTTACCGCCCGCGCCGGCCGTCTCAAAATTGATTTCGGTCTCGCGCAGAGGATTGATGTTGTTCATCACCGCTTCTTTGATCTCGGGTTTGAACATGAGCTCGAGGTAGTCGGTCGTCTTCTTCATCGAGGCTTCGGGCAGACCCTTGCGCAGAACCGCAAGAATGTCTTTGCCACCGAGCGCGGCGCCGGCAAACATCTCTTCGAGCGCCTTCGAATACTGGCTGCCAATACGATATTCGCTGCCCTCTTTCTGCACCAGAAACAGCCCCTGACCGACAGTATTCATGATTCGGTCGGTCTCGCCTTTCGCCGCGGTCAAAGCGCCGTTCGCGGCCGATAATTCGACGGTGCGCTCGCGCACCTTTTCTTCGAGATTTTCGGCGTATTCTTTAAGTTCCTTCTGTGCATCGCGGAATGCAATACGCAGCGAATCAAACATATCCGAGAGAAATCCGATTTCATCTTTTGAGGTCGCGACAATTTCGTGCTCGAGGTTGCCCTGTTTTACCTGTTCGACATCCTTGACCAGGTGGTTGACCGACCGCGTGAGACCGCGTGAAAAAAACACGGCCATGAAGATGGCAAAAATCAGGCCACCGACACCGGTGATTATGATGATAAATTCGATGCGGTAGAGAAGTGCGAGTTGTTTGTCTTTCGATGAGGCGATGACGTAACCCGAATCCGGTACGTTTTCGATCTGTCCGGCGATCGCCAGGTAAGATTCACCACCGACCTTCAGCGAGAATGTCTGCGAATGTTTGCCTTTGCCTTCTCCGGTCTCCTGCTGCATTTTTTCGCGCACGGTGGCCAATTGTCTCTCCAGGTCGCTGGCGAGCTCTTTCGCGAAAGCCGATGCGACAACTTTGTCTTTGGTGAAAAAGGTGATCTGGTTGCGGCTAAGCTCGTCGATCTTATACGCAAACTTGTCGCCCACCTCATTCCCGGCCAGGAGCACCGCGTCAAAGCCCAGGAGCGGCAGAGCAACCAGCTGGTAAAGTTTGCCGTTTTCGCTCCACATGCCGAGGTAGCGGCCGTTTTCCACGGTCTTCTGCAGAATTTCCTGATATTGCGGCGGCACATTTTTGCCCAAATTTTCACTGTGCAGGCTGTCGATCAGTACTCTGCCCGAGAAATTGACCGCCATCAGAAAATCATAGTCGGTGACCTTCTTGAATCCCGCCGCAATTTTCGCCGCGGTGCCCGGTGCAGCCCGGAAATCGCGCTGGAATACGGGATTCTGTATGAAAAATTGCGTGCGCGACAGAACCTGCTCGAGTTTTGCGTCGTTGAGTTCGATATACGCCGTCGCGGCGGCATCGAGCTGAACCAGAATATTCTTATCTACCTGGCGTCTCACGCCCTGATCGATGAATAACAGCGTAACGGATGAAAGAATAAGTACGATCGTGACGATCGCGATGAGAATTTTGCGACTGAGGCTGGCCTGCGAAAGAGATTCCATGAACGATTTGCGCTCAGAGGCAACCGCCTCGCTATGGCTCGGCCCAACGGCTGTGCCGCGCAAAGGCGAGGTATCCGTGTCCTTCGATTTAATATTCTTTGTCATATGCGCGGCCGTACTTGTTCTTGTGTTTGATACTGAAAACGCTCTCTTCGACTTCAAAGTTGATCCGGATCGTCTTGCCATCCACAACCGCGATACCACGGCGCTCTGACGCACCCGTCGGCTGCCACGCTACGAAAGTGTATTTCCCGGCGGGAATATTGTTGATCTTGAATTTGCCGTCTTTCCCGGTTTTGGCGAAATACGGGTTGGGCACAACGAGAACATCGGCCACCATGTTCGAGTGAATATTGCAGTAGATGCGCACTGCGCCCGATTTGGCAAAGCGCACATTCTTGGATTTTCCCGTGCCATAATAGTCGAGGTCAAACTTGTATTCGGGAGTCGGAGAAAAAACATTGTGGTTAAACGGATCTTCATTCGGGAATTCGACCACGCCACCCATCACAATTGGCAGCACGCGGGGGTAAAATTGTTTTCCCTTTTGCACAATCTGCGCCTTGCCGTTTGCATTGGGCATCTGCAGCTCTTCGAGAAATATAACAACGTTCGAAGCATCGCCTTTGGCGCCTTCTTTTCCAAAGAGGCCTTTGGATTTAACCGTCACGGTGCCTTCGATTGACCCGCCCGCATGCGCTGCGCCACCGAGAAATGCCACGGCTGCTAAGATTGGTACCAGCTTTTTGAAATGAAACATGTGCCCTCCGGCTCAGAGAATAGTGGGACAGCTTGATTTTGCGTGTTTGCGGTTACAATCTTTTTTTGTGGTTGTAGACCAAATCTGACCGCGCAAGTGCTGACGCGCCGTATATTCGCATATTCAGGCTGAGTCGATGCTGCTTGAAGGCAGGTGGTGCCTGCGTTTCGCGACCAGTATCCGACAAAACTCATCGGCGCCGGATTGCGCCCCAAACACTACCGTTATGTCAGTGAAAACTCCACGCAAATGGGGTTCTTTGAAGTCATTTCGGAAAACTACATGGATACCGGCGGCAGGCCGCGCGCCGTGCTGCGGCAGCTGCGCGAAAAATACCCTGTCTGCATGCACGGTGTCTCAATGTCGCCGGGATCGGCGCATGGTCTGCGCAAAGATTACCTGAAACAGTTAAAGGCACTCGCCGACGAAGCCGAACCTTTCCTGGTTTCTGATCACCTCTGCTTCACGCAGACCAGTGCACACAATTCGCACGATCTTTTGCCTCTGCCGTTCACGCGTGCCATGGCAAAGATCGTCGCCCAAAATATCGAAACGGCGCAGACTGCACTCAAACGCACGATTGCCGTCGAAAACGTGTCAAGTTATCTCACCTGGCGCGAGAGCGAGATGCCAGAGTGGGATTTTCTGCGTGAAGTGGTCTCTCAATCCGGCTGCAAAATTCTGCTCGATATTAACAATGTCTACGTTAACGCGTCGAACCACGGGTATAGCGCCATGGATTTTCTGAACGCGATCGACGCGAACGATGTCGCCGAGATTCACATGGCAGGTTTCACCGACATGGGTGACTATCTGTTTGACACGCACTCAAAGCCGGTTCATAAGAACGTCTGGGGGCTATTCGAGGCCGTGGCGGTCAAATTCGCAGCAATGCCCGCGATGATCGAACGCGACGACGACATACCGGCGTTCCCGGTGCTCGAAAAAGAAATCATACGAATGGCGCAGATACGTGAGCGGGCAATGGAGACTAGCCACGGGCTATCCGACATATGAAAAAATCACCCGAACCAAAATCTATCCTCGCTCTGCAAAACAGCCTGCTCAGCGACATTAGGGACCGCAAGACCAAGCTCGCGGGCAAAATTTTGCCGGGCGGTAAGCTCACAGCAAAGAAAGCGATCCGCGTCTACCAGCAGGGCTACGCGGTAAGGCTGACCGATGCGATTGCGACCAACTACGAAGCGATGTGGTACACGCTCGGCGATAAGAAGTTCTTCAAACTCTGCGACGACTACCGCGCCGCTCACCCGTCGACGACCTACAATCTGAATATTTACGGCGACAAGCTGCCCTCATTCGTCGCAACGAAATTCCCGAAATTGCCTTACCTGCAGCATCTCGCCCGCTTCGAGTGGCTGCTCTTTGAGGTATTTAACTCGGCCGAAAACGCCTCGGCCTTTGACCTGAGCAAAGTCAACGCAGAAAAGGACGTGTTTGTGTTTCAACCTTCGGCGCGGCTGTTCAGCAGCCCCTTTCGCGTCTATGAACTGTGGCGCAACCGCAGGAGATTGGCGAAAGGCTATTCACCCAAAAATTTTATCAGCGATGAATTTGTACTGCTTTACAAATACCAGCACCGACACTATTTCGCAGCGCTTACCCAAAACCAATTTGCGATCATGCACTCTTTGCTGAAGGGCAAGACTATTACGCAGGCTATTATGGCGGCCGGCAAGAAGGGTGCGATATCTGAGAAAGAAGTTTCAGAGCTGTTTGCGCTCATCGCCTCGCCGGGGGTGGTAAAATCGCTGCGGCAATACCATTGCCAGAGGCGTGGGTCGACGCAGCACTCATGCAGCAGGTGCTTACGAACCTGATTGCCAATGCGATCAGGTACAGTTCGAGGGCGGAACAACCCCGCGTAAGCGTCTTCGTGTACGAAGCCGGCGATCATCTGGTCTACGCCATCGAAGACAACGGCGTCGGATTTGACAATTTTTCCAAGGCGGTTGCCGAAATCGGAATGTACTGGATATTAATGAACCAGACATCCTGAATAAGCAATCTCCCGGCTATATTAACAGGATAAAAGCATTTTCACCGCGCCGCTTAAGCCCGCGCTGGCGTATGATCCAGAGTAACTACTTCAAAGACAACGCCGACCTGCAGCAGCAGTTTAACGAAATCATCGAGTGGCCAGATCTCGTGAACCTCTACGAAAACGGTTTTGCCGACGCGGCCGAATTCCAGAAAAGCAAAAATCCTCGCTATGAAATGGCGCCGTCGTCTGTCGAAGAGGCTGTGCAATACTATGCTGAAATTCTGAACTCGGCGGGTGAGATCGCCGGCATGCACGTCTCGCAGGCAGCGCAGGCGATCGACCGCGAGGGGCTCAAGTACACCGACAACAACGTCATTCACCCGCAGAAGATGATGGATGTCATCCAGAAATACCGCGACGCCGGCCTGCCGCCGATTGCGTTCCGCCGCAAGTATGGCGGCCTCGGTCTGCCGAGCGTCGCGAAAGCCATGGCGTCGGAGCTCATGTACCGCGCCGACACTTCGACCACGATTGCGATGGGCTCGATGGGCCTCGCGGGTATTCTCGAAAAACACGCCTCTGAAGAAGCCAAAGAGAAATGGATTCCGAAAATGATCAGTGAAAACTACTGTGTCGCGATGGGCCTGTCAGAACCCGACTTTGGTTCAGATCTGCCATCGGTGCGCACGAAGGCCGTGCTGCGCGACGGCAAGTGGTACCTCACGGGCACCAAACGCTTCCAAACGGTCGCCTGTGGTCTGAACGGCGGCCCGGCAATCATGCTGGCACTCGCGCGCACCGGCGAAGGCTCGTCAGGTGCCCGCGGCCTGTCGTTCTTTATCGTCGAACGCAAAGACTACAAGGTGACCGGAATCGAAAAGAAACTCGGTCTCAAAGCCTCGGCGACCTGCGAAGTGGCGCTCGAAGACTCACCCGGCGAACTCGTCGGCAAAGAGGGTTATGGCCTCGTGCGTTATGTGATCGGCATGCTGAACGGTGCACGCATGGGCATCGCCTCGCAGGGCGTTGGCCTCGCGACAGCGGGCTACATGGAGGCGAAAAAATATGCCGCCGAGCGCATCCAGTTCGGTAAACCGATTGGCGAAATTCCCGCGGTCGCGCGCATGCTGAGCCGCATGGAGCGCGAGATCGCCGCGATGCGCTGCCTGATGATCGAAGGCGCCACCATTGTCGACCGCTACCAATGCCCCGAGTTCAACGGCAAAGTCACCGACGACGCGCGCTACTGGGAAAAAATCGCCAACACGATCACGCCAATCTCCAAATACTATAACTCCGAAATGTGCAATGAGCTGATCGACGACGCACTGCAGGTGTTCGGCGGCTCGGGCTATACCGAAGACTATGACCTCGCGCGCCTCTACCGCGATGCGCGCATCACCAATATCTACGACGGCACCACACAGATTCAGGTCAATGCTGCGATTGGCGGCGTGATTGCCGGCATGGCGCCCACCGGCGCGTGGCGGATGTACCTCGATTCTCTGACCAAAACGATTGGCAAAAATGACGCGATTGCGGAGACACGCGCACGCTTTGAAGACTGCGCCGAAGCCTGGCGCAAATTCGATGACCGCGAGCTGAAAGAAGGCCTGTCTTTCGAAGTCGTCGAATCCGCCGCGCGGCTGGTCAATAGCCTCTTAATGGAAAAAGCCACCCTGCGCGCGAGCGACAAGACCGCACGCGCAAAGCTCAACTTTGCCTACCATACCGATTCACTCGCGGTCGTGACGGGGAATTTGATAAGGTTGCGAGCGGGGTAGAATGGATTTTTATCTTCCTAGCTATGGGCTTAAGCCCATAGCTAGGGGTGAGTTTTTCTTAGCACAGTCATCTCACCCCGATAGTCCATGGCTTCGTGGTGCTTTTTCTGATCCTGTATATATTGCCGAACGCGTGGTAGAAGATCTTCATGCAGAGTAAAAGCAGAATAACCGATTTGCCAGCGGATTTCCGGAATTAGGCGCGATGAATAGCCTTTCAATTGACCAATGATTTCGCTCAATTTGTGATCAGGTGCAAGCCGAAGCAACAAGTGCATGTGATCGACATAGCCATTCGCAGCAAGTATCTCCAAATCCAAAGCGTTGGCCTTAACGGTCATAGCGGCAAAAATGGCGGGCATGTTCTCGTCTGTCAAAAAGGGAGCACGCCGCTTTGTCGCGAAGACAATGTGATACAGCAGCTTCGTGTGAGAGTGCGCGCCCATAGCTACGGGCTTAAGCCCGTAGCTATGGGGAGAGACGTCAAATCTTTTAGAATTCGTTCGACTCTTTCTGGCTGCGGGCTAAATTTCTTTCCAGCTATGGGCTTAAGCCCATAGCTGGAAGCTTGCGAACAGAGGGCTACGTGGGGGGGGGGCGCCGCCGCCCCGCCCCCCGCCCGGCGCGGGGGGGGGGGGGGGGACGCACGGAGAAGCAGCCGGAGGGGGGGGGGGGGGGGGGGGGG
>CAYHJO010000055.1:0-3036 GCA_964356715.1 uncultured Turneriella sp. | reverse complement strand
CTAACTGTGGGCTCCGGGGCCCTCACCCCCGGCCCCTCCCCCCGGGGGAGTGGGGTGGTTTGATTTCCCCTTCTATTTGCTCGTGCGGGGGACAGGGGGTGAGTTAGGGTCTGGAGCTCGTAGTGGGAATTCGCGACGTAATGCCGCTTAATAGCTGCATTCAGGCGTGGTCGTACCAGTGCATGGGGCCGTAACACCGGATGGCCGCGTGGTGAGCGAGCTAGAAAGGGCTTCGCCTTCGAGAGCCTTCAAAAAGGTGACCAAATCTTCCATTTCCTCGTTTGTCATCTTCCGTGTTGTCAGAATTGTATCCTTCGTTCCGGGAAAGTTACCTGCATTTCCTGCAAAATTATAAAAATTCACTACGTCCCAAAGACTCTCAACAGTCCCATTATGAAAATATGGTGGCGTCAGGTTTATTGAACGCAATGTTGGGGTCTTGAATCCACCAATATCTGCCGAAGTAGCAGACAAACCAGATACACGATTAGTGGAACCGTCATTGAACGCTGAGGCGGTATTAAAATAGCCGTTATCTGATGCTGTATCCAATAGCTTGGTGATACCCGTCGAACGACCATAGTCTGTACCGCTTGAGAATCCACCAGTTTGCGGCACACCTAAATTATGGAATTTACCATCGCTGAAATTTGAACCACTGTGGCAGCGGACACAATTGCCTTTGGTGATGAAGACTTTTAACCCTCTTTTTTGGGCTACCGTCATCGCATTCTCATTCCCAGCGGCCCATTGATCAAAGGCCGAGTTCTTGGATACAATTTGGCGTTCGTAAGCAGCAATGGCTTTTGCGAAATTCGCAAATATTCTGTCTGCGTTCGTCTTTCCGGTAGTCATAGAGGTATAACAAGTGTCCGTCACCTTACCATACTTCCTGCTGCCAGCGGTTGTTTGGTCGCAGGCATTGTAAGCGGCTAGGATTTCAGCAGTTGCAGTCCCACCTGTTGTACCGCAAACTGAGCCAGCTCCCGTGGTGAATGAGCCAGTTGTTAGTACACCATCATCAAAGACGCTGTCATATTCCGATGCATAGTTATTGCAAATAACTGCTGCCGCTCCTAACCTTCCAAAATTGTGCGGGCCGCCTTCAATAGGCGCCCTAATGAGCGACCAAGGTGAGTCAGCCGAACCGTCCCAGAGGGAGTAGCTGTTGAAAACACTGTTTAAGATAGTCGGCGTATTCCGCGTGGTAAAATTCGCGCCCAATGAAATGTCATTTGGTTTTGTATTACCGTCAGCCCAGCCGAACGCCGGGTTATGACAAGTTGCACAACTAACTTTATTAGCAGTATTTAATGGGACTAAGCTCGTACTCCTGAATCCAGTTGCCAACGTTTCACCGGAAAATCTCGGATCCCAGAAGAATTTCTGCCCCAATGTCGCCGCTGCAGAATTTTGGTCATAATTGCTGGTTGGATCATCTGAGGGCGCGCTATATACCAACGTCTTAATTATCGCCTTCTCCGTATCCGAAAACAGCACATCCGCGTCGTCCTGCGTCGCGCAGGCGGTGAACATGGATGCGGCCAGAAAGAGGGCAAAGAATCGTCCCTTAGCCCACGAATTAATTCGTGGGCTAAGGGGATGGTTTGCGGGCTTAGTTTCCATATGCATCCTCCTTAAAATTTCGCCACCAGCGATGACGTGAACACGTTGTTATTGAAAGCATATTTGCTGATATAACCGACCTCGAGATTCACCGAATATTCGGCTTTGAAGATAATGTTTTCGGTGATGTCGACACGCACACCCGGCGTGATCTGCGCCACGTCGACGATGAACACGTATTTCGGATCGATCTCGTCGGCCTTGCGGCGGCTGTAGCGCGTGTAGATGCCGAACGTGTTCACCAGGTCAAACAGGCCCGGGAATGAATACATACCCTCGATATACCAGGCTTCGGCGATGTAGTTTTTGGCTTCGTTAATGCCACCGCCGTCGGTGTTGACCTTGAACCACTGACCGCGTATCTGCAGCGCTTTCCACGCGATCTGCAGGTCGGGGCCGAAATCCCACTGTTTGGGATTGTTCGAGATCTGGCCGTCTTGCGGACCCCATGAGCCCGACGCGCCGATTTCAAGCAAGGTGATGGGCCCGAACGCGAAGTCATAACTCAGCCGGCCCGCATAGGTTTTACCCGAATTCGATTCGACCGACTCAAAGATGCGCGTGTCGCTCGAAAACGAGTTGCCGTTGGTGACACCGATGTTCCAGATGAAACGTTTGTCGAAGTGTTTACCGCGCACCTTGACGCCGATTGGGTTGCCGTCCATGTAACGGCCGACAAGCGTCGGCGTGACCGTCCAGCGGTCGGGCGCGCGGCGCCAGCGGTATTCGATGCCGGTGATGCCGATGAACTTGCCTGCGGTGACCGTGATGTCGTATTGTTGAAACGGTTTGTAGTCGAGAAACGCCATGTCGAGGTTCACGAAGTTGCCGTTGCCGGTCGTGCCCTGCACGACATTCTGCCGCGGCAGAAACTCAGTCGAAACCTGCATGCGCACCTTTTCATGGATTTCGGCGATCATGTCGATCGTGGCGCTGTTGATCATGCCCATCGGATTTCCCTTGCCCTGCACCGTATCAAACGCAATCGGAAAGTTGCCCGCTTCGCCGAGGTCTGCGGCCTCGTGGCGCGTGTTGATGTAGGTCGAAGCCGGGTCACCGACAAACACAGCGGTTTTATCCGCATATTGCGTGAAGTTGTTATTCACGTCTTTGGCAAAGCCGACGCCCTTGTTCTGTGCGAACGAAAAGCCCATGTCGACAAAACCGGTAATGAGAAAAGACGGTGCGGATTTAGCTGTTGCACCCGGAGTTTCGCTCTCGGCGACAACATTGGTTCCACTGCCCGGAATAATTTCATCTGAGGCGGCGGGTGCGGCTTTGCTTTGTACCACCGGCGCCGCCTCGGCTGCCGGAGGGGCTACGGCCGGCGGGGGCGCTGTTTCCCGCGGCTGTTAAACGGGGTTGGCCTTGGCACGCGCGCGAGGGGGGCGCGGGGCCGACAGGGAAGAT
>CAYHJO010000054.1:0-20937 GCA_964356715.1 uncultured Turneriella sp. | reverse complement strand
GCAGACCTTGCGCGGTTATGAAACCGTTGTGCGTCTGAACGACGAAGAAATCAGCCAGCTCGAACAGATGGTGGCGATGTACGAACGCATTGTTGAATACAGCCGCGTCGAGCTGATGCAGGTGCGTGAAGTGCAGCGCGCCACGGAGAAACTTTCCGGGTTGACACGCGAAGAACTCATGAGCGCGAAAAAAACAGTGGAAGCTTCGGAAAATGTTTCGCAGATGAGCCGCGATGAATTACTTGAGGCGCTGACTCGCATCAAAGAACTCGAAATCGAAAACAAGCGTTTGAAAGAACAGCGCATCGCTGCCGGCGAAAAGCTCAGCACCTGACATGGTTCGATACGCCGGTCTACGGTTCCTGCGACCCGCTTCGGGTCTCCGCATGCGGAGCTTGTCGAAGGGCACCAACCATGGATGATCTGATCAGTATACTGCTACTGGGCGGTATAGCCGGAGTGATTGGCATATTTGCGTATTATGTCGTGCGCACTTACCTTGTACCCAAGCGCGTCGAAGAACTGGCCGATATGATACGCGACGGGCATGTCGGGCCGGCGATCAGCAAGCTTGTAAAAATGATCGAAGAGAACGAGCGCGATCCATACCTTCACTTTCTACTCGGCGAAGCCTATGCAAAGCAGAACGATTTGCAGGCGGCTGCCACGGAATACCGCCAGACCATCAAGATCAGTAAATGGAGCCCGCAGGTTAAGGAGGCGGTAGTGCGTTCGCGGCTCGCAAAAATATATATGCAGAACCGCAATTTCGACGAAGCGAAAAAAGAATACCTGATTCTCACAAGGCTCGACGGCTCCAACAACGAAAATTTCTACCAGGTGGGGGTTCTTTTCGAAACTGCTGGCCTGAACGACAAAGCGCTGCCCTACTTCAAACAATCCGCCAAACTGAAGCCCACGCACTCTGAATCTTTCCAGCACATCGGTATTATCGAGTATAATTCCGGCAACGTCAACGATGCAAAACTCGCTCTGACAGAAGCCGTGAAGCTCAACGGCAATCTGCATAGCGCGCACTACTACCTGGGCATGTGCCTCAAGAACCAGAAAGACTATGAATGGGCAATCAAGGAATTTGAGCTTGCCAGCAAAGATGAGAATTTGAAAGGCCGCGCGCTGCTGGCGAAGGGTTTGAGCCTCATGGAAAAAGGGCAGCTCCCCACTGCGCAGGTTGAGCTTGAAAAGGGCCTGCTGACCGCTCCTAAAGGATCTGACCTGGAACTGAATCTGCGTTATGCAATTGCGGCGTGCGCAGAGAGAAAGCGCGATTTTCACACGGCGATCGCCAACTGGGAAAGAATTACCGACGTGAATCCCAAATTCCGCGACGTGACCGAAAAATTAAAGGCATACGAAGAATTCCGCACCGACGACACAATCAAAGACTTTATGATCGCCCCGCCGGGCAAATTTGAGGCGCAGACTCGTGCGATAGTCGAGGCAATGACTTTTAAAGTCGTCGATCTTAATGTTGTCGACGATTCTGAAGTGCATATTCTCGCGACCGAAGAAGAAGGCAACCGCCGCAACAGCAAAAAATCAAATCGACTGATCTATATTCTGCGCACGACAGACATGGTGCCTGAGCGCGTGGTCAGGCAGCTGCACGAGGAGATGCGCAGCAAGGGCGCCAACAAAGGCGCCTGTATCAGCACTTCTGAATTTTCAAGCCAGGCGCATGCATTTATTCAATCACGCCCGATCGAACTCTATGATCGTAAGCAGCTCATTGCGCTGCTGCGCGCAATCTGACCGTGGCCGGCGCGCGACGAAATTTTTCCGAAAATTATGTAGATTTCCTCTCTGCTGCGACGTCGCACGAAGCGGCCGCGCTGCGCGCTTTGCCCTGGCAGGCAGAGCCTCTGCCAGGTGAGGCGGTTGCCGCGCAATTTGACCCGGAAATCGGTCTGACGGCAATTACCGGCGCAATGCCTTTTCTGGAAACACCGAAAATGGCGGCAAAGCCGGCAACCGAGGGCTGGCAGTTTCTCAAGAGCGAACCGCTGGGGCACTTTCTGGTCGAAAACCGCGCATTATTCCGGGCGTACTCGCATGCCGCCGGCAAAGAGAAATGCACGATTGTCGGCGATTATTCCCCGGCATATCTCGCACAGGTAACGACGAACATTGCCGGCATGGAAGCGGCAAATTTCGCCATTCTCACCGCAGCACAGATTCAGTCTGAGCGCGGCGGTAAAACGCTGCTCATCGACGCCGATCCGCAAGGGCAATTCGTTTTTCCGCTGCTTTCATTGCCGCAGATTCCGAATGTACTGACCGAAAACCTGCAAAAACCATCCAGTTTTCGCGCCGATTTGACGAAATGCCTTGTGCCGCTCGGCAAAGATCTGCTCTACCTTAATCTGCAGGCGTCGAGCCTCAGGCCGTTTGCCGACGATGAGCTTTCCCGTATTTTTGGGTACCTCGACGCCGATTTCGAAAATATTGTTGTCTATGCCGGCAGACTGCGCAGCGCCTGGCTTTCCACCAACGCACACGTGAATTTTTCGGTAGGTGACGCCACGTATCGCGGCGAACTCGAATCTCTTTTGCGGCACCGCGAAGGCTCGCACACCGTGCTGCTGGCAAAGGGTAAAGAGCAGTATTTCCCCTGTCTCTCTGCCGGATTTTCCGCCAAGAGACCGCTTGAATTCTGGCTGCATCCGCCGCATGAACTGCTGGCGATGCAGAAATTCATCAGACAAACTGCAGCCACAAACCGCATCGCCATCGGCGGCGCGGGCAACGCCAGCGGCTTTTTGTCGTGTTTCACAGGCCTCGCTCTTTACCTGCGCTTTGCAGACGATAGCGATCGCAAAGCGGAAGAAATATTAGACCGCCTGCAGAATCGCCTGCGTGCTTATTATCCGAAATCGGCCTTTTTCAGCACGCGTTCAATTTACCGCAATGTTGCCGTGCTGCCCAAAGTTGCAGCGACAACAATCCTCGAAGTCGGCGATTATCCGCAACTCGTGAGTCTTGTGCAGTCTGCGGAACTGCGCGCCGCGGCGATCTTTCCCGCGGGCATTCTGCGGCCACTGAGTGCAGGCGGTGTGCGCATCTCGGCCGCAAGCGCCGACGGCCTGCTGCAGTTTCGCGAGCGGGCGCAGCGGGGTGGTTTTGACCGCGTCGTCAGCGTGCCACGCTTCAAACTCAAAAACCCCAACGCGCTCGGTGCGATTATGGAGCAGGTGCAGGCGTGAGAACCGCGCCGTGGTTTTTTCTGCTGTTGTGGGCAGCTTGCAGCCGCCCACCGACCTTTTCGCAGCAGGGGTATTTTTTCGTCAGCGCACCCGACGAAGCCCTGGCTCGCCGGGAGAATACGCAGATAGTTGAAACCGTGCAGAAAATTGTGCTGGCAATCGTCGACGAAAAGCCGGACATTTTGCTGGAATACGTCAACAAACAGGAAGGGGCGATTATTGACGCCAAGGCCATTTTACCCTATGCAAAGGTTGCTACGGCGCTCTACGATCGCAGTTCGCAGCTGTATCGCGTCCTGTGGGATGACCAATACTGGAAAGAGACGGCTCCCAAAGAAAATATCCGCAGCTACCGCAGCACTTTTCTTTCCGCGGGGGAAATCCGCCTCGGTCTGTTCTATTATTCTGCCACGGAGTGCGAGGTGCGGCTCGATTTCAAAGACCGACCCTCCATCGGCATCATGGCAAACCTCATTTTGCGCAAGCGAGACAATCGCTGGTATCTGATGAATTTTTTCTGACGCGGAAAATACGCCGGGTTTCAGAGGCGGGTTAACAAAAAGTAAAAGTTGTCACCCTCACCCGCGGGGCCTTTGAAGCCGCCGATACCAAGGCAGTGTCTGTCGCTGAGCACCTTGATTTCATCGTACAGAATTTCGCGCACCGGGCCCGGCAATGCCGATGTTTCGTAGTTCAGCGTCACGCACTGCGTCGTCGCCAGCCGTTGGCCGGGCAACGCCCAGCGCGAGCTCTCTGAGCGCATGAGAAAATTGCCGACAGCGAGAACGGGGTCAAAAAAATACCAGATGCCCGTAGCATCGGAGTTAAAAGTAATACCAAACGGCGTGATTTCAAACATCAGCCATTGTGAAATCAGGTTGAAGGGTTTGTAGGTGCCCGCGTTTTCGATGCGGCGCAGCCATGTACCGCGATAATTTCCCGGCCGGGGCAGTATATCGCTGCCGGGCGTCCTGAATATGCCATCGAGCTCCGCAGCGGTTTTTGCGCGGAATTCTGCGATTAATGCGCGGGTGTCAGCGTTCACAATGGGGCAGTGCCGTCACTCTGCCCGTGGCGGGTAAACAAAGAAACCACGGCCGGTCTTCTGGCCCAGGTGACCGGCTTCGACTTTTTTTCTCAACAGCATGCAAGGTCGGTATTTTCCGTCCTGATAATTGTCATATAGCGTCTGTGTGACCGCGAAGACCACATCGAGGCCGATGAAATCCGCCAGCTGCAGCGGGCCCATCGGGAAATTGTAACCGAGCTTCATCGACGTGTCGATGTCTTCTGCGGACATCAGGCCCTCTTGCAACGCGAAAATCGCTTCGTTAATGAGTACGATACCCAGGCGCGAGGTGATGAAGCCCGGTGCGTCTTTACAGATCACGGGCACTTTCTCGAGCTTTGCTGCAACTTCTCCCGCCAGCGCCACAGCAGAGGATTCGGTCGCTTCGGTCGTGACGATTTCAAGCAACTTCATGATGCGCGGCGGATTAAAAAAGTGCAGGCCGACAACGCGCCCCTGCCTTTTGGGATTTACCGCGGTCGAAAGCGCTGTAATCGATAGAGAAGAAGTATTGCTGGCAAACAGCGAATGGTCGTGGGCGCGCAGGTCGAACTCATTGAAGATCTTCTTTTTGAGTTCCATGTTTTCCGTGATGGCCTCAAGCATGAGATCATATTGCAGCTGCGCCTTGCCGAAGCCGCCCAACAGGTTGAGTCGGCCCGATAGGTCTACCGGGGCTTTACCGGCTTTTTCATCCCGCTCCCGGTCTTTCGCGGCCCACTTTTCAAAATGTTCTGCAGCTATGAGGCGCACTTTTTCATTGGTGTCCATTACGTCGACCTGTGCGTTGGGGTAAGCACGCGCAAAGATATAGCCGATGCCCGCGCCCATTGCGCCGCCGCCGGCGATGAGAATTTTTTGCAGTGAAGTCGTGTCGGCCACTTGTGGTGTGACCCGGTCTCCGTCTTCGGTGCTTTGTCGAACCATGCGACAGTCGAAAACGGCGAGTTAGGGCGGCAATGCTTCGACTGCCTCTGCACAGGTGCTTCGACACGCCGGTTATTCACCTGCGCGTTAGCCGAAGCGCTGCGGGCAAATTTTGCGGGCAAATTTCGCCTTGACATAGGACAATCATCGCGCCGAGAAGCCCGATGCCCTTAAAATATGCAATCTCTGTTGTGTTCGTGCTGCTACTGGGCAGCGCGTGTAAGGAGCGCGCCAAAACTAAATATGACGAATTTCCCGGCAGGCCACAGGCACCGGCAGAAACACCCGGCGATAAATTCAGCGTTGCTGTGAAAGAAGGTCTCAACCTGCGCGACAAACCCGCGACTGCCGGCAAACTGATCGTGACGATTCCCTACAGAACCGAAGTTTCCGTCACAAAATACGAGGGCGACGAAGTCACGATACAGGGCAGAAAGGGTCGCTGGGCGCTGATCGAATACCAGAACAAATCAGGATATGCCTTTAGCGGCTTTCTGTCGGCCGTATCTTCTTCGAAAGAGGCGCTGACGGGTGAATACACGGGCGGCGGCTGCGAGCATGCGGGCAGCGGATTTGTGCAATCTCTCAAACTGAACGCCGACGGGTCATTTAACTACGATACCAGTTCAGACGTCATTGGGCAGGGCGAGTGCGATAGCGGCGGAACACAGACAAGTGTCCGTGGCAGCTACGCACAGGCCGAAGGCAGCGTAAGACTGAATGCCGCAACGGAAGAATCGAAAATGACATATGACAATCCGGCGGCTTGCGCCAGGCAGGCGCCAAAAATCACGAAAGAAAAGGTTAATTATGGGTTTGATATGAAAATCTTCAAATGCGCTGACGGTCGTCATGCGCTGCGCTTTCCCGAAGACCGCGGTGCGGGTGAGCTCGCGAAATAAACGCAGCCACTCACATCGAAAACGACCGGCGGTGGAACTTTGTGCGCCCCAGCCGGGTGATTGCTGCGCGGTGCGCCGCCGTGCCATAGCCCGCGTGTTTCTCTAAACCATATTCAGGAAAACGCAAAGCCGCGCGCGTGATCATTGCATCGCGTTCTACTTTTGCTATAATCGACGCCGCCGAGACGGGAAAAAACTTCAGGTCGGCCTTGATCTCAGCGTCGAGGCGGGGCATGACTTTTTGCATCCTCAGCTGAGGAAACTCGAAGCGGTAATTGCCGTCGACAATCACGCGACAGTCAGCGGGATTTATTTTCGTATTTGCCAGCAGGCGCTGCACGCTGCGGTAGATGCCGCTCTGCACAGCGCGGTTGATATTGTAAGTGTCTATGTAGCGCACAGCGACGTGGCTCACGGCGTGTGGCAGATTGGCGCGCAGCAGTGGTGAGAGCGCATTGCGCTTTTTTTCACTGAGCATTTTGGAATCGGTAACGCCGGCAAACCAATCTTGCCGCTGCAGGTTCTGCCAGGCGTCTGAGGTGACGAGGGTTGCCGCAACAGTGACCGGCCCGAACAGCGAGCCACGGCCAACCTCGTCGACGCCGATCACAGCACGGTAGCGATTGCCTGCGAACTCAAAAAAAAACCAGTCAGGTTATCCAGAGGGATAGATCCCCCTTGGTTACGCAGGTGTTTCTGCCGGTGCCGCCGCTGCAGCAGGAGCAGGTTTAGATGCTTTGTATGCCTGTGCACGCTCGTAAAGCGCGTCTTTTTTCGGCTTGCGCACGATTTCTTTCAGACGGCTGTCTTTGCCAGACTTGTCGCGCAGGTAATACAGTTTTGAGCGGCGCACCTTGCTCGAGCGGATCTTCTCGACTTTGTCGACTGTCGGTGCATAGAGGGGGAAAATACGCTCAACACCCACGTCAAAACTCACACGGCGGACGGTAAAAGTTTTGCCGGCACCCTGGTTTTGTATCGCAATCACGAGGCCCTCATAGACCTGAATACGCTCTTTTGCGCCTTCTTTGATCTTATAATGCACTCTGACAGTGTCGCCTACGGAAAAGTCGACCGGGCGGTTGACTACGTCGTAGTTTAATTTCTCAAGAATCTGATTCAGCATCCGTCTTTTTCTCAGGGCGAGACACAGCGTCAAACGCTATGTTTTACAGGGAGATCGGGTAAGATAATGTGGTATCGTCGAGGCAGCTGGCAGAGCGGTTACCCCCCGCGGCTTTTGCGCGCATTAACCAGAAATGCGCTGCCGCGAGGCAATCAGCCGCCTCATCTTCAGGATTGCACTGGTTCACGCCGGTGCTTAGCGTCACCGCCTGGCCTGTCAGCGGACAAACTGCGCCTGAAATCGCCCGGTTTAGCCGCTCAGCAACCAATTGCGCCGCGCCCAGATCCGTTTCGGGTAAAATCAGCAGAAATTCGCCGCTGTGCGCGGTGCCTGCCGCGTCAGCGGCACGTTTCGATTGCAGCAGTTTTTCCCCGACAAGGCGGCGGAGCTTCAGCGCCCCCCCCTGATCGGCTACCCCCGTGGCAGGCTTCAGGGCGTCGATTTCAGACAGTAAAATGCTCAGCGGCCGGCCGTACCGGCGGGAAATAGACAAATAGCGGTCGAGATCCGCCTCACAAAGTAACTGCAACGGCACAATACTCTCCCCTTCTGCCGGCGGCAAACCCATGAATCAGTAGACGAACGGCACGCGAGAGCAACGACAGAAATTTTGCGCGCACGGCGACGGTAACGGATATTCCGGTTGCCACGAACAATGTGGCGCTTGTGGCTGGCTCATGCAGCGGGATACAGCATGGGCGCATACGAGCAGGATTGAGATCCTGCGGTTCAATTTAGCAGCGCCGGCTCTTCGCGGAAAATCTCGCTGAGTGCCTCTGCGAAAGGTTTGTTGCTGAAACCCAGATCATGCGCTGCCTTGGCGCTGCTCACTCTCATGCCCAGGCCCAGAGGAATTTTGAACACGCGTGCACCCTTGCCCGAGGCTTCATGCCACGCCGACAGAAAATCCGCAAAGTCGCGCTCGTCGCCGCTGGTGTTATAGGCCTGGCCGATCGCGTTGTCGCTTTCGAGCGCGGCCACCACCGCGTTAGCGACATCGCCGGCGTAGACCAGAGGCCAGCCAATCGCCGGCAGAGGCAGAAACGGCAGCTTCATCGCCAGCCTGAAATACGGCATGATATTCTCGTCGCGCGCGCCATAGACTCCCGATGGCCTCAGCGTTGTAAGACCTATGCCGTACTGGGCTGAGAGACTCCACGCGAGATCTTCGCTCAGCTGCTTCGTCGCGCGGTATGCCCCGCCTTCGCGCGCCTCACCATTCAGCTGCGCCGAGGTCTCGTTGATTTCATAGGACAAGGTGAATTTATAGAGTCCGATCGTGCTGATCTGCACAGCGCGCCGGATGCCGTTCTTCTGCATCGCGCCGAATACATTCTCGGTGCCCGTTTTGTTCGCCTCATAATTCGCCTCCCAGTCCAGGTTGGTGAGCCGGTAGAGCGCGGCGTTCGAGACGACTGCATCGGCGCCGGCAAAAGCCTTCTCGAGCGACGCTGCGTCGCTTAGATCGGCCTTACGGAATTCGACGCCTTCTTTTTTGAGGAATGCGGCTTTTTCCGGGTTACGCACTACACCGATAACCTGAGCACCGTGGTTACGCAGTGCGCGGCAAATATAAACACCGATCATACCGGATGCTCCGGTCACGGCGACTGTTTTGTCTTTGAGTACCATGGAGTTGCGATGGAACGCGGTCGCTGCGGCGGCGAGCAGAAAACTATTCGACTGCTTTGCCTACCCCTCCCACTCCGCTACCGAGGGCGCAGCGGCACAGCTCGAATTTCTTTTCATCTGTTAGCCCCGGGCTTAAGCCCGGGGCTAACAGATGATCGATTGGCAATCCCTCTCGCCTTCACGAGGCGGTTCAGGCCGTCATAGTCATATTCGATGTGGTTGTTGAACGCCATGAAGTTCGCGTCATCTGCCCGAACTCGTTGTAGTCGATGCCAGCGCAGCCGAAGTGTCCCCGCGTCTAATGCGGTTGCCCTGCCCGATTGAGTGCGTCGTCGCCCGCCCAATAAGTACAAAAAAGAGATCCGGAACTATATCAGCTTAGATTCCAGAACAGACCGCGGTGGCGCGGACAATTGAATGACGCCGGGATGTAATAGCTTGGCAGCGCAGGGGTGTCGCGGTCGGTGACGGCAAATGGCACATAGTGGACAAATTGCTCTAATATTACGCTTGGGGGGATTTAATCTTTCGATGCTTGCCATGGTTGGCTGCGCGGGCGGCGGCAACAGAACTTCGGGTGGCTCCGGTCATCTTGTGACTGGATTCAATAATAACAAAATTCTTCAAATCAGGTAGGAGGTTTTATGCGCTTCATCAGAATAACCACTTCCATCGTCGCTATATGCAGCTTGTTTTTCGCTGTGCTGGCGAACGGTTGTGCGGCGAATTACGACGAAGAAACGACCGCTCCCCCGGCAAGCTTCAAACTCGCCAGTGGCAGCCCTATATCCGAAGCCGCATACGACGACTATAATCCGATTCTGCTGCAACTGAGCAATGGTTATCTCGCTCTGGTTTACGCCTCAACGCGCACGTGCGCTATATCTTGCTCTGGGCACAATATTTTTATCGCCTCATCTGTTTCAACATACGCTGGCGACGGTAAACTCCCTGCCTTCAACACACCGCAGGTTGTTACCGCGAACGCATCACCGCTGAATTACTCAAGCCGCCTGCGTCTGGCAGCTATTAGCAGCGGCACCAGCATCAACGCCTACGTCAAAGATGCGAGTGGAATGATCAGCGAGACCGGTATGGTTTCGCCGGTTTCGGCCAGTCCCATCAATGTCGGTGCTTCGATTAATCCCATCGGTGCTTATAACTGCTACACGGGCACCCTGCTGGGTCTGGACGCTGCCGGCATGATCATCTCTACAGCTGGTACTTCAGGCCCGATATCCCGATATAGCGCCGGCGACATAATGGCGTATTGTCCGTGGAATGTGATTTCAAACAATGCCATGGCCTCCGCCATCAATATCAGCTATGTGCGCGCGGCGGATATCGGCATTGCCGAAGGTTTTCTCGTGACCGATTCTGCCGGCCGGCTCTCTGCGCATACCGCTACGAAAAGCGGGCCGGTCATACAGAACTTCTCCGACACCATGAGCCGCAACTCGCTCTTTCTCACCAGTGCCACCGCGTTTAAGGCGAATGCGCCTGCCGGCGACCTACTGGTGTTTTCAGCGGCGCCCAGCGCCGGATCAAATTCAGACATGTACATTATCGCCAATAAGACGCCTTCGGCTCTGTGGCTGAAGTACACGCCATTCGGGACGCAGCCACAACCATGACACGCTTAGCCATCCATATGAAAAAAGCCTGCGCGATTCTGCTGCTGCTCGTCGGCACAAGTACTTTCGGCGCCGCCGAACCGAAAAGTGAAATGGGTGACTACCGGGAAATTCTCGAACGGCCGCTGTCCACTGTTCAGGATCTCGTCGATCTCATCATGATGACGCGCGGCGATTACGCGAAATACAAAGCAGACGATCAACGCTTTGCGGCCGCACAACACGAAGGCTGGGTCAGAAACAACAAAGCGGCCGACCTGCTCGATCGGGGCACTCTGGCTTTCGCCATTATGAAATGTTTTCCTGTTACGCCCGGCTGGTTGTTTCGCCTGACGCGGGCAGACCGCTACGCGCTGCGTGACGTCCAGGAAGCCGGCATTCTGTCGCCGCGTTTCAGCACGCACAACCGCGTTTCAGGATCAGAACTCGTGGGCGCTATCAGCGCGGCCGAAGAATACCGGCAAGAAAAAGAAACCTGGCAATCTAAACACTAGGAGAAAATATGAAAACTATAACCCTGCTTGCATTACTGCTGTCTATCCCCCTGAGTGCCGCACCCATACCCGCCACGGTCGCCAAATTTGAAAAACTCAGCGGTGAGGTACAATATCGCGTCAAGGGCGGCCCATGGAAAGCGGCGAAACTCGGTCTCGGTTTAACCGCGGATACCGAGCTGCAGACAGGGCCGCGCGGCAATGTGGTCATCGTCTTTGCCAATGGCAGCGAACTGGCGATCAATGCAATGACGCATGCGTACCTCGAAAGTTACGGCACCGGCAAATACGGATCAAACACCGTCATGAGCCTGCGCACCGGCCGCGTGATCGCTAAGATTGCACGGTACAAAGACGCAAACGCACGCAACCATTTTCGCATTCGCACCCCAACGATGGTCGCCGGAGTGCGCGGCACCATACAAGAGGTCAGCTACTCGCCCGATAAAGGTTGTGAAGTCAAGATGCTCGAATCGGGTTCTGACATTGTCGACAAGTTTCGCGCTAAGAGCAACGTGCCGCAGGGTGGCAAAACGCAGATCACCGCAGCAGAGACATTGACGGCCGACAAGGTAGCGCGAAACGAAAACACGGCGACACTCGCCTCGCCGCTCTCTTCGACCTCGGGCGAAAGAGAGCTGAGCTTTTCGACGGGAGATGCCAATTTTTCTTCCAATTCGGCGGATTTCTCCGGTCTGCTCGACCTGTTCGAGAAGGCGGCCGGCGACGTATTCGCGGGGCAAGCGGCCGACCAGCTCATTATAGAAAAACTCTGATATGGACTGCGGAAAAATAACAAGATCGATGTTGCGTCGTGCAAAGGGATACATCCCCCTTTTGTTGCTGGGTTTCAGCGTGCAGCCGCTGGTCGCGACGAATGAATTGATGCCGATTGAAGAACTGAAACCGCTCGATGTCGGCACAGGCCGCGTCGACCCGTACAGTTATCACTATGGCCTGTCTGCGGCCAATGCCTACATCAACGATTCAGCCACGCTGAAAAGCGGGCTGTTTCTCGGTAACTATCGCCCGTACTTTCGCCTGATCTATAATGAACGGCATTTGCTCAACCTGCGCGGGCGCGTGATCTACAATTACAACAATTCACTCAGCGACGCGCAGCGCACCGCGGGCAGCGCAGCGTCGACGGGGCAGTACGCCCTTGAACTCGCGAATGCCGAATTCAATTTTGACGCCCACAAGCTGACTGCTGGGCGGGCCTTCTACAAAACCGGCCGCGGTCTATTGTTTGCCAATTTCGCCGACGGCGCCGAATATACGGGCCAGTTCCGCTACGCGAAACTCACCGCATTTGCCGCTTATTCTGCACAGTACTCAGGCTGCACGATCTCGCTCACCGGCTGCGGATTCAGCGGCCAGATCGCGCAGAAGGGTGTGTACGATGTGACCCCCGGCCGCACAATCGACGCGAATCTGCCTGACGCAGGAAAACGCGTTTTCAGTTCTCTCGAAGCGCAATCGGCGCAATATTTCGGTTCTTCCGCCTATGCAATGGTCTTCCACAGTTACGACTTTGACCAGTCGGTCGTTTCCACGACAAACACACTCACCGGTGCGAAAGCCGGGCAGCGCTACACATTTAACCCGGTTTATTTGGGATTAGGCTTTTCGGGTTTCATCGTTTCGCCGCGCGTGCGCTATCTTACGGAAGGTATCTATGAAACCGGCACCACATATAATAGAGTGAATGAGCTTACGAATTCGAGCGAAAAAGCCAATGTCAGCGCGTGGGGCGTTACCGCGGATGTGAACTACGCTCTGCCGCTTCTGGAATCGCTTTTCAAACCGGGACTCGTCTTTCAGTATGCGACAGGTTCGCCCAGACAGGCGAAGGTCGGCACTGGCGCGAACCCTGCGGCCCCCGCGCAGCAGAACGAAACGGGCACCGACAATAATTTCTTTTATTTCGGTTATTATTCCGCCGGTCTCGCGCTAAAACCGAAGCTCAGCAACCTGCACGTTC
This sequence comes from uncultured Turneriella sp., assembly GCA_964356715.1. Lineage (GTDB taxonomy): Bacteria > Spirochaetota > Leptospiria > Turneriellales > Turneriellaceae > Turneriella. Next base: position 7,945 of record CAYHJO010000054.1, on the reverse strand, counting down.
TTCGCGCCGGGTTCCAGTTTCGCCCGCTGCTGCATTTCCACTGGGGTCGAAACTTAATGACGGTTTTTAAATACAGCTATTACCATAAGCAGGTGGCCGAGAATGTGATTTCTGATCCCAACGCGTCAGTCGCCAAAGCCAGCGTCGGCCATGGCCTCGACATGCAGCTCGTGTATGACTTCGCCTCGGACTTGAAATTCTTCTACGCGTACGGCGCTTTTCTGCCGGGAGCGGCTTATGCCCCCACGGCAGAAACGGTGCAGATTCACATTCTCAGCGTGAACCTGGTTTTTTGATTTTTGCGGCGACTGCACAAACAGCTCGCCGCAAAAGAGTCAGCGCTCGCAGCGCGCTTTGAGCGCGCGGTTCATCTCATTGTAGCTGTCGGTCAGGCGATCCTGCAACAGCGGCTTGAGCGCACCCGCCGCAAGGCCGGTAAAATCTTCACCGTGCACAAAACGAACTTTATTCAGCCCTATTTCCTGCACGATAAAGTAATGCTCGCCGCTCAAGACATCGCTCGCAATCGGAATCGCAGGGCCCTTCCACCGCAGCTCTTTGCTTGAAGCCGAGGCCACCAATATTTCGCACATCGGGATCGGAATTTCAATGCCGGGAGCAGCTTTGATGTTAAAACTGATTTTTTCGCCGACGTACGGCATGCCATTGATCCTGGTAATGACCGGGTTCCACGAACCATAGTCGGGAAAATTCACCAGCACTTTCCAGACGTTTTCTGCCGATGCGTTGATTTCGATTGTTGTTTTGATTTCCATGGTTGTTCCTTTTAAGCGGGAGTTAATGCCTTGCCCAGCTTTTTGCTTTTGTCCCTCATCCCCCGTCCGGCTTGCGCCTGACCGCAAGCGCCTTCTCCCGGAGGGAGAAGGGAGTTCTGCTCTTCCCCTCTCCCTCCGGGAGAGGGGACTGAGGGGTGAGGGTGGCTATAAGCATAATCATCCAAATCAAAAAAGTGGCTGTGCCACCATACCTCGGCGTAGGTCATCGGGCGCATGAACGGTGCGTCGCCGTGGCGGTCGAAGTAGTAACTGTTGGCGCTACTGCAGTTGTTGTTGAAAAACACGGTGCCTTCCATGCGGCGCAGAATGTCGGCGTGGTAACGATCGTGTGCTTCTTGCCGCGGTTCGGCAGCGGTCGCGCCGCGCCTGTGCGCTTCCTGAATCACGCGCACGAGATGGTGTGACTGGTTCTCGACCATTTGGAACCACGAAGCACCGGTTGCAGCGTACGGCCCCAGCATGATAAACATGTTCGGGAACTTCGGTACTGAGATGCCTTCGTAGGCCTGATAGCGCTCTTCGTCGAAAAATGTCGCGAGCTCTTTGCCGTCTAAACCATTCACAGCAAAAGGCGGAGTGTTGCCTTTCTCAAAAGTTTTGAACCCAGTGGCGGTAATCAGCACATCGATCTCGCGGCTTTTTCCGTCTTTGGTCACAATGCCGTTCTCGGTAATGCGATCGATGCCGTCGGTGACTAGTTCGACATTTTCGCGGTTAAAAGTTTTCAGATAGTCATTATGGAAACTTGGACGCTTACAACCAAAGCCATAGCTCGGCGTCAGTTTTTTCCGGATGTCTAAATCCACCACTTGTTTTGCGAGATGGTCGAGGCAGATGTTCTCAAAAAACTTCGTGATCTGCGGGTACTTTTTGTAGTTAATAACGCCGAGCACCATCACCATTTCGGTGATCGAATTGGTGACACCGCGCAGCACCCACTGCAGACCGGGAATGTACTTCAGCGCCAGCTGCACCGATTTTGCGAGCGCTGCATCGGGCTTCGGGAGAATCCAGATCGGGGTGCGCTGGTACACATGCAGTTCCTTGACAATCGGCGCAATCGCCGGCACGAGCTGCACGCTGGTGGCACCGGTGCCAATGATCGCCACGCGCTTGCCCGTGAGATCAAACGCGTGATCCCAGCGCGCGGTGTGAATTTTTTTCCCTTTGAAAGAGTCAATGCCCTTAATGTCGGGCAGCTTCGGAATAGTGAGGCCGCCCGTCGCCAGTACCAGATAGCGCGACACGAGCGTAAATCCGCCTTTGAGCGTTGTCACCCACGTGTGCGTCGCCGCATCGAAGGTGCTCGACTCGACTTCAGAATTAAAACGCATGTGCTCGCGCACGCCATATTTCTGCGCGCAGTGGTCGGCATACTTCTTGAGCTCGCTGCCGGGTGCGAACACACGCGACCAGTCGGGCAACTGCTCGTACGAAAACGAATAGGTGAACGAAGTGATATCTACCGCGATGCCGGGGTAAGTGTTGTCGCGCCAGGTGCCACCAAGGTCGGCTGCCTTTTCGAGCACGATGAACGGCACGCCGGCTTCTTTGAGTTTGATGCCGGCGCCGATGCCTGAAAAGCCTGAGCCGACGATCAACACGTCGGTGTGCATTTTTTGTGCGCCCGTGGCACGGATTGAGCCAGAATCGGAGCTTTTTACCGGTTTTTTCATAAATCCCCCTGCTTTGTACGGCTACGAAAATCCATAGCTATGCAAACAGCACATTAATAGAATGACACATCATTCCGTAAACTATTTTTGTCCACATGGCGCGCCCCGAGGTCTCTGCCGAACAGAAGAAGGTCAAGCGTGAGGCGATTCTCGCCGCAGCGCGCGATGTCTTTGCCGAGAAGGGCTTTCATGCCGCCGGTATTGCCGACATCGCGACGCGCCTCGATGTCGGCCATGGCACCATCTACCGCTATTTTGAGAACAAACTCGATATTTTCCTGACGCTGTACGATGCGATCAATGCGGATCTTTTGCGTATCGCGCGCGGCACGCGTCCTGAGCTGGCTACGAATACCGGCGAATATATCGCCGAGATGCAGAAGTTCTACTCTGAGTTCGGCGGCATTTTCTTGCGCGAGATCAGCCACCTGCGCATCTTCTTCGACGAGGTGCACGCAGACCCCGAAATCCGTAAACGCTTTGAAGCTTCGCAAGGCGAGTTTCAGCTCGCTACCGAGCGCTTTCTGCAAATCGGCCGCGACAAGGGTTTTGTCAGGCGCGAACTGCATGTACCCAGCACGGCGCGCATTCTGAACGCGATGATCTTTGACGCGATGCGCGCTGCCGCGTCGTCTGCCGCTGAGTCGAGCTCGAATAACCTGCTCTTGCTCGCGATGACGGTGATGGAAATTTTTAACAAAGGCGCACTGGTCAGGGTTTAACCCCTACCGCAATCAGTGCGCGCGAGGTGAGCATCGCGGGCAAGCCTGGCAGATTTTTCGTCAAAAAATCCAGAATAGTTTTGCGCTTCTCTGCCCAGACGTCGGCCGCGAGATTCTTGCGCATCATTTCGAGCGGGGCACGCGCCGGGTTTGTAGCCGACGAGCTCAATCGCCTTCTGACAGTACTGCCTGAATGCCGGTACAGTTTCTGCCTGGTAGCCGGCCGCAACGAGGCTCCATGGATCGGGCTGCGAAAGTGGATTCAAGCCGCGCTGCTCTGCCTCGCTGGTTCCAGTTGTGCGCGCGGTGCAAGTTGCCACAGCAGATTTTCCAGCGGCTCAGGTAATTGGATTCCCAATGGGTTCGACTCGGTCTTGCTGTGCCCGGTATAGACGCGGGTGCCCATCACGTAGTCAAACCATGGCTTCGTCACGCACCAGTTGAGATCCTGGTTGCGGCCGAGATGGTGGTCGACATGCCATGGCAGATTTTCGCGCGCCCAATCGGGTTCGTCGTGCGACTTGCGGTGGCAGTGGTAATAGTTCCATGCCGAATACCACAGTGTAGCCGTGAAAAACGGCGCCACGGGAAACAGCGGCGAGACCATCAGCGAAATCTTCACCAGCGACTCGACTTCGAAGCGGTGGCGATCGTAGCCCTCGCCCCAGTAACCGTCGTACATATGTTCTTTGAAATTATGCCGGCGCACCTCGCGGTGGTGATCCCAGTGGTAGTGCGCGCTCCCGGTCTTGTTGCGACCGGCTTCATGGAGGATGTATTTGTGCGCAAACCATTCGAACGCGTTGGCGGCAAAAAGGCCAAGGGGTATACCAAGCATAGCTATGGATTTCCATAGCTATGCAGCGGGTCAAGTGATAATGACACCGCCGTCAGTAAAACAATCCCCGGTGGTTATTGGCATCCACAACATATACGCCCGTAGAGTCGGTCGCCACCCAAACGGGCAGCCCGCCACGAGAAATGAAAGAGCGGAATCGGCAAATATTTGATCGGCAGCATGGCAAAGATTCCCTGCCTGTGCGGCTCAGTCAATCAACTATCCGGACGGACGGATACGACCGCCCAGCTATGAAAATCCATAGCTGCAACGCCTCTCCGCGCGCACCGTCAGATGATACGGTGCACGACTTCCATAAATTGGGCGGGCTTAAACGGTTTTGTCATCCAGCCATTGGCACCGGCAGCTTCACCCTGCTTACGCATTGCATCTTCCGATTCGGTGGTGAGCGCGAGAATCGGCACTTCTTTATTGCGCAGGCGGATTTCACGGATCAGACCAATACCGTCCATTTTAGGCATATTGATGTCTGTCACGACGAGATCGACATCGTGCGTGCTGATAAACTTGCTCAAACCCTCTTCGCCGTCGCCTGCCAGCACCACCTGGTAATTACCGGTCTGGAGCGTCATTTTCACCATCTGCCGCATGGTTTCTGAGTCATCTACCGCGAGTACTGTTTGCATTTGAAGCCTCCCTTTGATCGAATGGGTGTTTTTAGCGCAAAAATGGCCGGTTGTCAATCAATGAGGCTACCGAGACCCCTAGGTAGAATTACGGAGGTCAGAAAGCCGATAACCTTCTGACAGCCAGAGTATTCTGTTTGCGGAGTTCTTACACGATATAGATTGCGACCCAGATGGGTCGTGACGTTTCACAACGGACCTTTACCGAAGAGGATTTCTCCCGCTTCTCAGAATCTCTGGCATGCGAAACGGCCCTATTAGGGAAATATCTCGCCGAGGGAAGATTTTCCGAAGCGGAACAACCCACCATCGGCTATGAACTTGAAGGCTGGATTCTCGACCACCGCTATGTGCCCGCCGCGAAGAATAAAGTCTTTTTGCAGGCGTTGCAGCACCCGCGCGTCGTACCAGAACTGTCGCGTTTCAACATAGAGATTAACGGTGAACCACGCGCCCTGGATTCAGGCTCGCTGCGCGCGATGCACGAAGAGATGCAACAGACGTGGAATGCCTGCCAACAGGCCGCGCATGCACGCGGTCTGATTTTACTGCTGATCGGCACTCTGCCAACAATACGCGAAAGCGATCTGAGCCTCAAGAATATTTCGCGCATGAACCGCTATTACGCGCTCAACCAGCGTATTTTTGAAGAACGCGACGGCCGCCCCATGCACATCTGCATCGAAGGCAGGGAGACACTCGATACACACCACGAAGACTGCTTGCTCGAAGCGGGCACAACTTCGTTTCAGTTACACCTCGCATTGCCGCAGCGGACTTTCGCCGATCACTACAATGCCTCGCAGTTGTTGTCAGCTCCCCTGATCGCGGTCTGCGCCAACGCGCCTTATCTTTTTCGGCACGACCTTTGGAGCGAAACGCGCGTACCACTATTCGAGCAGGCTGTTGAGACCAGTGACGGCAGCGACCGGCACCGGTTACGCGTTCTGTTCGGCCGCAGCTGGCTGCGATCGGCCGAAAACGTCTTCTCTGAAAACCACCGCCTGTTCAGACCGCTGTTGCCAATTCTGCTTGAAGAACTCGAGGACAGCCTGCCGCACCTGCGCCTCCACAATGGCACAATCTGGCGATGGAACCGCATTATTCCGGGTTTTGTTCCCGGTGAAGCACCACGCCTGCGCATAGAACACCGCATCATGCCTGCGGGACCTAGCCTTGTGGATATGATCGCCAACGCTGCGCTCTACTTCGGCGCCGCCACAGCTTATGCATCGCGTATGCCGCAGATCACGCAAGATTTTTCTTTCGCGGCATGCGAAGCAAATTTTTATACAGCGGCAAAGGACGGATTACAGACGAAGCTGAACTGGCCGGGTATTGCGGGCAGTGTCGATGTTGTCACGCTGCTATTACAGGAAATTCTGCCGGCCGCCGCCGAAGGATTATCGCGCCGGGGGCTCGGCAACGAAGAAATCTCATTTTATCTGGATATTGTGCGCCAGCGGTTGTATAACCGCCAGACCGGCAGCGAATGGCAGCGCCGCTTCGTCGCGAAACACGGAAGGCATTGGGATAAACTGACAAGTCACTACCTCGAAAACCAGCGCAGCGGTTTTCCGGTGCATGAGTGGAATATATGACTTACAACGAATGGACAGAAATCCCGGAAGGTTTTTTTGAATGCCCGGCGTCTGGCATAGTGCATTTCTCCCGCCAACCCGTGCTGCTGCATTTACCGGGCAGAAAGCAACAGCCCTTGTTTGTTTCGATCTTGTTGCACGGCAACGAGGACACGGGCTGGCGGGCACTGCAGATGGTACTCAAAAAATACCGCGGCCGCGATTTGCCGAGGCGCATGAGCGTGTTTATTGGTAACGTCGAGGCGGCAGCAGCGGGTGTGCGCAGGCTCGACGATCAGGTCGATTTTAACCGCATCTGGCCAGGAACGCCGCTGAGCGGCACGCGCGAAGCGCAAACTACCGCCGAGGTCGTACGCAGAATGCAAATGCTCAACCCGTTTGCCTTTATCGATATCCACAATAATACCGGTATAAACCCTTTTTACGCATGCGTCACAGACGTGCACGCGCATAACCTGTATCTCGCGCGGCTATTCTCGCGCATTGCCGTGTACTTTCGTACTCCCGTCGGTACTGCGGCGGGAGCGATGGCCGCGATTTGTCCTTCAGTCACTGTCGAATGTGGCAAGGCCGGCATGACCGCGGGCGACGAACACGCGGCAGAACTCATTGAAGCCGCACTCCACCTCGACCATTTTCCTCAAAAAGGACACACCGTCGAAGATCTGCTTATCTACCACACGATCGCGACTGTAAAGGTACCCGCTGCGCTGAGCCTGGCGTTCGGCGATACGCCTGCGGATGTGAATTTTCCTGCGCATTTCGAAGAGTGGAATTTCCGCGAACTCGAAGCTGGCTGTGTTTTCGCGCATAATACCACAACGGAAATTCCATTCGAAGTCAGCGATGAAACTGGCAGAAACACGCCGGAGAAATTCTTCGCGCGCCACGGCGACGAAATCCGGCTGACACGGCGCCTGATGCCTGCCATGATCACAACGAACGAGAAAATCATCAGGCAGGATTGCCTGTGCTACCTGATGGAACTGTTTTGGCCGCAAGACACAATATCCGGTGCAGCTCAGCGGTAGACGGGAGTTCCCGGTTTGATCTGGCTGAAAAAAGGCACGAGTATTGCATCGTTTTTGGCCCGCCGTCGATACCTCCGGCAATCAGCTTGACGTGTTGTGCGGCGCCGAAAAAATGTTCCGGAAAATGGCTTGTAGCGCGCGGCGAGTAGCCCAGTGTATCGGGTCAACTAACCATTGTCTATCCGCATTTAATTTAACGGATTCTAAAGGAGCAACATGAATACAGCTGAAGATTTGCAGTCACAATACAATCAGGAACATCTGAATAAGACGCTTGCAGACTTTGTTCTACAGCGCCGCGAAAAACCGGACCTCTTCGCCTGGTGCCAGCCGTTCTCTGAATCGGTGGATTACCAGATGTCCATCGGCCACCACATGTACCGCCGCGTTCTGCTGTCAGCCAATGCAAATCACGTGGTTGTCGAAGACCACAAAACCGGCAAAGCCAAAGAAATGATCATGATGGGTTCGAACTCATACCTCGGTATCAACAACCATCCGAAAGTCAAGGCTGCTGCCATGGCCGCTGCCGAAAAATATGGCGCCGGTGCCGGTTCACCTCCGCACTTTTCGGGTTACTACGACGTGCACCGCGAGCTCGTAAAAAATCTTTCGGAGCTCAAAGGCGCCGAG
>CAYHJO010000053.1:0-21935 GCA_964356715.1 uncultured Turneriella sp. | reverse complement strand
TACGTCGCGCGTCTCTACGCCGAGCTTGGCAAAAACGCGCAGGCAGAAGAGGCGCTGCGCCGCGCGCTCAGGGAAGCTCCCAGAGACCCGGTGATTCTCTCGCAGATGGGCGATATGCTGGTCGCGCAGGCCAAGTGGGCGCCGGCGATTCAGATCTTCAAAGAACTCTACGAAAATTCGCCCAAAACCGCCGAAAAGGGGCTTGCCCTCTATAACCTCGGCAAAGTCTATCTCGCGCTGAGGGATTTCAAAAATGCCGAAAAGGCACTCGAGGGTGCCTACCAGCTCGATATAATGAACGAAGATGCGCTCGTGCTTCTGGCCGATGCGTATGTGCAGAACGGCCAGGCGCACCGCGCGGTGACGCTCTATAAAGAATCGCTGCGTTTAAACCCCGACAACCTCAAGGTACTTAAGGGCCAGGCGCAGCTCTATCTCAATATCGGCGAACTCACTGAAGCCGAAGTGGCATTAAAGCGCCTCGCCGAACACCCGAACCGCCGCGCAGACGATTCTTATTTTGCCTCACAGATGCTGGGCGATCTTTATATGAAGCGCAAGGCATACGATACCGCGATGCAGTATTATGAAAAAGCCGGACAATCGTCCGACGCAAATTTGAAATATACGACGCTACTTTCGCAGGCGGACGCGATGCTGGCAAGCGATAAACCCGCGCAGATGGTCTACCCGCTGCTGCAGCAGGCGATACAGCTGCGCCCGTCGGCCGACGAAGCGCGCTTTCTCATGGCGCGCGCGCTGATGCGCGAAGGCACCATTTCCGCGCAGGATAAGGCAATCGAAGAGCTGCGCGCGATCACGGCAGAGGTGCGCTCGGTGCCACTGGCGTCGAAGGCCTATACGCTGATCGGCATTATTTATTACAAACAGGGCCAGCTCAACCGTTCGCTCGACGCGTTCAACCGCGCGCTCGAGCTCGATCCCGCGAATGGTGAAGCATTCCAGAACCGCCGTTCCGTTTCCGACCGGCTGGAAAATGGCTAATAACCCCAATTAGCGCTTGTCCTAATGTCCGGGTTACCGGCTGATTAAGCAATGAATTTGCGGCGCCGGTTACGCCGATCTTTTTGGTTATTCACAAAGCGCCTGCGTCGCAGATCCGTGCCGTTGTGGGCCAAGGGCCTTGTGACGACGTGTTTGATTTTTCTGCTGCCGTTTCTGCTGTTGAGCTACGTATCGCTGAGCGAAAACACCGAATCGGAGAAAAAATCGCTTTTCCAGAATTTTTATCTCAGGGCGCAGGCACTTTCGCTTGAGATGCGTAGCGATCTGAAAGATAAGGTCGATCTGAAAAGTTCAAACACATACCTCATTGCGCGCGGCGCCTTTACGACCGGCTATGAAATTCCGGTGCCCGATGCAGTGCGGCAGAATATTCTCTGGTGGTTGAACGACAAAAACGGCGGAGCTGCCCTGATTGAGTTTTATCACGATGCGGCGAATAGCCGGCCGCGCATCATCTACCTGGAAAAGCGCGGAGGCGTGTATTTCATATTTGAGGCGGCCTTCATATCGCGGTTGCTGGATATTTCGCGCAATATCAGCGCGGATGACAGCATTTTCATCTATAACATTCATGAAGAACCGTTCCTCTCGAATTCGATCGAGGCCGGTTACCGCGTGACCGACGAATGGCAGGCCGGCATCCATAAAATGTTCTGGCAAACCCCGGTGAACGGCATTCAGGAACTGCAGCTCCGGGAAGAACGTTATATCATTGCCCGCTACAAAATGACTGATCTGCCGCTGCTTTTCTACGTGGCGCGCCCTTACGCCGTGGCCATGCAAGAGGTAGAAATCAAATCCCGGCGGCAGATGGCGGTCTTCGGTTTTGTGGGCATTATTGTCTTTTTACTGATGATGTACTTTTTTCGCGACCAGCTGCGAACGCTGCGCTATTTGCGTGAATTCATTGATGGCAGGGTCGCCGCGCAGCGCACAAACCGGCTGTTTCTCGTACGCGATGAGCGCACGGATATTTTTGCCGATATTGTGCGCATACGCCAACTCGAAAAGCGCGCCGTATTGCAACGTGACGATGCCGAGCTGCGTACGCGCGCGAAGGCCGATTTTCTTGCCAGCATGAGCCATGAAATCCGCAATCCGCTCAACGCAATTCTGGGAATCGCCGACCTGCTGCGCGAACGCCAGGCCGACGCAGAAACCCGCCAATACCTCAAGCTGATACGCGACTCGGGCGACAGCCTGCTGCAGATCATCAACGATATTCTCGACATTTCGAAGATTGAGAGCAATAAGTTGACGCTGGAAAACACGCAATTTGACGCGGGCAGACTGATTGCCGATCTGAAGATTTTCTTCGCGGGCCGGGCAGAAGCGCAGCGCGACACGATTGAGGTGGTGTTGCATTCGTCGCTCGACCGCCCGGTGTGCGGCGACCCGACCCGCCTTAGGCAGATTCTGCTCAATTTGCTCAGTAACGCGCTGAAATTTACCGAAGGCGGCATGGTCATTATCCGGGCAAGGCGCTACGCTGACAGCGACTACATGCATATCTTTGTGCACGATACCGGCATTGGCATTTCGCACGACAGCATTGTGCGTATCTTCGCAGCCTATGAGCAGGCGGAATTTTCCACCTCGCGCCGATATGGTGGCACAGGGCTCGGCCTGAGTATCGCGCTCAGGCTTGCGCATCTCATGCAGGGGCAGATACGCTGCCGCAGCCGCCTGGGGCATGGAACTACGTTTTTTTGCCGGCTCGTTTTACCCGTAGTTTCTGCGGAGGGCGCAGCGCTTGCGGTCGCCCAGGCCGCGCAGGTCGATTTTTCAGCGTTGAGGCGGCTGCGTGTTCTTGTCGCCGAAGACGACGAAATCAACCAGATGCTGATGGTGGAGAATTTGCGCGATGTGGTGAGTGAAGTTGTTGTGGCCGCCAACGGCAGAATTGCTGTCGAACAGGCGCACGCCGGCAACTTTGATATGATCTTCATGGACCAGCTGATGCCGGAACTCGGTGGCCTCGATGCCACGGCTGAGATCAGGCGCGGCGAGGCAGAACAGGGAAAAGCTGTTCATGTTCCTATCGTTGCGCTATCGGGCAATGCGATGCCCGAGGACGTCGCCGCAGCCATCGCGGCAGGCTGCGATGCGCACCTCGCCAAGCCGGTGCGCAGAGAACAGATCATTGCCACGCTATTGCGCTACGCCTGATCTGCGCTGCGCGTGCGCGGTGCGCATCATGCCATGAATTCGAGGGGCACGGCGAATTTCAAATTCTGCGGCGGAAAGCGGCGGTGGTTGCGCGTGGTAACCGGCACCACCGCGAGACTGCTGGCATGCCTTTTCAGCAGTTCGGCGCCGCGGATCAGCGATAGCGAACGATAGAAACCCTTGCTGCCGGTCTGCATCAGGTGCTGCCACTCTTCAATTTCCGCTTCGCAGCGTGGAAACTCTTCTTTGAGGTGTTGCCAGATATTTCCCCGCGCCGGCGCGCGGCGCTTCGCCGTGATGCGCGCCGCCTTGCGGTGCTCGGCAGTCCAGATGTAGAGTGCGAGCGCACGGTCGAGCTGGTGCTTTTCATGGCCCAAAGCTTCGCGCGAGCGGTGTGAACGCGCCAGCAGCGCACGCAGCGAATGCTGTTCGGCCTCGGGCATCGCGTACAGCAGCTGAAACAGATAGCCCTGCGGAATCCAGCGGTTTTTGGGCATCAGCGTTTTGATGATCTCAAACGGAATAAAATAGCCGCCCGACGGATGCTGCAGCACCCAGGGTACCTTTTTTTCCAGCTTCTGGTAAGCTTTGCGCATCGCATGGCGCGTGTCGTGCGAAAAGGCCTTGAGCAGCGCCGCCATGGTTTTTTTATCCGCGGCCGAAAGTTTGGTCAGCACCGTGCTCGGGTGGTATTCGGTAATCAGGTGCAGCCAGAAACGGTTAATGAATTCTGATTTATCCTGCGTAACGAGGTACTGTGTTTTGCGGGAAAGATAGCGCAGATAATCAGGATTATCATGGCGCAAAAGTTCACCGAGCGATTGCATAAGCCTCAGTGCGCCGGCAGCGCAATGTCGTCGCGCCAGTAGAGCTGCGCCAGAGAGACAGCGTTGTGGCGCGAGAACTCGGCGAGATAGTCGTACGCGAGCGTGCGCGCTTCGGCGCGTGTTTTGCCATATGCCACCACATTTGCAATGCGCCCACCCGTCGAAATAATCTGGCCGCCGCTCTCTTTGAGTCCCGCTCCGGTGACGTGCAGGTCGGCATTTTTGAATTCCGGGAACACAAGGGGGATTTCCTTTGCGAATTCGCCGGGATAACCTTTCGCCGCGATGACGACGTTCACGACGGCGCCGCGCCTGAAAGGGATAATCGTCGTGCTGCCGGCTTTTACCAGCGGAAATTCGTGTGCCAGACCGTCGTCGGTCCACATCAGGTATTCGAGCAGGTCACCTTCGATCAGCGGCAGAATCGACTGGGTTTCCGGGTCGCCGAAGCGGCAGTTAAATTCGACAATCGCGAGATCGTCGGCCTTGTCTGAAGCGATCATCAGCCCGACATAGAGCAGGCCGCGGTAGTGGAATTTTTTCAGTACCGGTCCGATGATTTCAGTACGCACGAAATCCTTCTGCTGCTGCGTCATGTTATCGCCGGGGCAATAGGCCCCCATGCCGCCGGTGTTTTCGCCCTCATCGCCGCTTTTGGCGCGTTTGTAGTCGCGCGCGACGGGCAACAGTAGCGCGTCGCTGCCGTTGCAGAGCGCAAAGAGCGAAGCTTCAGTGCCCTTGAGAAACTTCTGCAACAGCACGCGGCTGCCCGAGGCACCGAAAATTCTGGCTTCGAAAATTTCACTTAAGCGCGCGCGCGCCGAATCGAAGTCGTCATGGATGCTGACTCCTTTGCCGGCTGCGAGACCATCGGCTTTGAGCACAACCGGCAACTGCTGCTCCGGCAGCGCTTTGAGCGCCGCATCGAGGCTGTCGCAGATGACGCTGGTGCCATGCGGAATGCCCGCCTCAGCCATAAAGTTATCCGAGAAGGCCTTTGAACCTTCGAGCTGCGCGCCGAGGCGGTCGGGGCCGAAGACGAGATGCGCCGGCAGGTGGGATTTCAGAGCGTCGCGCACGCCATTCACCAGCGGGGTTTCATTACCCACCACCGTCATGTCGATCTTTTCGGAACGGATAAAATCGAGCAGGTTTTCGAATGCGTTGCTCACCGCAGGGCGGTCGACGCGGTCTGCCGCGGGCACGAGACCGTTACCGGGCCAGACAAAAACTTTTTCTGCCCGCGGCGAAGCGGCAATTTTACGGTAGAGCGCGTGTTCGCGGCCGCCCGAACCGAGTATCAGAATTCGCACAGGTTCGTCTTGCGCACTTGGCGCGCGCGTAAACCGATTTGCAGGGCGATCAGCCATTTCGATTGACGCGGTACTTTGTGACGGGGGTTGCTGGTCGTGGTGTTGTGTTTTCGAATCATTTTCAAAAGAATACCCGATTTCGCCGTAATGCTTGTGCTGCTGTTTTCTGGTTGCGTGCAATTGGATAGACCGCCGACGCTCGAATATATCAATGCGCCGGTAAATCTGAAGATTAGCCTTGTGGCGACGCAGACATATGCGCTGAGTTTTCAGTCAGATAACCGGGAAGGCGGTTTTGCAGGGTATGGCATTTTTACCGGCTCGTCGGCCGATGCCGTTAGTCAGGAACCCGGCACCGCCGTTACCACGGCTCCGATTTTTTGCAGCTGGGGTACGCAGAGTTATTATGCATTTCCGGTGAATATCCAGGTCGGTCCGTCGGCGGCAGGCGCATGGGCTCCACCGACTTCAACGGCGGTGACGCCTGATTACAATTTGCTCACTATCTGTAATAAGACCGGTGATACACTGACGTCGGGTACTTACGTTGCTCTACGCGCCCGCGTTGAACGCACGACAAAACCCTGGTCGGCTGCGGCAATTGCGGTCGTACCCTGACCCCACCCCCTTGCCCCCTCCCCACAACGTGGAGAGGGGGAATCAGTGGAGCACTCTATGTATGCCCATCGGCTGTTCGCGCCCGCGGATGTGCACGCGGCCGATTTTTCCGACGTTAAAGGAAGAATCGAGTTCTGCGGCGACGACTTCTGAAACGAGAAAATCCGCCTGCGCCTTTTTGCACAAATGTTCGATGCGCGAAGCGGTGTTGACGACGTCGCCGATCACAGTGTATTCGAGCTGCTCCGCGCTGCCGAGATTGCCGGCAAACGCATCGCCCGCATGGATACCGACACCGATGTTTATGGGTGTTTCACCCCTGGCAGAGCGCGCGGTGTTGAAGGCGGCGAGTGCCGCGTGCATCGCGAGGCCGCATTTGACGGCATTGACCACATCGGTGTGAAAGTCGCCCGCCGATTTCGGCGCGCCGAACACCGCCATGATTGCGTCGCCGATGAATTTGTCGACCATGCCGGCGTTGTCGAAGACCGCCTTCATCTGCATGCTGCGCAGCTTAGAAAGCATCGCCGCGACCTCGTCGGGAGGCATGTTTTCCGACAGCGTTGTGAACGAGCGGATATCGGCGAACAGCACGGCAACCTTACGCCGTTCGCCCTTTTTGAAAGCATACCCCGAAGACTGCCCGGCCGAAATTTCTTCCACAACAGCCGGCGAAAAATAGCGTGACAGTTGTTTTCTCTGTCCTTCGACGCGGCCGATTTCAGCCACCATGCGTATAGAGCGGAAAATGGCGTAGGCCACAAGGGCCGCTATAATCACGGGCAACGAGAACCATAGCCCTGCCCAGGCGGGCAGAATAATTGCATCGCCGAGTATATAGCGCGCCCAGTCTGTCGTGCGCGGCATGCCGCTGAGTAAACCATACCCCAGAAAAGCGAGAAGTATTGCCAGCAGAGTGCCGAGCGAAAAAAACAGCAGGGTATGTTTGAACTGCACCAGCGTCAGCAACGTCGGTATGAGCAGCAACACCATATACGGCGATTTTAGCGCATGGTTGAAGTTACCGCTGCCCTGCAGCGCATAATAAAAAATCAGCATGCCGGCGAAGAGCGCGTGGTCCGCAAGAATCATAAAAAAGCCGAAGCGATGCAATGCTCGTTGCATCGCTCTTCGCTGCAGATACCATTGTACGGCCAGAACGCCGGCATAGCCCGCAGAAAAGAACAGGTTTGTAACAGTATCGCGCATATCCTGCGCGGCGGTGAGACCACCGGCAAAAAAGAATACAAAAAACACCGAGCGAAAATACAGCAGTGCGCGTGCGCCGTTCTCTTCTTCGCGCGTGAGGGCTTCCTGTACTGCGCTCTCGAGGTTGCCCGTGCGCATCTGCTGCAGAAACGAAAAACGGCTATGCGCTCTTCGCACGAACGGCCGCTGGGTCGGTTCATCCGACCGGGAGCCGCGCATTTTTTCAGACATGGCGCACACTCTGCGCCGCGCGGCGCACTACAACCGATTTTTACTTGCCATCCGGAACTCAATCGATCTTCTTTTCACCTGATGCCTGCAGTGGTGCGCATAATACCGGCATTTTTCGTCGTTCTTATTTTCGGTAACTGCAATGCATCGCAGCCGATGAGGCCGATTACAAAAGTGCGCATGCCCTCGGGCGAATACGTCATTGAGCACGGCGCCAGGCCGCGCAAATATTTTCTGCATTTGCCCGCGGGGCGCGAAGACGAAGATAATCTGCCGCTGGTTTTGGCGCTGCATGGCTGGCCCGGCAATGCCCGCAACCTCATGGAAAACTCCGGGTTAAACCAGAAATCCGACAGCGCAGGTTTTATCGTGGTGTATCCCGACGGTACCGGGGCCGGTGACGCGGCGATTCTCAACTGGAATACCGGGCATTGCTGTGGTCATGCAGCCCTCAGATATGTCGACGATGTCGGATTTTTCAAAGAATTGGTGGTGCACCTCGTCGCACAGCATGGTGCGGCACGGGACCGCGTGTACGTTGCCGGTTTCTCCAAAGGTGGCATGATGGCCGAGCGGCTGGCGTGTGACGCAGCCGGCTTTTTTGCCGGCATCGCGGATATTTCCGGGGCGCTCAATTTTGAACCTTGTTTGCCAAGAAAACCGGTGGCGGTCTTTATATCGCATGGTCGCGCAGACCGCAATGTCGCGTACGGCAACGGCATGCCGGCGGTAATAAAACCCCTCGCTGATAACGAAGACAGGCCGGTGGCGTTCGCCGCAGATTTCTGGTCGCGCCACAACCAATGTGTCACGGGCGGCATACGCTTTCGCGGCAAAGCCGAGGTGCAGAATTATGTCTGTGACGCAGGTGGACTTATGGTTACATCGGTCAACGATGAGGGCCATACCTGGCCCGGCGGGGCAGAAGACCTTTTAGGTACAGAGAAACCGACGCGCGATATTTCGGTCAACGACCTGATGTGGGAATTCTGGAGCGAGGTACACGCACGGCGTATAGCCAGGCGAAATGCAGCGGCGGCGCAGGAGTAATCGATTTTCTGAAATTACTTTACGCTGTGTATAATGATATTTCTTTATCATTATGGCGGTTAGTCTGCTGGTTCGTACAGGTCATTCTCACCGCGGTGTCGCTTCGGCTTTCAGCGCCGTATGGGATAAACTGGGTATTTTTGCTTCGGGCCTCTGCCTGATTGATTGCCTCGTTTTACCGCTGTTATCCACCGCACTGATCGGTTTGGGTTCGAGCGTGGCATGGGCGCAGCAACTGCACTGGCTGCTGCTGCCGGTCATCGGCCTTACAGCGAGTATGGCCTTTTTCCACAGCTATCGTGCGCACCGCTCTTATACGATTGTGGCTCTGGGGGCATCAGGTTTTGTATTGCTGGTGGCGGGTGAGCTGTTTGAAGCAAAACTCGGCCTCTCGGGCATCAATTATATCAGCCTTGCAGGTACTGCACTGTTGATTTCGGCGCATGTGCGCAATCTGTGGATGCACGCCGGCAGCCGCAAACAGACGTGCGACTGTCAGGAACACTCTGCGCACGTACCATAAAAAGTGAAATCGTGCGCCGCGAGCTTAAAGCGCGGCGGCAAGAATTGCTTCAGATCGACACCGTCGGGACAGCCCGGCAGATCATATACCTTGCCGCAGTTCAGGCACTTAAAGTGGTGATGGTGGTGCAGGTGCGCTTTTTCGTAAAGCGCTTCGCCGCCGGGCATTTGTACGGCCTTTATCTCGCCGGCTTCGAGCAGCGCATTGACCGTGCGGTAGACCGTCGCCTGGCCGATTTTGGCTTTGCGTTCCTGCGCGAGAGAAACCAGGTTGGCAATCGTCAGCGGGCGATTGGAATCCATGATGATGTCGTGGATGATCGAGCGTTGACGGGTCTGGCGTTGGCCGATTTTCACCATGCGGGGATAACAGTGCGAAATGCGGATAAGTCAGCAATTGATATTCAATTCAGCTCCGTTGCGCGCCGGGCTCAAAGCGGCGCCCGGTGGGCAGGGTTTTCCAAAAGTACTTTGCGCGCTGTCCGGAGAATGGAGAAAACAGCAGTGGAGCTTACGGCTCATGATCTGGATGAAATGAAACAAATTGCGGCGCACCTGGCCGCTGAAATTAAACCCCCGCTGCTCGTCAGGGTGACAGGCAATCTCGGCGCGGGTAAGACGACGCTGATTGCCGAAATATTGCGCAACTGGGGAGTACCGGCAGCGACTTCGCCGACATTCAACCTTCGTAACGATTATCGCATCGCAATGGGCCGGGTGTTGCATCTGGATTTCTACCGGCTGAAGCCCGGTGACAGCGGCTTTGATCTTCTGCCGGTCGACGAAGATTACTCAGACGCGGTCGTGTTCGCCGAGTGGCCCGAAAAGGCCGCCGCGCCTGTGTTTGCTGCATTTGAAAACGTGGCCGATCTCGCGATCAGCGTTGCCGGCGACGGAACACGACAGATGTTGTGGCTGAGGCAATGAAATACCCGGCGCTGTTGGTCGATACCTCGAGCAGGCATCTGATCTTTGCACGCCTCGACAGCGCTACTTCAGGCGAAGTGCTGCGTGCGTTGCCAGAAGCGCGCAGCGAAGATGCGATCGATAATGCGGTCGCAAAACTGTTTGAGCGTGTCGAAGACATTGGCGAGATCTGGCTGGGCGAAGGCCCTGGATCGTTTGTGGGGCTGAGGTCTTCATTTGCCTATGTGCGCATGCTGGTCATGCTCGCCGGTAAGCCCTGCCGTACGTTTTTTTCGTCGCGGCTGTGGCGTGCGCTGTTTGGCATTGAACCGGACGCGTGGCTGTTGACGCGCACCAACGCGCGGCTTTTTTATGGCGACCGTTTCACGACTGAACGCGAAACGCTGGTGGTCGATATAGCAGCAGAGGGGCAGAGGCCCCGCGGGGATGTGTATTGCTTTGCCGACACATGGCTATCCGCCGCGCCAGCGCAAAAAGACGGCCACAGTATTGATCAGCCTGGCGACAGGACAGGCGCTGCGGCGAGCGCAGCCGAGCCGGGTTCTCAGGCCAGCCGCCGGCACGATGCCGTCCAGGCGGACTGGAAATACCTGACCATCGGCGATGCGAGGCTCGCCGCCGGCGCACTGACGCCGGAAAATCTCGCGCTGACACAGCCGAAATCCGCGACGGATTTGAACCCGATCTACGGGCACGAGCTGAATTTTACACTAGCAAAAGGAAACAATGGATAAACAAGCAGAAAAGGTGATGGATAAATGGTTATTCCACGCCTACAAATCAGGTGATCTGCGCGTGCCGCTTCAGGCCGCGCCCGATCACGAAAAGGAGGCCGCAAAGCCCCCACAGAACCAACAGCAGGGGAAGAAATCCCCGAATAAAGAAAAGGACAAGAACAAGGCGCCGGTGCGCGAAAGTGTGGCACAACCCGGGAGCGCTGAAGCATTCCGCTTTCTGCAAACCTCGGGTATGGTAGAGCAGCAGAAGAAGCAGTGGTTTTTCAAGAATAAATTCGTCGGTTATCTGAGTTCCGCGAAATCGGGGCTGGCATTCGTGCCGGCAGGCGTGCGCGGTGAAGCGATTATTCCGCACGGCGAGCGGGGCGCTGCGTTGCACCGCGATAAGGTCAGAATCTGCATCACGGGTTACGGCCGCGGGCGTTTTACGGCCAAGGTGCTTGAAATCGTCGAACCCTTTTCCGGCGAATACATGGCACTGCTCATGGGGCCCGCGCGTTCGGCGGGGGGCGGCAGCGGCGATCTGTATCTTGCCGAACTGCTCGATTTGCCCGATAAGCCGCAGGTACTGGTGCGCGGTAAAATCGCCGGGAATGAACTCGTCTACCTGCACCGTACGGAACAGCAGCTGCAGTTTCTGCGCGAGCATCCCGGCGGCGGCTATAACCGCACACAGGCGTTTGTCTTCGAGGCGTCGACGCGCAAGGTGACGCATGACCGTAAGGGCGATATGGAGCGTCTCAGGTTGCGTTTTATGCTACCGGGCGACTTTGCCAAAGAAGTGATTCCGTTGAAAAAACAGCTGAACGATCTCGTGAAAAAGGAAATGAAAAATCCGCACCGCGAGAAGGTCAAAGACCGCTACATCTTTACCATCGACGGCGAAGACGCGAAGGATTTCGACGATGCGATTTCTGTGCGAGAACTCGCATCGGGTTTCGAGCTCGACGTGCATATCGCCGACGTATCGGCTTTTGTCGCACCGGGAACTCCGCTCTTCGATGAGGCGCTGAAACGCGGCAACAGCTACTACCTTGCCGGCGGGGTGATACCGATGCTGCCGGAAATTCTTTCGAATGAATTCTGCTCGCTGAAACCGAAGACGCAGCGCCTGGCATTCTCGGTGCGTATGATCTTCGACCCGGCAGGCAAGATGCTGAGCTACGATGTGTTCAAGTCGGTGATTTTCATCGACAAACGCTACACGTATAAAGATGCGCACAAAGATATCGCCAAAAAAAGTTCACCACTCAAAGCCGCGATGCGGCTGGCTGAGATTCTGATCGCGCGGCGCGACAGCGAAGGCCGCATCGATCTCAATATCAGCGAACAGAAAGCGGTATATGACAAAAAAGGGAAGTTTCTGCGTCTCGAAACACAGGAGCGCCTCAACTCGCACCGTCTGGTCGAAGAATGTATGCTGAGTGCGAACCAAGCCGTCGCGAATTTTGCCTTAAGCCGCAACATCACGATTCTGCACCGCAATCACGAGAGTATGCCGCTCGACAAACTCGAACGCCTGAACCGCTACCTGGAAAAATATGCCTCGCGGCTGAAAATCCGCGGTGCTGACCAGCGTGAAATCAGCCGGGTGCTGTCGCATCAGGCCCTTAACTCAGTACGCGATGTGTTCCAGTACCTGCTTTTACGATCGTTTATGCAGGCGAATTACATGCCTGAATCGAAGGGGCACTGGGGTCTTGCGTTCGTCGAATACGCGCACTTTACCTCGCCGATCAGGCGCTTCGCCGACCTGATCACGCACCTGCAGATTGCCACGCATCTGCGGCGCGAACGCTCTGGTTTTAACGCCGAAGAACTCGAGTTTTTTGGTCGCGAGGCCTCGCGCCTCGAACGCATCGCGTTCGAGGCCGAACGCACCGATAAAAAGATGCTGGCGGTGCGCGCGATGGCGGGCAAAGTAGGGCAGACCTTTACGGGCTGGCTGAGCTCGTTTACCAGCGACCGCATGTTTATCGGTCTGACCGACTTTCCGGTCGAGGGTGAAATCGACGCAATTCAGGTGGATAAGCGCGGTGAAATACAGATCATCGACGATTTCACCATTTTTGCCGGACGCCTGCAAAAGAGTCTCGCGCTGGGCGACCGGTTCAAGGTGAGGCTGGTGAAAGCCGACCCGCTCGAAATGGCGCTCAAATTCGAGCTGCTAAAACATTAAACGAGTCGATCCCAATTCCGGCCATCGGGCCGGAATTGGGATCGACAATTAATTGACACCGCGCCGGGCTCGGTCGGACGTCCGCTGTGGTTCAAATGCAGGAGATTGAGGGAGTGCCGTGCGCGCTCATCACCGCGACGCAGCTGCACATGTATTTTATTCCCGATCTGAAAGAAAAGCTCCTCGCCACTGTGGCGAAAGAGCCGGACTCGCTCATCATCGATCTGACGCAGGTTGAGTACCTCGATTCTTCGGCGATGGGTGTGTTATTTCAGGTACAGAAGAAAATGCACGCCTATGGCGGCGCGCTTTATCTCGCGGGCATCAATGCCACGATTGAGATGGTTTTTAAACTCACCAAATCAGACCAGCACTTCACGGTTTTTCCGGACGCAGCGACAGCTGCTAAAGAAATTAACGCCAAAAAATAACCGTTGCAGTAGCCCGTGGCTGGAATTGATTTTCAGATCTTGGCTTTGAGGGAATTCAGTTTTTCAATCAGTTCGGCTTTGTTCTGTGGATCGGAGTAACGGTGAGCCACGCCGGCGAAGATCAGCAAAAATGCCGCGATACCGAAACTTACGTTGAGCGCGAGCATCAGGTTGTCAGAATAAGCAAGGCGGCTGCGGAACAGGTAGAGACTCAGCGGCGCCGCGAGTAGCAGCAATATGCTGCCCGCAAAATGCCACGGCTTCACAAGGGGTATGTGCATCAGTGCACGGATGCGCAGGCGCAGGGATTCGGGCGCTTTGTGCGTGTATTCGAGCGCAACCGCTCTGTGTACCGCTTCGCGGAATGTGTGCTTTTTCATCGTCACTCCTTATGCCTTGCCGAGTTTCTGTCTGAGCAGTCCCTTTGCCCGGTGTACATTCGCTTTGAGAGTGCCTTCTTTTACGCCGGTCGCGGCGGAAATATCGGCGTATGACATGTTTTCATAAAATAATAAGATCAGTGGAATTCGGTAACCATCGGAAAGTTCGCCGATATGCCTGCGCAGCGTTTCGATTTCCTGGTCGTCAAATTCGGGAATATTCTCTTCTGCGGCGATTTCAATGCCCTCCATCGAGTCGGTAACGAGGCGCTTCTTGCGGCGCAGGTCTTCGAGCCCGAAGTTCCACGCGATGCGGTAAAGCCAGGTCGAGAACGCAGAGCGGCCGGCAAATTTGCTCAGCTGCTTCAGCGCAAAAGGGTAGAGCGACTGCGCGAAATCGGCGGCATCGTCTTCATTGCCGCGGTAGAGCTTCATGCCAATCGAATAGATCATATCGAGGGCCCTCTCAAATTCACGGTCGAAATCTTCTTTGGACAGAGAGTAATCATCAGCTACCATGGACTCCGTGCTTCCGCTGTGTCAGGTAAAAGAACACGATTAACCCGATACCCGCACAGAGCGGAATTAAGCCGCCCAAAATACCGGGATTTGTCGGGTTCGTGAAAACAAAAAACAGGGCCAGCGGCACACCCGCCGAGACGCTGAGGCAGCCGGCCAGAAGGCTGATAAAGCGCAGGTGCTCAAGCGCGCTTTGGGTCGCAATCTGCTGGCGTATTTTTTCTTTGCGCAACCGGTAGTTGTAAAGCAGCAGAAAGAACACCAGCACCGAGCCAAACACGACGGCGACCATAGGCACAATCGAAAGTATCACATCTGCCGTGTGCGATGTGTGCATACAGCGTTCGAGCATGCCTTCGAGAGTTTTATATTGGGCGGCTTCCATACGTTTCCTGTTATTCGATGCAATTTCGGCAACAGCGGTTGCAAAAATCTTTGTGTGCAGACCGTGAGCGGGTTTAAGGCTATACCGTAAACATACTCACGGAATCGCCAGATTACGGAACACGTCAATCGATTTCAGCGCGTCGCCCCTGAGTTCAAAGGTGTCAGAAGTGACATAAGTGTCAACATGCGCTTCAGCCACTGCAGCGTCATGCTCCTGCGCCAAAGCGAGCATATGCGGCAGAATCTTTTCGCGGTAGAGCGCCGAGCGCCTTGCATAGGCTTCGCGGCTCGTCGCAATACTCTTTTTGAGATCGCTGACAAACGCCGCTTTGATTTCACCGGCCAATGACCTGCGCGAATAGATACATCCTAATGGAATCATCGCACCCGTCTCGCTCTCCCAGTAGGCACCGAGGTCACAAATCAGCTCTATGCCGTGTCTGGCGTAGACAAAACGCCCCTCGTGGATCAGCACCGCCGCATCGAGCTTGCCCGCGATGACCGCCGGCAGCATCTCGTGGAACGGCATCTGCACGATTTGTAGATCAACCGGGTTTTGTTTCTGCCAGAAACGGAACAGGCGGTGCGCGGTGGTGTTTTCACCCGGCAGGCCGATGCGCGCGCCGGCAAAAATTTTACCGACGAATACCGGGCCGACACCACGACCGATCGCGGCGCCAACAGGCAGGATCTCATAAGTGTCGCGCAGCTTTTCCATGATTGCGAACGAGCCTTTCGCGATATCGAATTTACCCTGAAGCAGCGACAGATTCAGCTGTTCAATGTCTAAGTATTCGAGCGGGTAGGTTTTGTTTTCTGCGATCGAAAAAAAAGCAAACGTGTCGTTGGGGCAGGGTGAGATGGCAACGACGGGCGAATGCAATTTACTTCACACGCGCGAGTTTGCTGGCCGTGAGGTATTCGCGTATCGTGTCTTTGTTTTCCGCGAGAAAGCGGAACAGCAGCTTTTTGACTGTAAAAATTTCACCGGTTACGCCCGACGCGCGCACGCACATGTAGCGGTACTCGCCCGACTTGGTCTGGTCATATTCGCGCGGTGCGTTGGCTTTTTCGGCGCTGACCAGAGTTTCATATGCCTGCCGGCTTTCGTTTTCGCTGCCGAATTCCCACACATCGAGCGAGAGCGTGGTACCGTAGCGGCCAGTCATCGCCGTGGCGGCATTCAGCGGCAACTCTTCGTTTTTGCCGACGGCCTTCGGCTGGCCTTTGAACTCCGCGACGAACACATCGTCGAGCGACTTGAAACCCGCGTCGATTTCCGTGAAGATGTAAGATTTTTTACAGTGGAGGATCGCCAGCGCCAAAAAGAGAATCAGACTTTTCTTATTCATTAGTCCCCTCGCAATACTCACGCGCGCAATGCCTGCACACGTTCTTTCATGTTGCCTTTAAACAGATAACTGCCCGAAACAAAAATATCCGCGCCCTCACGCGCGAGCGCCGCGGCGTTCTGGTCTGACACACCGCCGTCGATTTCGATTTCAAACTTCCGGCCCGCAGCGCGCTCGTTCAGTTTGAGAGTATTCAATTCTTTCAGGCGCTGCCACGACGATTCGATGAACTTCTGTCCGTAAAAGCCGGGTTCGACCGACATCAGTAAAATGACATCAAAATAGCGGATGAGGTCGGTGAGCACCGATACGGGTGTGCGCGGGTTGAGCGACAGGCCGGCTTTGCTGCCCTGCTCGCGTATTTGTTCTGCGAGCCTGATCGGTGCAGTCGTCGCTTCGTAATGGAACGTGACGATACCGGGTTTGAGATCGAAGTATTTGCGCGCTTCGGCTTCGGGTTTGGCCACCATCAGGTGCACGTCGAGCGGCACCTGACTTTCCTGCGCAATCGCGGCGGTGATCTGGTCGCCAAAAGTCAGCGCCGGCACAAAATGGCCGTCCATCACATCGATATGGATGTATTCGCAGCCCGCGGCTTCGATGTCTTTCGCGGCCTGGCCCAGGTGCGCCAGCGGCGCCGCGAGAATGCTGGGAGAAATTTTGACTGCCATATGCCTGGGCTTAAAGCGTGTCGGCTCTCAGTCTGACCGACTTTTCGGGTACTGCAGCTTTCGCGACGGGCTCGGCTTTAGGCGCTTCACCGACGATGGTTCGACCCGGCTCACCACTGGTGGTCTTCGTTGTCGCCTTTTCAGGCGCCTTTTCCAGCGCGGGTTTGATCACCGGCGGTGCATATACATCTTTGTAGACGTCAAAGGTTTCGTCGCGGCGGCGAAAAACCGGCAGGGGGGATTGATTGCGCACGAGGAAAAATTCACTGTAAAAGGAACCATCCTCATTGGCGACGCTTTCTTTGCGCGCGATAGTGACCACAGCACCCTTTTCACCCCATTTTTTTTCCGGCACAAACAGTTGCGCGAACGGCAACTCTTCGAGATCGATCTTCGATTTGCCTTTGGCGAGAGTTTCGAGAAACTGACCGACTTCGATTTCGAGCGATTCGGCGGTGATTTTCGCGTCGCTCAAAAGCACGGCGTTTTCATCGGCCTTTTGCGTCTGCGTCAGGCGGATCGCCGCGGGCTTTTGCAGATGGTACGCCGCTGCCATCGCGATGGCTGCCGGCGTGCCCTTTTCAATGCGGATGTCGAGGCTTGCGCGCGCCGGTGTGGTAGCCGGGCCGTCGGAGATTAGCAGCGAAACCGGCGCGTTGGGCACAACGGGTGTGCTTGGCGGCGGAAATTGCGCGAGCACTTCGCGCTTTGGCTGGTTTGAAGGAATGCGTGTGATGACACCTTTGCGCAGCGAGAAGATGCGGCCGCCGACCGGCAGGCTGGCGAGCGAACCGTCGACCAGGTCTTCGGAGAAGCCGACGAGTTTCGGTACCTGCACAATCGCGTCAGACAGGTTCACCAGCAGTTCGAGTTTGGTCATCTTGTCGACGCGTTTGCCCGGGGTCAGGTCTTGCGCGAGAATGTAACCGTAGGGATATTGCACGAGGTACGCGGTTTTGATTTCGACTTTAAAATCGTCGCGCAGCTTGTTGTGCTCGCCCAGAAACATGCGGCCGACGACGTCGGGCACCACGGTTCTTTCGGTATCGGCGAACAGTACCTTAAAAACGGCAAAGCCGGATATAAAGAAGACAGACAGGCCAATGAAGTAAAACAGCAGAATGCGGCTGAGATGTTTAATATAAAAAAGTTTCGGCACTGCGGGACCGGTGGTTTCCTGGGGAGTCATTGCGGTTAAAACGGAGCTGGAAAACAGGATGTAAAGAGGTATGGGGGGCCGCCGTGTTTCGCCGTGCCCCCACCTATTCAGCGGGTGCGCGGGAAATTTTTGCCTTGCAACCCTGAGCCATCGGTTTACGCTTACACCCCATGGTACACAGCGGCGGAGTCCAAATGAGTGCAATGCGGAAAATTTTCACATGTTTTGCCTGCTGCGCGCTTGTCGTCTGCGCCACCAACAAGCTGCACGCCGCGGGCCTCAAAAAGGTGTTAATCCTCGATGTGATCAACATCGATAAAGAAGTCAACTTCGACTACCTGCAGGGTTCGATCACCGACGCTCTGCAGGCGAAACTTCGGGAAAAATTTGCGTACGATGAGACGCGCAAAGACGACTGGCAGGCAGCGGCCAAAAGCAACAATCTGGTTTTTGTCGACGAGAGCTATACGCGCACTTACGCGCTCGATCTGAGTCTCGCCATGCGGCAAGATCTCGCGATTTCGGGGGGCTTCAAAGTACGCACGAAGAAAGGCAAACAGATTCTCGATACCACACTCTTCATTCTCGATGTGCAATTGCGCAAAGAAGTCGATGTGGTGCATATGGAGATGCCCACCGATGCAGAGCTGTTCGGCAAAGTCGATGACCTCGCTGAGCGACTAGCCAAGGCTGCCGGAAAAGTTCTGCCCGCAAAAGAATACGCCAGCAAAAATGCCGCGGAGTTCACGAGCGGCGACCGCGCAGTGAGTCTTATTGGGCGTATCACACCACTGGCGATTCAGGGGCTTACCAAATTTGACGAGAATGATCTGCTGCTGCGGCCGTCGCAGTTTCCGATGGCGCTCGAATTTGGCGGCAAATACCAGATGGCGAATTTTTGGCGGCGTTATGGCATCTGGGGTCAGGGTCTCTTCTTCCTGAGCAGCACAGCGCTGCAGAGTGCGCAGCGCTCAGCTACTGTTCCCAATACCACCATGGGCGGCAATGCGCTCGCCGGTGCCAGTATGACGTTTGAAGTCGCCAAGCGCACGCACTTAATTCCCCGCCTCGGCGGTGGTTTTTTTCTCGGCGTGGCAAAACTCGATTTCAGTAACTATCCCACGCCGGCACTCGACGTGAATTCGAATACGCTGACGCAGGTGAATTCTGTTTTTTACGGCGGCCTGGTCTCGCTGGGGGCCGACGTGCAGTTTGACCTCAGCGCAAAATTATTTCTCGAGTCGGGTCTGACGCTGCAGGGCTATATCAACGGCAAGGGCATCTCGACCACGGCGGCGGCGAGCCTCGGTGTCGGATGGAGGTTCTAATATGCGGCAACGAACGGAAATGAATCTGCCGCGTTTCTTCTCGGTGGCGTTACCCTTGTTGCTGCTTGTCGCCTGCCAGAACGCTTCTTCGCCGTTTTACGATTTCGCCGGCCCGCAGGTAGAGATTCAGGTGGGTAGTGCTACGTACACGAGCGGCGGCACGTACAGTTTCGGCAACATTGCCGTGGGCGGCAGTTCGGTAAAAGTGACTGGCACCGTGTACAATCGCGGCAAAACCGCGTTGAAATTTCTGAAAAACCCTTCGATCACGGTGACGGGAGCGAATAGCTCGAGTTTTCTTGTCGATGGTCCGTTTGACACCTCAGTTGCCCCCGGCGACAGCACGAGTATTCTCATCACCGGCGTCGCCGCGATCGCGCACGGTACGCAAGTAGCAGCGCTGAATATTTCGACCAACGCCGGCAACTTTGTGCTGAACCTGACGAGCTTTCTTTATGGCGTTGATGTCCTGAACGATATCGTTTCGGGTGCATCGGGCTCGAACCCGGCGAATTTTACGGTCATGGGGTCGACGGTGTTTTTTGCCGCCAACGATGGAACGAACGGCAACGAGCTGTGGAAAACCGACGGCACGACCGCCGGTACGGCGATGGTCAAAGATATCAATTCGGGCTCTGGCGGTTCGAACCCGGAAAATCTCACCGTCATGAATGGTGTGTTGTACTTCACGGCCACGGACGGCATAAACGGGATCGAGCTGTGGAAATCGGATGGCACCCCGACAGGCACGTTGATGGCAGCGAACATTGCAACGGCTGCGGCAAATTCGAGCCCACAATACCTGACTGTCATGGCGGGAAATCTGTATTTTCAGGCGACGGCTGCAACCGGCGGAACAGGCAGCGAGCTCTACAAATATGATGGTACAAATGCCACAATCGTTCAAGATCTGTATACCGGGGCCAACAATAGCTCTGCTCCCGCAAATCTGGCCGTCATGAATGGTACGCTCTATTTTTCTGCGACGGATGGCACCAATGGCATTGAACTCTATTCTTCAAACGGGACAACTATCTCGTTGGTAAAGGATATTAACGCGACGGCGGGGGCAAGTTCCATGCCGTCGAATTTTTTCGCGATTGGCACGACTCTGTATTTCACAGCCACTGATGGCAGCAACGGTATTGAGCTCTGGAAATCGGACGGCACCGCGGTCGGAACGACGATCGTCAAAGACATCTGGACTGGTTCTAACAGCTCGTCCCCGACCAACCTGATGGCAATGAGCGGCACGCTGTATTTTACCGCGAACGACGGCAATACGGGTGTTGAGCTGTGGAAGTCAGACGGCACGGGTGGCGGCACGGCGCTCGTGAAAGATATTTCGACATCAATTTCAGTCGCGGCGGGTGCGCCCGCGTTGTCGGCAGCCTCAGGTGCAGGCGCGCACAGTCTTGCAATTACCACAGGTTCCAATTCAGGCAAGACGCTGGTTCTGTTGGGTGGGGGCACGGCGACGAATCTATTTGATCCGGGCGGTGCTTCGCCGACGTTCACCGCCGGCGCAGGTGCACTCTTGCCGACGGCGGCAGCGGCCGCGGGGGCACATTCTTTTTCCGTCACTTCAGGTACCAAGGCGGGTCAAATGCTGACGGTACTGGCAAACACCAACCAGACCAATTGGTTTGACCCGGCGACTGCTGGCGGCACGTTTAGCGCGGGACCAACTCTCTCTGCCAACGCCGGAGCGGGCGCCCATTCATTCTCCGTGTCATCGGGAGCCAATGCCGGAAAGACGCTCATCGTGCATGGTGGGGGAGCGAACACCACGAGCTGGTTTGACCCAGTGACGAACACCGCGAACACTGCCGGCCCGACACTGTCGGCTGTGGCTGGCACAGGCTCATTCAATTTTGCGATCAGTTCCGGTTCAAACGCCGGAAAAATTTTGGTAGTGCACGGGAATAATGCGGGCACCACAAGTTTGTTTGACCCGGCCACGAGCTTGTTCGCCGCCGGGCCAACGCTCGGCGCCAACGCAGGTGCAGGCGCATTGTCTTTCGCAATCAGTTCCGGGGTGAACAGCGGCAAAATTCTGATCGTGCACGGCAATGCTCTGAGTTCTACGAGCGTGTTTGATCCGGTGACAAATCTGTTCACGGCTGGCCCGGCGCTCACGGCTGCGGCTGGCGACGGTGCGGCAATGATGAGCATTACCGGCACTTATACAGGTCGCACGATGGTAGTGTGCGGAAATAATAGCGCAACAACGAAAATTTACGATCCTTCAACAAATAGCTTCAGCGCCGGCGCGAGTCTTTCTGCCAACGCTACCACGGGCGGCGTCGCGTTTGCCATAACCTCAGGCGCGCAAGCGGGCAAATCGCTGATGGCGGTGGGCACAGCCACAACGACCAACTACCTTGACCCGATCACGGTTTCGAGTTCCAACCCAGCGGGCCTGATGGTGTTTAACAACACCGTCTATTTTTCAGCCAACGATGCACTGAACGGCACAGAGCTGTGGAAATCGGACGGCACTTCGGGCGGCACCACGCTGGTTAAAGATATCTACTCAGGTGCGAGCAGTTCAAGCCCGCAGTATTTCGCGGTGATGGGTTCGGAACTTTTTTTTTCTGCGGGCGACGCTACCAATGGTACCGAGTTGTTCAAACTCGACACTTCGAACACTGTGTCGCTCGTGCGCGACATCAACAGCGGCACGTCCAGCTCCGCGCCGATTTACCTGACGCCATTTGGTACTAGTTTGCTGTTTCAGGCCTATGGTACAAACGGCACCGAGCCGCATGTGTATTTGAGCCCGCAGTAAATTTCATTGATCAGTTCGCGGCCGGATTTATGACTCGCAAATTCTTGAAGTAATCCCGCAAATATCCTGCATCGCGAGCGAGCAGCCGATCGGCGTGAATGACGGCATG
>CAYHJO010000052.1:0-22214 GCA_964356715.1 uncultured Turneriella sp. | reverse complement strand
TCTGAACTGCGGTCGTTCATTGAAAATTATGCTCCACTCGATCTGGGTGCCGACGACAACCATAACTTTTCCCTGCCGGCAGATAATGGCATCTTGCGCACAATGCATTTTTCCGAAAAAAAGTTTGATGCAAAAATGCAGACACATATCTTTCGCGGCCTGAGTATTCTGGAATTTTCAGGAAAACCAGGAGGAGAAAAGATCAGCAAAAGCACATACGCCGAGAATGCATTCATTATACAAAAAGCTGGCGGAGAAACCGGTGTGCGAAATTATCTGCGTCTGACGAACGGCTATCTGCTGGACTTTAATGCGCAAACCGGAGAAGAATGGCGTGCCACATATTTTCCGCAGGGAATTCTTGATCTGCGCCTGCCGGAATCCGAGGTGCAGAACGCTCCCGAAGAAAGAGCGAAGGACTCCATGTATCCGCCTGAATTGCTTAAAAAGCGCGATGCGCTGCGCCAGTCTGCCGATGCCGGCCTGCAGCGCGATGCTGTCGATCTTGATCATGAAATTCATCAACGCACCGCACTGCCCTTTGCCATACCCGTACTGCTTGCTCTGGGATTTTTGCTGGCTGCTACCAGCAACGCGGAATCACGCTGGCAAAGGATTGCCCTGTCATTGCTGTTCATCAGCGCCTACTATGCTGTATTCATTTTTGCCAAGATGATTGCGGTAGAGTCGCGCCTGATGCCGACATGGCTTGCGGCATGGTTGCCCAATGTTATGCTGCTTCTGCCGGTATGCGTTATCGCGGTGCGTTTGCGGAGAGTCTGAAACCGAAATGCCTATGCCGAGTGGCGATGTTCCTGAAATACTTGCTGTCCTGAAGCACCTACCGGTTCGGTTGCATCCGGCATATGGCAGATATTCGTGTAGGCATAGTAGGGGTCGGCAATTGCTGTTCTGCCCTCTTGCAGGGGCTCGGTTTCTACAAGGACAGAGAAGCCGATATTCCGGGACTCATCACGCGCAATTTTGCCGGTTACTATGCAGCGGATATACGCATCGTCAGCGCATTTGACATCGATCGCCGTAAAATCGGCAAAGACGTGAATACAGCAATTTTCGAAAAACCCAACTGCACAAAAATATTTAAGGCCGATCTGCCCGTATCAGGCTGCAGAGTTCAACAAGGCTATCGTCTCGACGGTTTGGCCGCGCATGTCTCAAATTACCCGGTGGAAGACAGACCGGACCCTGCAGACGAAATCGACACAGACCGCACCGCTGCCGCAGAGCGCATCGTCGCTGCGCTGCGCGCAGCAAAAACAGAAATTCTTGTGAATTATCTGCCCGTCGGTTCCGAAGAGGCAACGCGTTTTTATGCCGAATGCGCCCTGCAGGCGGGTTGCGCATTCGTCAATGCGATACCTGTTTTTGTTTCGCAATTCTGGGGAGACCGCTTCAAAGCCGCAGGCCTGCCGATTCTGGGCGACGACATCAAGAGCCAGGTCGGCGCCACGATTGTGAACCGCCTGCTCGCGCGGCTGATGGAAGAACGCGGACAGACAATCTCGCGCGTCTATCAGGTGAACTTTGGCGGCAACACTGATTTTCTGAATATGCTCGACCGCGGCAGACTTGAATCCAAGAAAATATCAAAAACCGGTTCGGTAACCAGTCAAATGGCCGGCGGATTTTCAGAGAACGATATCCACGTCGGTCCATCCGACTACATACCCTGGATGAAAGACAACAAGGTGTGCTATATACGCATTGAGGGCGAACAGTTCGGCGGAGTGCCGATGAATATGGAAGTCAGGCTCTCGGTCGAAGATTCGCCCAACTCAGCGGGTGTGATCGTCGATGCGATCAGGGCTGCGAAAGTGGCTCTGGATCGCAAAATCGCCGGGCCTGTATTTGAAGCTTCGGCGTGGCTGTTCAAGACGCCTGTGAA
Source organism: uncultured Turneriella sp. (assembly GCA_964356715.1). GTDB lineage: Bacteria > Spirochaetota > Leptospiria > Turneriellales > Turneriellaceae > Turneriella. The sequence goes on along the minus strand of CAYHJO010000052.1, from coordinate 20,308 downwards.
GCAGGTCAACGACGACGAAGCCCGCCGCCTGTTGCTCGAATTCGCCCGGGGTTAACCGCAGCGCCATTGAGCATTCTGTCACGCTACTTCTCTCCGTTTTTTCTTTCTGTCTTATTTAGCACCCTAATGGCGTGCTCTATTCTGCTGCTGGTTGCCAAAATGACCAACGTGCTCGACGATCTGCTGAACTATCGTGGGCCGCGGGAGACGATTACCGGTTATGTGCTGGCGCTTGTACCGGGTTTTCTCCATTTTTCGCTGCCGCTTGCAGGTTTTATGACCGGGGCGATTTGCGCGGCGCGTTTTCGCGAGACTCACGAATTTACGGCCGTGTGGGCCTCGGGTAACTCGCTGCGCCGGGTTTTGCGACCGGTAATATTTTTTTTGCTGCTCAGCGTTCCGGCTGTATACGTTTTTCAGGATTTCCTTTTACCGCAGGCTAACAGATACGCGGCGGAACATTATCGCCAGCTGACGGGCGCTACTGAAAGGGAAATCAGCGCCCTGATTGCGCCGCTCAGTCTGCAATTACCCGGCATTTCCTTGCACGCACCTGCATTCAATTTCAAAGCACTGCAAACCCGCCACCTCATCGTGAACCGAAGATTGCACGATGGCAGCCATCTGCATCATGTGTGTAATGGTTTTGAACGCCACGATGACGTTATCCATCTGGTCGACTGTAAATCGTACAGGATTGGTGCGGATTTTAAGACAGGCAGATATTCAGAACAGAAAACGGTGCAGGTAAACCACCGGGCGCTCGCAGAAGCACTGTCCTTTTATCCGCAGCCGGCGGATGAGAGCGGTATATCCGGACTTGCGGCCACCTTGCGATACAACGCTCTGCGCGGTCTGAAGAACCACACTGTGTGGACAGAACTCTTCTCGCGCTTCGCCTATTGTTTCGTACTGCCGCTGGCCGCCTGTCTGGGCCTGATTGCAGGCCTGCGGTTCGCCCACGGCGGCCTGGCCCTGGTGATCGGCGTTTCTCTGTTATTCGCCGCCCTCTATTATGCCGCTCTCTTTGCGCTGCGAGCGCTGGGCAACAGCGGCGCTTTGCCGCCGGCGCTGGTGGCTGCGCTGCCCGACATTGCGCTTTGTGGTTTTGTCTGGCAGGGCGCAAAAAGAGCGGGCATCTGAATATGTATATAACGATCGTCTGCCCCTACTCGCTGCGCTACGCGGGCGGCGTGCAACAACAGGTTCTGGCCGAAGCAAATTTTCTCGCAGCGCAAAATCACCGCGTTTTGCTTGCGGCTCCCGATATCGGGAGTCTGCCGGGCTCAAACCTGCACGCCAAAATCGAAACGCTGGCGCTCGGCCGCAGTTTTCGCATTTATGGAAATGGCAGCGTTATTCCGCTGTCATTTCCACTGTTTCGCCTCAGAACGATTGCCTCGGCGATCAACGCATGCGATGTGGCGCATTTTCACGAACCGTTTTATCCGTTCACGGCGCTGTTACTGCAAAAAACGAAAATACCTGCTGTTGCCACGTTTCACGCGGCGCGCCTAAATCACCCATTCTATCGCAGCCTGCGCGGCGTTCTGCGGCCTCTCTATGCAAAACTGCAGGCGCGCATCGCGGTTTCGCCGCTGGCCGCTGAAACAATTCTGAACCACTTTCCGCCTCCGGTAAAAGTTATTCCCAACGCGGTTAAGCTGCCGCCGCGGGGCAAAATCAAGCAAAGAAACGATCCGCCTTATCTGCTTTTTTTAGGCCGCAATGAGAAGCGCAAAGGTCTTGCGGTACTCGTTGCGGCCTTTCAGAAACTGCGCGCTGACTTTCCCACGCTGCGTCTGAAACTCGCCGGGTCAGGCAGCGAGCGTATCACCGGGCAGCACATTGATAATTTAGGATTTATCCCGGAATCAGAAAAGCATGCGCTGATCGCGGGGGCGACCGTTTTCTGCGCTCCGGCGCTGTATGGCGAAAGTTTTGGCGTCATTTTGCTCGAAGCGATGGCACGCGGGGTTCCCGTCGTTGCTTCGCGCATTGCGGGCTATGACACGGTTCTGCAAGACGGAAAAAACGGCATGATGTTTGAGCCGGGTAATGCCGCAGCTTTGACACAGACTCTGGCACTGCTGCTGCGCGACAAAAGGCGACAGGCTTACTTCAGCCGCAACGGACTTTTGACCGCCAAAGCGCATTCGTGGCAGCGCATCGGCGCAGAGCATCTGAAAATATTCACCGCGCTGGTCGAATCGGGTGCGTAACCCCCGGAGCCTACTGTAGCTGCTTTGCGATGCGGCGCAGGCGATTGATTGCACTCGCATGCGAAACAATTGCCATCACCGACAGGCCAATCAGGGTCAGATACCTGTTGTTTTGCTGTTCATCGAACACCATACCCGCAAACAGCAGCGCGGCCGGATCATAAATGCACATGACACAGGTGATGAGCAGACGGTCGGCGCGTTGCATCAGGCCACGCTCGTCGCGAACGCCGAGATTCGCGCCGCGCTCTTTCACATACGAGATCAGTGCGGCGCCTGTGAGTGCGGCGAGCGCAGCGGCGGCGGGCACATAACCGGAGACGACCGTAATTTCAGAAAGGCCTGTACCAAAATAAAACAGGAATGCGGAAAACACCGCAAAATCTGCGTAGCGGTCAAAGACCGAGTCTAAATATGCCCCCCGCGCAGAGACCTTGCCTGTCAAACGCGCAATCTGGCCATCGAGAGTGTCGACCATGCCCGAGAATGCGAGGGCCCAGCCACCCCAAAAGAACCATCCTGCGGCAATGCTGCCGGCAGCGACAAAACCCAGAAACAGAGAGAACGCAGAAATCGTATTTGGGCTGAGGCGCGCGATTTCGCAGAGCTTAAGAAATGGAAATGTGATAAAGAAGAAGTATTCCCTGAAAAATTCCGCGGTAATGACGGTGCCGCCTCGGCTGCGCGCCTGATCGCGCCTGCGTTGTTTCCAGCGCAGGCTGAAAATCGCCAGCGTGATAATTCCGACGCAAAAGAAGAACACCAGCGCAAAAAGATTCACTTGCTCGGCTAACGGCAGCGCATTATAAGCATACAACATATTAATTTCCCGCTGCGTCAGTGTGAGTGCCAGTTATTGTATCTCGTAAAACGTTTTTCAAATTCACGGTCGTACTTTTTTTCAGCGATCACATCGCGTATGTTGCGCAGCGCCCTAAAAGGCATTCCCTTCGTCACCTTATTCATGAGCCACATGGGTAACACGCCGCCCGGATCGATCTGGAAAGTTACCGTGACACGCGTTCGCTTGCCCGAAAGTGCCGCAAAAACCCAATTCACGCGCGCAACGGGCATGCGCACGCGTTTCGCATGCGGCGGCGCGGCGATGTGTGTCGCTTCGGTACCCGTGACTACAATTTGCTTCGCGGCGGCATCAAAACGCGATGCGAGTTTTGTGACAAAATCGCGGTCGCGAAACGGCCAGGGTACCTTGTTCGATGCGTAGTACCAAAGTTCGGTGTCTGAAATCTTTTGCAGCACGCGCAAATCGTAACCGTTATTGTTCCACTCGGCCTGCGTGCGGATGTCGAACAGCACTGCGAGCAGCGACGAAATTTCTGCCTGCATGACAGTTGTGCCGCGAAAGACAACAATCGGCGAATCGGGGCGCAAAATGCGGTCGATATGAATGCCCTCTTCATCGCGCACACTCTCCCAATTTTCGTCTGCCGCCGCCGGGAACTGGCACAACACCAGGGCAAAGACGAAAATCAGCGAATAGTGAAGCCTCAGCACAATTTACCTCAAATAATGATTCCCTTAGCGGGTAAAACCCATTGCCTCACGCTGCCTGCGGCACTGTAAATTAATTGCGCAAGCGCCGTAGGATTGATAAGTGTACTGCTATGGACGACCAGCTCAAACCGGCTCTTGCCCTCTGGGAGAATCTGTTGCTGCCGCGCGCCGGCGGCGGCGATGCACTGCAGGCGATTCTCGCCGCGTACCGCGCGCCCGGTCGTTATTATCACACTCTCGAGCACATCGCGGCGATGACTCTGCTGTTAGCAGAATACAGTCAGCTTTTACCGGGCAACGCAAACACTCTGTTCGCCTGCCTGTGGCATGACTTTGTCTACGATGCGCAGCGCTCAGATAACGAAGAGAAAAGCGCTGAACTCTGGCATGCCGCCGCCGACAAGATGCAGATCCCACCTGCGCAGACTTTGCGCGTCGCGGAACTGATTCTCGCGACGCGCAAGCACCAGCCCGGCGATGACTCGGTCGAGATGGCCCTGTTTCTCGACGCCGATCTCGCGATTCTCGGCGCCGCACCTGAGCGCTATGCTGCCTATGCACAGGGCGTGCGCGCTGAATATGCGCACGTAGGCGAAGCGGATTACCGCGCGGGCCGCAGCGCGGTTCTAAAGAAGTTTCTCGACAAGCCGCAGCTCTACTTCACGGCCGAAATGCGCGACCGCTTCGAAGCGCAGGCGCGTAAAAACATCGCTATGGAAATCCATAGCCTGAGTTCAACGCCAAAATAGCCGTTTTAGGCCGGGCACTTTTCTTCGCAGACCCGTTTCAAATAGGCATTGCGCACGAGCAGAACGCACCACGCAGCACGCAGCATGCGGTCGACGAAATAGGTCGGATACTCGAGCTCGCAGATTTCGACGGTGAGTTTCTGCCTGATGCCGAAGTGCGTGGCTTGCCACGTCATCGTATCGCCGAGTTCGCAAAGACCTGCAGTGCGACCGGCAACCACGCGCTCACCCGTTGCCGGCGCTGAGGCAAGATGCAGGCCAACGTCGCGCGAGGCGTTGAAGCAGGTTTCCACGGGTGCGGAAATAAACGTTTCGAGCTCGATCGCCGTCACGGTTGAGTGCCGGTCACTGCAGGCGCAGCGTAAATCGAATTCGCCCGGGCAGAGTTACGCTCTCAATCCCACTTGACCTGCCGAATATGCCGCAGACGGTGCGCCATGTTTATCGGACACTTCGCCGTCGGTTTCGCGCTCAAACGCGCCGAACCCAAAGTACCGCTCGGCGTGATGAGCCACTGGGTGCTCGACTATATCACGCACCGCGAAGACATGCCGCTTGCGCCCAATGCGCAAAAACTCGGTCTCGGCCTGTGGAACTCTCTCGCGGGCACGCTCGTTGTCGAACTCGCGCGCTTCGCACTCGGCATCAGTGCGCTCGCTGCGCGGAAAAGGGCCGCAACCGGCTTAGCGGGACAGTCAAAAAAGTATCCCGACCGTACTGCCAGTTTCACGATAAAGATTTGACGCCCGACGAAAGTACGGCAAGGGCAGGCATGACCGATACCCTGATCAAAGAAGCGCTGAATCTGAGCGGCAAAGAAAAAGCGATTCTCATCGACCTGCTTAGCGACTCGCTGCTCACTGTGAATCAGAAGAAAAATCAGCAAGAATGGGCCAAAGAATCGCAGAGGCGCTATGATGAGTACAGGGCCGGAAAGCACGAGGCAGTCGACTACGTAAATATTAAACGCAACGAAATTGACGATTCGCTTTCTCGCTCGGGCGGTAACCGAGTATAATGAGGCTATCGAGCCTGATGTAGTCCTCGTTCTGTCTGTTTTCAATCTAAACAGGAGCCCGCAAGACGTACCGGTATAGCGCAGCTGTGTTTTAGCTCGCTAGCTTCAGCTCCGCCTCGCCGTTCTTTAAATATTCCACACGCGTGCCCATAACATAGTCTGCGAGCGGGTATGTGATGCACCAATTGGCGTCCTGGTCTTTGCCCATGTGGTGGTCATAGTGCCATGGCAGGTGCTGTTTCGCCCATTCGGGGTCGAGGTGGGATTTCGTATGCAGCGCGAAGTAGAGACCGATGTGCGTCCAGACCCCGAGCGTGAACAGCGGCGCAATCGGGAAAAGCGGCAGATGCGCCGCCGCCGCGCCGGCGAGTAACATCGCCTCTTTTGTCAGCGTCGAATCGAGCTTGAAGCCCGCGTCATAGTCTCCGTCGCGAAAGCCATTGCGGCGCACGTTCTTGTGGTGGTCTTTCCAGTGGAAGCTCCAGAAACTGTCGCGCTTGCGCCCGATTTCGTGCAGCACATACTTGTGCATGATCCATTCACCCGCGTTACCATAAGCCATACCGGCGAGAAAGCTAAGCATGGCTCATGGTGCGCCGCACAGACATCGGGTCAAGGCAAAGTTCCACAAATTTGCCATATATATCGGATAAGTACTATTCGATGCTATCCGATATAAATTTATTGACGTCATATTTTATATCGGTTACATTAAAATCTGATGTATCCGATACAAATGGATATCGACGATATGGCAGAGCAAACCCGCGCCATTGAGGGTAAAAAGCGGGTGCTCAACAGGTCTCGTCCCTTGTCGCCGGCCGCCGTAAAACGGCTCGAGGCCGATTTTAGCCTTGAAATGACTTTCAACAGCAATGCGATCGAGGGCAATACGCTGACGCTGCACGAAACCGACATGGTGCTGCGCCGCGGCATCACCATCGGCAACAAGACGCTCAGAGAGCACTTCGAGGCGCGCAACCACGAAAAGGCAATCCTCTTTATACGTAACGTGATCGCCAAACGCGAAAAATTTTCGAAAGAACTGATATTGAACCTGCACCGCGAGATCATGCGTGAAATCGACCCCGATGCGGGGCTGTTCAGGCGCACGCATGTGCGCATACTGGGGGCGCATCGCGTTGAGCCTGTTGGCCGGAAAAGCGGAAAGCAGCGAAGCGCTTTAGCAGGCGTTCGCGAAGCGAATGCCGAGGCTTTCCGCTTTTCCGGGTATTTTCCAACAGGCTCAACGCATATTCCCCCGAACTATCTCAAAATCGAAAAGCTCATCGACGATCTGGTAGACTGGTATTACGCTCACAAAAAAAAACTGCCGACGTGGTTCATAGCCGCCACGGTGCATTTCCAGATCGCGCATATCCATCCTTTTGCCGATGGCAATGGCCGCACCGCCCGGTTACTCATGAACCTGGTGCTGCTGCAAAAGGGTTACCCACCCGCGGTAATTATGCACGTCGACCGCAAGAAATATTACCGCGTGCTGCGCGAAGCCGACGCGGGCCGTCTGAAAAATTTTAACGCCTTCGTCGCGCGCGCGGTTGATCGTTCGCTCGCGATCTGGCTCAATGCCGTCTCGACGGGCAAGCAGGCAGAAAAGCGCGGATTTATCTCTCTGAAGGAAGCGGCCGGCCAAACCGAGTACTCTTTCGAATACCTGTCGCTGCTGGCACGCAAGGGGCGCATTGGCGCGGTGAAGCTCAGGCGCAACTGGGTGATCACACAAGAAGCGCTCGATGAATATCTCGCACAGATCGCAGCGCGCAAAGAAAATGCACGCGAGCGGATTGCAAAGCAGGCGCGGGGGGGATGCCTCATTACAATCAACCGTAGAGACGCCCTTTCAGGGCGTCTCCGTCGATTCTAAAATCTGGCTTTGACGCACGACGAACGGCTTGAAAACAGCACACCGTGGCAGACGTGCACAGTAAGGCGACCAGAAGCTACAATATGTCGCGCATTCGCGCAAAAGACACGCAGCCTGAACTCACGGTCAGAAAATTTCTTTTTGCGCAGGGTTACTTTTGGCATGGGCATGGGGATTGCGAAGACGCGACTAAGCTAAAATTGCGGTCGAAGGTCTGCCTTGCGGCCCCAAAAAATGGCAGGTCGCTGAAACTTGTTCGCCTGTTTTGGCGTGGGCGCACCTAAATTGACGTGCCAACCGCGCCGTACAATATAGGCAATGAATGTAAAGCTCACCTATCTATATCGCGACGGTGGCAATAACAATGAATGGTGCGAAGTTGTTTATTCTGACCGCGAAACTCTAAGTGACGAAGTCCTCACGGAAAAACTCCGCGAGCACCTGGATGATCGAGCCTACTTCGATCAAAACCTTGCGCCATTGCCATTTATGTATCCGAACGATTACGACGAAGAATTAGACCATACTTGGTTGGAGTTTGATAGTTTCAAGGAAACAAATGAGCCTATCCAAGTTGAAGGTGATGTCATAGAGTTTATTGAGAGGCTTAAGAGCCGAATGACAGGGACCAAGGTTTAGTACTTTGGCGGCAGGAAACGCATGGTACTCTGGGACGCGGGAAGCATTTCTCAAAGAATCTACAGAGACGATCGCAGCGAAACTTCTGGGTGCTGCAGCCGAAGACGGCTGGAAAGTAGAGCCGGAGCAACATGAAGAATGGAAGAGCAGCATTTCAATTCTTCAAAAGGAACTAAAAAATGCGGCAAACAAGGTTGAAATACTAAAAGAGGCCCTACGGAATTTAGAACCAGAGTTTGTTCAGGGAATTATACTTGAGTTTGATTTCAGGCGGCGCGGATTGCGAATCGATTGTTTGCTATTTGCTGCCGGTACCATATATGTGCTTGAGTTCAAAAGAACAAAGCTACAACCAGCAGATATAGATCAGATCATGCAATATTGCGTGAGTCTTTTGGAATTTCACGAACACACACGCTTCTTGGCAGAAAAAGAAAATTTCAACATCGTACCGATTTTGGTCCTTACCGAAGGGAGGGCAAATGCGAAAAAGAATAATCTGGAATTCTTTGAACAAAATTGGCCAGCTATTCTGAAGAGACCGCTCGCCAGCAACGCAGATAGATTACACGAAGCTCTGCAAACGGGACAGAATCTCAGAAAAACCAGTCAGTTAGCGGATACAGATAAATGGCTGAATTCTGAATTTTCTCCATCTTCAACCATTCTAGATGCCGCATTGTCTCTTTACGGACATCATAATGTATCGGCAATTAAGGAACACCAAACTCCGCTAAAGGTCATGCAGGATTGCGTTACAGATATTCTCAAGGAAATCGATTGGGCAATGGCGGGCAAACAGAATCATTTGATTCTGATTTCTGGATCACCCGGTTCTGGCAAGACTCTTGTTGGACTAGATATTGCATTTTCAGAGAAATATCGCCATGATGCCGTATTCGTCACAGGTAACGCACCTTTGGTTGAAGTTCTGCAAAGTGCCCTGCATTTATCTTATCGAGGTATGAGCAGTAAGGCAAGAAGTACCTTAACCGGCTATTCCAAAGAGAATTTCCGCTATGTTGATAATAGCACAACATTCAAGATCGTTAAGGCCCACAATTTTCTGGGGAAACGCGGTGAAGGCTACCGCTCAACTGATGGGAAAGTATTGGTCTTTGATGAAGCACAGCGCACATATGAAAAAGGGCGCATCGTCTTACGAGAGAAATTAGATGAGCATGAAGCAGAGTTAATCATGCAGGCGCAAGAAAAGCTATATGCACATTCTGTGATTATCGCTCTACTCGGACACAACCAAGCAATCAATCGAGGCGAGCGCGGAGCTATTGCGTGGCTCGAAGCCGCCGTAAAAAGGGGGTGGACATACGCGATTAGTGATGCGACGATGAGTTTACCTGAGTTTGCTAATCTATCTGGGTACGGGACTCAGTCGAAGAGGCGAAAACTCGGTGTTGGCCATCTCAGTACATCCCTTAGATATTATAGGAATCAAGGTTTGGAAGAATGGTCTCACGTGGTGCTGGAGGGCAATATCCTTGAGGCCACTAAACTAGCAAAAAAACTAAAAAAGGAAAATACGACTATCTACCTGACACGAGACTTACAAGTGGCCAAGCGATGGGTACGTGATCAGCTCGCAGGTGAATTGCGGGGTGGATTAATTGCCTCAGCCCAAGGGCGCCGCCTCGCCGCTGAAGGAATTTTTGTTGACTTCAAACCAGACATCGCGAAATGGATGATCGCACCGGCATCCGACGTGCGCTCATCCAACATGCTTGAAACTGCACAAAACCAATATCAAATTCAAGGACTCGAAATTGATTTCTCAATCGTTTGCTGGGATGCCGATTTGCGCTGGGAAAAGAACCAGTGGGTAGCGTACAAACTATCGGGTTCACAATGGACGAAAGATACGGCACTAGATATTGCCAAGAATGGTTACCGCGTTTTGCTCACGAGAAGCCGAAAAGGCATGGTCATCTTTGTGCCTCAGGGAGATGGATCGGAAGCAGATGAGACAAGGCAGCCAGCTTTTTATGACGGCATTTATGATGTTCTATTAAACGCCGGCGCCGTTGAGCTTAATAACGCCAGAATCTAACAAATAAGGCCCCTCTCATGTCAATGAGCCATCATCGAAATCCAAATTTTCTTCCATAACAAATTCAAATCCACATTGATTATCTGGGCATTTGTGAATTTGTTTCTTTTCCTTTGAAGATGGGAAATCAAAAATAATCCTTGTCCTTAGACCACACTTGGGACAAGTTGTGGGCTGTTCTGAGTAGATAAAAACTTCTAATGCGGCATTCATTCGACTTATTTTCTGAGAAGAAGATCATCCGAATTGCGGTATGTCAAGAAATATTGCGTCTCCGGTCATCCTACCGCTGCCCCCCGCGCGGTTCGACTCCGCTCCTCCGAAGGAGACCCGAAGATGGGTCGCACCGACACACTTAGCCCGTCAAGGGATCGTGTCTAACGCCTGGCGTGCCAGTACCCGGGCTGACGATGCAGATGCATCACAGCAAGGATGAATATTTTCTGATCCTCAATGGCATACAGTATGCCAAACGGAAATCGGTTCACGAGACACCGGTGAACGTCCGATTCGACGCTTGGCCAGGCCAGCGGATGCTGAAGAATGGTTTCTATCGACGAAAGAACTTCGAGCGAAAAATCAAAGCCCAGACCATTGCTGCAAGATTCGTAATAATCAATACTCTCATTGAACTCGATCTCAGCGTCCGGATGAAAAACAAAGGTCAAACGTCGAACCGATTCCGAATCTTTTGAAAGACTTCAGCACCAGATACCGGCTTTACTTTGCCCGAGCGCAAATCTGAGAGTCGCGCTTTGGCCAGCGCCAACCATTCATTTTCCGAAGTAGCTGGCGAATTCAGCGTCTGAAGCAATGAATCTACAATCTTTGCCCTTGCGTCTGCCGGCAGCAGCGAGGCTTCATCGATGATTTCATTCACGCCGTGCATATGAACAGATGTGCGCAGCCAAAGCTTCCGGCAATCCTTTTTTCTCCACAACACGCGCACCGAATCCCCCACCCTACAACTTGACACCACGTTCACTTTCTAACCTCAGGGGGTATGGTGGCATCAGAGGCATATCTATCAGCCGAGGCAAACTTCTTCGAGCAGTACCAGAAGCTGCCGAACTTCGTGACCGAAGCTCTTGAGACGGCGTTCTTTCGCTCTTTTCTTTTCGCCGCGGAAAACCTGTCGGGGCTCAAAACAAAACGCACCTACGTTGCCGGCCTCGAATCACTCTACCTCGAAGGCGGCAACCCCGACGGCGAAACCCTCGTGTGGCTGCAAGGCTTTTCTGACAGCCGCCATTCGTTTGCGCTGTCGTCGTTTTGGCTGCGCCAGAAATACCACCTGATCGTGCCCGATGTGCCGGGATTTGAAGATCGCACCTACCGCGAGCACGTCACGTATAATATGGATTTTTACGGTGCCTGGTTTCGCGAATTTTGTGCGAAGATGGGATTAAAAAAGTTCTATCTTGCCGGCAATTCTCTCGGCGGTGGCATTGCCTTGCAGCACGCGGTGCATTATCCCGAAGATGTGAAGGCGCTTGCCGCGGTCAACAGCGCGGGCGTGGTCGGCGACGAAATTACCGACGTGTACGAAGAGGTACAGCAGGGCAGCAACCTGTTTTACGTCACAGACTGGCCTGATTTCAATCGTTTTCTCAGGCGGATCTATCACCAACTCTCGGCGGTACCTTTTCCGATCAAGGCTTTCCAGTACCGCCGCTTTCGCCGTTACTCAGAACGTTTTAACAAAGTGATGAAAGACCTGACACACGGCTTTCTCGGCGCCGGCGAAGAGCAGACAAAAGACGCCATCACGCAATATGCGCTCGATCACAAGATCAAAAAGTTAGCTGTGCCGACGCTCGTGCTGTGGGGACGCGAAGATTCGCTGTTCCCGGAAATGTTCGCGCGTTTGACGCATGCGCATATACCCAATGCACAGCTCGAATTTATCGACGATTGCGGGCATTGTCCGCATCTCGAAAAACCGAAGGCTTTCGCAAAACATTTACTGCGCTTCTTCGGCTGAAGGGCATTTAGTTTGGGGCCGTACCAAAAATCTCCGGGTTAGCCAATCGCACTTGACCCACTAAGCACACGGCATGTTTACGCGTATGCTCGAACTGCGCCCGACCTGCGAGAATTGCAATAAACCGTTGCCGCCCGAATCGGCGGAGGCGCGCATCTGCTCTTATGAATGCACCTTCTGCGCGCGCTGCGTCGATCATGTGCTGCATAACGTGTGCCCCAACTGTGGCGGCGGATTTACGCAGCGACCGATCAGGCCTGCGCGCGAGTGGAAGACCGGCAACTATCTCGGAAAAAACCCGGCGTCGACAACGGTCAGGCACCGCCCCGTCGACGAGATTCATCACGAAAAATTTTCTGCTGCGCTACGCAACATTCCGCCGCAAAAGCGGTAATCCGCCTCTTCGCAAAAAATTGCCTGTCGGCACCCTGATTTGCTAAACTGGGGTGTGAAGTTACCCCCAGCGCGCGAACTGTTGAAAAAAGCAGGTTTTGCGGCTCTCTACCTTGCCGCCTTCTTTGTGGTTGCTGCAATCATCAACGCGTTTCAGTCGCCCGACACCAAAACAATGCCACCGGTCACCTCTCTCGAACTCACAACGCTCGCGGGTGAAAAAGTGCAGTTCAACACTGCGGCAGGCAAGAAAACCATCGTGTATTTTTTTGCGCCGTGGTGCGCAGTGTGCAAAGCCAGCATGGATGCGCTCGGCATGTTCGCAGGCAAAGACAACCTGCAGGCGGTGGCGATCGGGCTTGACTATGACAATGTGGCGGAGCTCAAACCTTTCCAAACCGGCCTCGCAGCGACAGTCTACGCTGGTTCACGCGAATTGCAGAGCCGGTTTAAAATCGACCGCTATCCGACCGTTTACATTCTCGACGGCAACGGCAAAATCAGCCACGTGATGGTAGGTTACACGAGCCGCTTTGGCATCTGGGTGAGAACGCTGATTTGATACCGGGAAACAGTCGACGCCGCAAGGTAAGCCGCCACGCGGGCAACAGACGGTTCGGCAAACCGCGGAGATCAGGCAGTGTTTATTGCGCGTATCTGTAACCTATTCCGGGAATATAATATTCCCTTTGCTATTGTCGGCGGTTATGCTGTCGCAATGCACGGTGTCGCGCGCGGTACGTTCGATGTCGATATCATCACCGCGATCAGCGAAGAAAATTTTATCAAAATTGAAACGGCGCTAGCCGCGATCGGCATGGAATCCATTTTACCCATCAATGCCACTGACCTGTTTGAGAATCTTGAAAAGTATAAAGGAGAAAGAAACCTGATCGCGTGGAATTTCAGACATCCCACGCGCATGCGCGATAGCCTCGACATCATCATCGCCGACGACATGCGCGATTTTGAAATAGTCGAAGTGGAATCAGACTTCGGCAAAATACCGACGCTAAGCCTCAACAGTTTAATACTGATGAAATCGCGCCTCAGCCGTGAACAAGACCAGAAAGACGTAGCCGCCTTAAGAATGCTGAAGCAGGATAAAACATGAAGGGCACGCAACTGTTATCTGTAGAATATGTGCGCAGGTCTGAAAAGCTCTCAACGACTGAGGTATTGGAATTCCTGGAAGAATTCCGCTTGCTGGTGCCGCTCACCGTATTTGAAGAAAAACACCGCGCCTGCCTCGCGGCGTGGCAGTCTACTCTTCATTCTCAAACGAAGCCTTCGATCTGATCACGCGGATATTGGCGTCGGTCAGAAGCTTGCCGGCCATCGGTGAAAAGACCTGCATGATGTGCAGCTTTTCGACCATTGCGGCATAGGTCAGCGTGCGCCGCATGCCGGGTATCGCGAGCCGCGGCCGCGCGTCTGATTCGAGATCGATAAAACGCGCGCGTTCAAACAGCACGTCTGCGAGTTCGTCGGCGCTCATGCCGGCTACGGGATTGTACAAAATAATGCGATTGCCGTCGGTGTTTGGCCGGCGGCGAAAATCCCAGAAGGGACCAAAAACTTTGGCGTAGGTAACATCCTCATGTGAGGTAATGTCGCGCAGCACCCAGGTATTGCTGACCATTATACCGTCGTCGGTCAGCCGCCGTTTCACCTGCTCGAGAAACTCGACGGTCATCATGTCGGCAGGCACGTACGTGCTGTCGAATGCATCGAGCAAAATGATGTCATATTTTCCCGTGCGACCCGACATGTGGCTGCGGCCATCGGTACAGTGCACGGCAATCTGCGCATCGAGGTCAAAATCGCGTCGCGCAATTTCAATCACTCGCGCTTCGGGCTCGACGACTTCTATCGCCATATTGGGAAAATGTTTGCGCAGAAAGCGGCACAAAATGCCGCCACCGAGCCCCACCACCAGCGCACGCCCGCGCCGGCGCAGCGCATATCCGCGCCACGTCAGCATGGCAAGAGCCACGAGCTGCGCGTACGAGTGCACGAGATAGTCGGGCTGGTCCTTGCGCCAGACTGACTGTTCGCGGTCACCCTGTATCAGCTTAACTGTGCGGTGGTCGGTTTTGAGTTCCAAGGCGGTTCAGACAAAAATTGAGAGAGAGACAGGGCAGAAAGCTGTTTCAGGCTTTGACCCGGCCTCAGCGCATCACGACCAATTGGGTCGCAGGCTGAACCACGGGAGGTCAGCCCGGCGGAGGATTTTCTTTGGGCATCCGCTTCTGCGTTGAGTGTTTTTGATTTGGCCTCTCCCTCCGCTTTTTTTACCGCAGCGCGGGCCTCAAATTCATTGATTTGCACCTTCCGCTCTGCATCGACTACCCGTGCCTGAGTATCGGCAAGCGCCTTTGCCTGTTGCAGATCCTTGCGTACATCTTCAGCCGGGCGCTCTTTACGCGATTTCAGGAATTCAATGACATCTGATCCCTGTGCGGCATTGCGAAAAAAATTACTTCGCGAATGCCTGCGTTTTGAATCTCACTTTTTCGCTGCACTACGGAGCGCAGGTGTAAGTTACAGATCGGGCAGCCGGCAAAGCGGCGAAATTGCAGATGCGTGAATTTGCTATGCGCATCGGGAACGGCGACATTAAGGCCGTTCATGTCGGCGACGGTGAAAGGCGCAACTCTGTCGCCGATAGATCATTCTTGGATTGCAGCATCCTGCCATAGTATTCCCGAATGTTTTCAATTTGCGATATCATATTAATTTTCCTCTGCAAGAGCTGCCGGCACCCGCCGTGCAGCCAAAACAATGATTCTCAAACAAGATCGGCTCATCGGCGAGTTCTTCAAACAATTCGATATCCCAGACTGACCTAAGGCTTCCGCTGAGCGGTAAATCCAACATCTGGTTGAAATCGCAGTCAAAGAGATTGCCATCCCAACTGACTGATATCAGATTGCGGCACATGATGTTTTCAGCCGCCGCAGAGTTGAAATTATTTTCGAGAAGTGTAGCGTACTCGTGCAATTTTTCGTGACGTTCGAGATCCGCCCTGAAACGTTTGATCGGCATATTGGTCATCGTATACAGATTAGTAAAAACAATTCCAAAATGGGATTGCAGTTCGCGGCGATAATCGGCTTCAAGCTGCATCTGGTTGGGCGGCAATAATGCGCCCGGCGGGTTATAGACGAGATTGAGAGGCAGCGCCACATCGCAACCGTAACCCAGACGATTGAGCATTTGCAGCGCTGCGATGCTCTTATCAAAACTTCCCGTGCCGCGCTGGTGATCGACGTTTTTTAAGGAGTAGCACGGCAGCGAGGCAGTGATTTGCACTCGATGATCACGCAGAAATTCTGCCGTTGTTTCCTGCCCCGGTTCGAAGAGCACCGTGAGGTTACAGCGGTCGATGACGGTTTTACCAAGGCTGCGGGCGGTCTTAACCAAATACCTGAAATGCGGATTCAGTTCAGGCGCGCCACCCGTGATGTCGACCGTCTGTATCGCGGGAGAATTTCGCAGCAATTCTATCAGGCGCTCGACGGTTTCGATCTCCATATTTTCGCTGCGATTGGGGCCCGCATCGACATGGCAATGCTTGCAAGCCTGGTTGCACAATTTGCCGATATTGATCTGCAGCGTGTCGGGGACGCTACGCTTCTCTGTAATGCCCAGCAAGACCAGGCGTTCGGCGAAGCGATTCGTCAGTGTATTCGTCATGATAGTCTCCTTAAGACGGAAAATGCAAGGGCAGAAATAAGAGCTGCGAGCGGCATCGTCGTAAGCCATGCCAGTGCGATAGACCGAAACGTTTTCCAACGCATTTTTCCAGATACCACGCCATTGGCAAAGGCGAGAAAAGCACCGAGAACGATGGCTGTAACCGACAGCATAGGCATAGTTGGTGATCTGAACCATCGGTTTCTTACAACTCAAACCAGTTTTCTTACTCCATTCGGACGATTCTGGCGGTTTGTATCCCGAAATGGATTCGGCTTTACGAACTATTTCTGTTGCCCCATATTGAAAATTTCAGATGAACGATATTGTAAGATAATGGATCTAAAAGTCACCAAACAGGAATCCCATGCAAGCACTCCGTACACCTGATACCCGGTTCCAAAATTTACCGGGCTATCCATTCGACCCGCATTATTTCGAGTCTCAAGGTTTACGCATCCACTACATCGATGAAGGCAGCAACCGTGACCGGGATATCACCTTTATTTGCCTGCATGGCGAACCGACATGGAGCTATCTCTATCGTAAGATGATACCTGCCTTAACAGAACGCGGGCGCGTGCTTGTTCCCGATCTTGCAGGTTTCGGCAAATCCGATAAGCCTATCCGAATTGATGACTATTCATTCAATCTGCATTTTGATATCCTCGCGGATTTCCTCAAACATATGCAGGCAAAAAATCTGGTGCTTGTCTGTCAGGATTGGGGAGGCCTCTTGGGACTGCCTCTGGCGATGGAATTTGAATCGCTTTTTAAGGGCATCGTTATTATGAACACGGGCATCCCCGATCCCACGTCGATCAACTGGCTCGAACCGAAAAACATTCTCGGCGGCATTGGATTTATGGCATGGCGAACATTTGCCGTCACTCATCCCGATTTGCCCGTCGGTCAAATTGTTTCAGCCGGATCATGGCCTCCGCTCACACTCGACGCCGACATCCGCGCCGCCTACGATGCCCCATTTCCCGACAAAAGCTACAAAGCCGGGGTCGACGCTTTTCCGAGACTTGTTCCGATCAATTCAGATCACGCAACTTTGCCTTATATGCAAAAAGCACGAATCAAAATAGAGCAATCTGAGCTTAGAAAATTGGTTATGTTTTCCAACAGAGACCCGATCACGTGGTCTCAGCGCGAATACTTTACACAGCTCAGAAATGTGGTAGCGGACATTCGCATAGAAAACGCCGGCCATTTCTTACAAGAAGACAAGGGCGAGGAGTTGGCCGAAAATATTCTGCGATATTTCTAAGGAAGTTCTGAAAAAGTCATGCGCGGCTCTCTGCCGCGCGAGTGAATGCGCGCAAACGAAGACATTTGCGCTCCTAATTTTGGCTTTTTCAGAACCTCCCTAAAATAAATAACCCACGACCACGCTCAGCGAAGCTGCACCGAGAATATTTCGCACGAAAAGACCACCTTTGTAAAATGCCAGTATTTGTAGTCGCTCGGTGGCCTTGAATACGGTGCCGGCCGACCATGAAGCAAAGCTGGCATTATTCAGAAGTAACGGCGATTCATTCAGGTTTCCGCCGTCGCCGTTCTTCAGCGATTGCCTGAGTTCGAGCGAGAGGATAAATGTGAATTGGCCTGCCGTCAGGCCGCTCATGGCACCGCCATGCACTTCATCCGAGAAACCGATCGTGCGTTTATTATAGCCGGCTGAGATCAGGTAAAAGCCCGGTAATCCCAGGGTAAATCCGCCGCCCACCATCATCTTGGGCATGACGCTCGCTTCGCCGTCGCCCAGGGGAATTACCGCATTGCGGTTGCCCGTCGGTATGCCAATG
Source organism: uncultured Turneriella sp. (assembly GCA_964356715.1). Classification (GTDB taxonomy): domain Bacteria; phylum Spirochaetota; class Leptospiria; order Turneriellales; family Turneriellaceae; genus Turneriella. Next base: position 2,325 of record CAYHJO010000052.1, on the reverse strand, counting down.
TCGAGCCCGGCAGAAATCAGCACCGTTCCCGAATAGAGTTGATAACGATTTGACCAGATCGAATCGCCTAATCCGCTCGCCGACTTTGCGCCCTGCGCCAACGCGGCATCTTCGACCTGATTTGAAAAAAGCAGCGGCAGAGCGTACCCCATCGTCCAACTTTTGGTAAGACCGAATTCGCCGTAAATATTCGTTGCTACCTCGGTAAAACGAGGAATTGCCCGCTTTGCGCCCGTCGAATCATAGACCGAGGCGGCGGATGTATAGCTGCCGCCCAGCTGCACATAAGCTTCGCCTGCGGGTCGAACCCACGCGGCATGCATTTTATGAAATGCAAAAAGATAAAAAACTGTAAATATGAATTTTTTCATTGAGGTTAGTTCGTTCGAAATTGAAAATTCTTACATCAGTTTGTAAGAATTTTAACCCGAACGGCACTGACGTCTATGAAGCGTCAATCCATTCTATTCTCGCTGGTCAGCTTTTTCTTCGCCGGTTGCAGTCTCGCAGATATTCGCACCGAACAGATCAAATCGGGAGTTACCCCAGAGATGATTGTGAAAGGAAAAGCGATCATGCAGCAGATTCAGAAAACCTATCGCGCCGACCTGTGGCGTGCGCAGAAGACTATGACGGTCACCTACGCGGATCATTGGCCTGGGTTTTTCACACGACTCATGGCGATGCCATGGCATAAAAACGATCAGAAAGTTAAATTTGAGATGGTACTTGCAACAGACGATGCTCGCCTGGATTTTGTCGAAGACCCCAAGTCCGGTGAAGTCTGGGGCATTCAGCATTGGGCCACATATAAGATCCGCAAAGGGGAGCCGGTAAAATTCCAGAAAGATTCGGACATCTGGTTTTGGCTCCCCACTTACTCTTACTTCACACAGTTAGCGTATCGAATTTCAGAGGCCGAACTTATCGCCTTTGCCGGCGAAGACGCGATGGATGGCGTCCAATATGATAAAGTATTTGCGACGTGGGGAGCTGCCGAACCTAACGGCAAGATCGATCAATACATCATATGGGTGAATAAGCGAACTGGCTATGTAGATCTCGTTGAATATACAATCCGCGACGTGCAGAAGTTCATGAAGGGGAAACTTTATTACGCGGATCACCGTTTAATCGGCGGTATTCCTGTCGCACACCGACAATCTGCGGGCGATGTCTTCAACGGCGGCGACGTCGTACATCAGGCTGAATTTACCTCTGTAGAGTTTTCAGCAAAAATCGATATCGCGCATTTCTATCCTGATCCGAATCAGAAATGGTCAAAACACAATTAACAAGAAGTATAAGATGAAAAAATCAAACAATTTGGTCGAAGCGGCACTGGCAGGTCTTGCGCAAGGTAAGCTGAATTCGACAGAGGCGATGAAAGGCACAAAGGGTGCGTACGATAATAACTGTGGTGGCAAAGGTGGTTGCGGCAGCAAACAAAGCAGTTGCAATAGCAAAAACTGACCCGGCTGATTCTCGGCCTGCGATGCAGCGCAATACCCTTGGTCGCGTTTGAAGGTCTGGAAAAAACGGGAACCTTTTCTGGACTCTGTAGCCTGCTACCATGTTAACTTGGCAGCAGGTAGCTTAGTCCAGGAGGATTTTTATGGAAAATAAATCTGCATCGAACAAAACACTCTCGGCCACTCTGCTGGTGGCTGCCGCGGCTTCGCTCTGTTGTATCACTCCCGTTTTGGGAATTTTAGCGGGTATTGGCGGAATCGCCTCGACTTTTGCCTGGCTCGATCCTTTTAGACCCTATTTGATTGCGTTGACCATCGGCATTCTAAGCTATGCTTGGTACAAGAAACTCAGGCCGGCAAAGAGCAAAGATATTGAGTGTGCCTGCGAAACCGATGAAAAACAGGCCTTTTGGCACAGCAAGGCATTTCTCGCGTTCATTTCAGTCGCGGCGCTCCTGCTGTTAGCATTCCCATCGTATTCGGGAGTATTTTTCCGGTCGGCCAAGTCGGCGCCAATCATCGTTGAAAAAGAAAACATTGCGATAGCTACGCTTCACATTCAAGGTATGACCTGTTCAGGCTGCGAGCACAGTGTTAATAAAGCACTCAGGGACAAAGCGGGCGTGATGGAGAGTCGCTCGGATCATCGGCGCGGATTAGCGTGGGTTAAATATGACAAATCCAAGGTAGGCGCCGTAGATTTTCTCGATGCCGTAGAAAATCAGGTCGGATACAAAATCAAGGGTATTGAAGAAACAAAACTGGGAAATCGGAAGTGAGATGAATATGGGTATTAGACTGCAATCGACCATAACCTGCCCATATTGCCAAGTCAGCAAAGTTGAAACAATGC
>CAYHJO010000051.1:0-22336 GCA_964356715.1 uncultured Turneriella sp. | reverse complement strand
GAATGCCGTGCAACTTTTATAACCGCGCTTTTCTGGTTGTCTCCATTAACCGTAGCTGCAAATTGCGCCTCAGTCAGTCGCGCGCACTTTAGGAGGAGCCTAATGACGAATGCACCTTTTCGCAATATCGAAGTACTCGTTGTCGACGATGAATCTGCCATACGTGAGATTGTGAAGCGAAATCTTCTGACGATGGGTTACAACGTAAGCACTGTTGATTCCGCAGAAAATGCAATACGCTCCTTCGAGATGCGATCGTATAATATTCTGGTCTCCGACATCCGCCTGGGGAAAATGGACGGTTTGACGCTGGGTAACAAGTTGCGCGAAAAGGATGCCGCCGTGGCCATGGTTTTTATCACGGGAAAACCCACGACGAAGGGTATGGCGGCGGCGCAACAGGTAGGCGCTATTCAGTATATTGCGAAACCGATAAGTCCTGAGGACCTCGCCGAAAATATGGTAATCGCAGCGCGCTGGAATATCGCGCAACTCATTACGCGCGCGGCGGAAAAGTATTTTGCCATTCGCAGCGGGCGCATGAGTATACTCGACAACAAGTTTCAGCGCACGAAAGCAGAAGTGAAGAATATCGCTCTATATAAGCAAGATGCAGCTTTGCTCGTCGAATTAGCCTACGGAAAAAATCCGCAATCCACTGAATTTTTTCGCCTGATGGATGACAAAATGGCGCCATACCTGCGCACCGTGTGACTCAGTCGGCCAAAATGCAAAACATCCCGGGTACGGCGCAACCGTTGCATGGACTCGAAGCATTTTTGGCGGTACTCAGCGAAATGGCAATTTGCACAGATCTAAACGGCGATATTAAGGCCGCGAACAGGCCATGGGCGGATTTTTTTGCCAGCGCAACCACCGGAAAGCCGTCTACCAATTTTCTTGACCTCGTCGCTTCAGGTCTCGTCGCCGGCAAAGCATCTGGCATGGCCGGGCTGCGTGCCGCTTTTGCGGCCGTGCATGACGGTCAGCTTGACTCCGTTTCGCACAGTTGCGAGCACCATTCATCTACCGGCTGGCAGTGGTTGACTGTCAAGTTTGCGCGCATGAATATCGATTTGGAAATCCTTATTCTTATCAGGATCGAAGAGTACAGAGCCATGGTGTCACTGGGCGGGGAGGGCATGCCTGAAGTGCTTTGCAGGTCGCTTTTGGACGATTTGCCGGTTCTGCTCGATATTTGTGATCGCGAAATGCGCTATACATGGATAAACCGCAGCTTCAGAAAGCGATTTAATGTTATGACCGAAAACGTGGTCGGCAAACGAGTCAACGAAGTTCCGCGGCTCGGCGATTTGGCTTGTCTGCAACCGCTGCGGCAGAAATGTTTCGATACAGGGAACGAACAATCAGATATTGTCACATTGATCTTCAACGGTCGCGAAATGGTGCTCGATGTGCACTATAATCCGGTATTGGGTGAAAATAATTCGGTAGAATACGTCATCTGCGCGCACCAGGACATCACGAAACAGGTGCAGTCACAAAATGCAAAATCGGCGGCTCAGGAATTACTGAATGACGTATTGGAGAAAATGCCCATCGGCTTTGTTGCCACCGACAGCTATTTTCATATTCTGCGGGCCAATGGTACGGCCTGCCAATTATTTGGCTATACGAAAGAAGACCTGATCGGCCAGCACGTAAACATACTTATCCCGGAATATTTTCATGAAAACCATATTAAGCTTATGGAGGACTTTGCCGCTTCTGACGCCACAAGTCTAACGATGGATTCACGGCGTGAAATCTATGCGCTGCGCAGCGATGGCGTAGTTTTCCATATTATGGCGGCTGTGCTCAAAACGAGTTTAGGTGATTTTCCCCTCTTCTGCGTCATGATTTTCGATCTGACGAAAATTCGCGAAGCGGAACAGCGGCTGGTTGAAACCGAGCTTGGCATTCAACAAATGCAGAAACAGGAGGCATTGGGGCAACTTGCCGGCAACATCGCGCACGACTTCAATAACCTGATGGCGATCGTTCTGGGTTATGCCGATATGATACAAAGTAGTCAGGACATGCCCGATGACGTGCGTGAAATGATGGCCGAAATAAAAAAAGCCGTCCAGCGCGGCGCAGCATTGACCGGCCAGATATTAGCCTACGCCAAGCACCAGGCACTCGATACGAAGCCTGTTGATTTACACAAACTACTTCTTGATAACAAGACGATGATTCAGGCGGCTTTGACTGTGAGCGTAAAATGCGCGCTGAATCTCAACGCAAAATCGCATATTGTAGAAATGGATGAAAACCAATTTATGCAGGTCATCATCAATCTTGCCGTGAACGCGCGCGATGCAATGCCTACGGGTGGGGATTTCACGATAACCACAACTTCAATCCATCTCGATGAAAAATATTTCACGGCGCGCTCTATTCAATCTCAGCCGGGAGAATACATTTATATGACCGTTGCCGACACCGGAACGGGTATACCCGAAGGCGCGAAGTCGCGTATTTTTGATCCTTATTTTTCGACCAAAACGCGCGACAAAGGTACCGGCCTTGGCCTTTCTGTCGCGTATGGCATAATCAAACAGCACCGGGGATTCATATTTTGCGATACAAGTCCTCACGTCGGCACAACATTTGAGATTTTTTTGCCAGTTTGCGAACAGAATTTGTATGAGCCGGCCGCAGGGCCAAATGAAAGCCAGTTACCCGATCAGAGCGAAAGGTATTCCAAAATGCATATCCTGGTCGTCGACGATGAAGAAGCGCTGCGCAAAATGGTGGTGACGCAACTCGCGTCTCTGGGCCTGCAGGTACATTCGGCGGCCAACGGGCGCGAGGCGCTTGATTTTATCGATGGATTTGCCGGCAAGCTCGACATCATTCTGACAGACATCATGATGCCCGAGATGACCGGGCTTGAGCTGGCTGACGAGGCGCAGTTCATGCAACCGGAAGCAACTTTCATATTCATGAGCGGATACTCAAAGGAACTGTTGATGTCCAAAAAACCACGGGACAATTTTCGTCTGCTGACAAAGCCTTTCAAAAAAGAAACGCTGTTTGCAGAAATTCACAGGGTGCTCGGTCAGAAAAAAGGAGGGGATAATGCGTAAGGTACTTGTGGTCGACGATGACGACCAGATCATCAAAATGCTTCAGCTTCTTCTGCGCCCACGCGGGTTCGAGATCACTGCTGCGGCCGACGGTCAGGCGGGCCTGCAAATGGCTCTCGATAAATTGCCGGACCTGATTATCGCCGATATCATGATGCCGCGCATGGATGGCCCGACGTTTATCGGGCAACTGAGGAATAAGCTCCCCGACAAAAAGATACCGGTGATTTTTTTAACCGGGTTGGTCAGTAAAACCGAAGAAAAAGGACAGAATCACTTCATCGGCAATGAATATTTTGTAGCAAAGCCGTTTTCGACCTCGACGATGCTCGAACTGATCAATCGTGTGCTGAAGTAATGCCGGCGAGAATCTTGGTTGCGGTCGGCTGTGTGGCGGAGATCTTTTTTTCGCGCACAAGGGTATCGAGCGCGCCGATGACATCTGCGTCGAACAGGCTACCGGGCGAATGCCGCAGAATGTGCAGCGCCGCGCCGGCATCTACGGTTTTTTTATAGTTGCGGTAATTTGTCATCGCCACGAACGATTCGGCGCAGCCGACGATCTGTGCCTCGATGGGAATATCGATTCCCCTAAGCGATGCGGGGTATCCCGAGCCGTCAGCGCGCTCGTGGTGACACATGACAATATCGCGCACCTTCTGCGGCAGGTTGTTCATGGTAAGCATCGTCACGCCCTTCGCGGGGTGTTCGCGCAGATAGTCGAGATCGGCGTGCGTGAAGATTTCCGCGCGGACAAAAAAATCTTCTTCAAATTCGAGCATACCCATGTCATGGATATAGGCGCCTGCACGAATGATATCCACCTGTTCGGGCGGCAGGGAAAGTTTTTCGGCGATAAGAACGCTCAATTTCGCCACTGCTTCATTATGGCCGGGCCTCTGCGTCTTTACGTCGATCAGATTGCCGATCAGACGGAAAGTCTCCATCGGCAACACATCCAGAAACGCGGTATCGTCGCCTCCCGGCGTGACGCTGCCCGCCGGTGATTTTCGCCTAATAAAGTCGCGCGCCGCCTTATCGCCGAAATGCGTATCCAAAAGCCTGCGTGCCTTTTTTGCAATCGAAGTTTCGATATCCTGCGAAAGCTGTTCGGCGATCTGGCCAAAGGTCGAGTCGGAAAAATTGCCGGCCAGCCATTGCGCTTCCGCCGTTTCAGCAAGCAGTTTGCGCAAATCCACCGGCAGGGCAAGCAGCGCACCTTTTGCGGGAAGCCCGGCCGGCGCCGGCAATGCCAAAGGCTGCGGCGGTGGCATTAGGAACGGGTTCTCAATTTTCCTGTCGCGCGATACGAAAAAAGCGAAGCCAAACGCAGCGAGAATGACTGTCATCGTGATGAGGCCGAGGATATAGAGCGCCGATGAGTCACTCGTGCCACCGCGGCTTTGCCTGATTGAATCGCGCATTTCGCCCTGCAGGCGCAGTGATTCTTCGGAATTTTTCTGAAAGCCCTCGAGTTTTTCAAAAACCCGCTGCTCGAGCTCGAGCAATCTTTCCATGTTCTTTCGGTCTCGGGCGGTCAGCCCTGTATCGGGGGTTGCCGGCGTTTGTCCTGTCCTGACAGAGCCAGTCCTCCCGTCCGTCTGATGGCCTCGGGTGTTTCCGGCCTTCACGGTCTTTTTCGCCGGTTTCGTGCCCGCATTGCTATCTGTCAATTGCTGGTCTTTGAGTTCCCAGTAGCGTGCAGACGCACGCGGATGGTTCGGCGAAATTTTCATGGCTTTTTTGTACGATTCAAATGCCGTTTTCTTTTTGCCTTTGGCGAACTCGGCATCGGCCTGCTTCACATAAGAATCCACCAATTTCTCGCGCGCAGCCGAGTCTTCGGGGTCGACTTCGACCCGCTTCAGCATTTCTTCCCGTGACTGTTGTGCAGGCGCGGTCGACACAAAGACGAGCAGCGCAATCAGCGAGACGTAACGGAAAATTCTCATCAGGGATTAATCGTCACCGCCGCATGCCCCCAGCGCCCGCGCGGCATCGCGGTGAGCGTGGTCCAGGCGGCGAGGGTGGTGGCGTCGATCGAGTAGGCAGTGGTTTCGCCGGCGCCGATTGTTGAGGCGACATTTCCGCCGAAATAGAAAAGCGTATTCGAATACAGGGCCGCGGCACCGTATGAGCGCGTGGCGGGCAGGTTGGTTGTGGCAGACCAGGTTGAAGGGGCGGTGAAGGGAAAATTGAGATATTGAACCGTATTGAGCGCCGTGTAGGTCCCACATGCTCCCGCGAGGATAAAGTTGCCCGTGCAACCCGTAACGGCAGATACGCCGCCGAGTATAAAAATGCGCGTCGGCGTAGACGTGGAGCTATGAATGGCGAGCGAAAAACCCCCGCGTGCAGCAGATAAGGGAACCTCGGTACCTCCGGTAACCGCATTGTCTGTCCAGGCGATTCCGTCGTGCGTAAGGGCAAGCGTCGCGGCCGCAGTTCGACCACCCATGTTATAGAGAGCACCCGCAAAAGAGATATGGTTACGATCCGTCATATTCGTCGTGATGGGCGTCGGGAATGCAACTCGGGTATTCCAGCTTCCTGGGGCGCCGGGTGTATACTCATAGGTGGTCGGCGAGCCTAACCAAGCGACTGTAGCTGCTGTGGTTGAACCACCGAGCACTGCTATTTTGCCGTTTACCAGAGAGCCGTAGATATTGGCCCGCGCCGCCGGCATCGGCGCACGATTGGTCCATGTGTCTGTCGCGATATCATATTCCTGATTCAGCGTCTGCACCGAACCGTCAGCATGAAACCCCCCGATGACATAGATCTTATTGCCAGTCGAAGCCACCGCCATGAAGCTCACCGGCGTCGGTACGGTCGTCACAGCAGCGTACCAGGTTGAGGTCACCGGATCGTACATGTCGACCGGGCCGAGCGGCGTGCTGAAGCTGGTGTTTAATCCCCCCACCAGCCAGATGCCGCGCAATTTTTGCGTTAGCGTCGGCGAGGATGATGAACTTTCTGTAACTGTTACCGTGAAGGTCGCGGTCGCACCGCCGTCGAGCGCGGTGATGCGCAGCTGCGCTGCGCCGGTTGATCTCGGTATGATTGTATTGCCCGAGAGAGCGATTACGGTCGTCGCGGTGTCGACCAGCGATAAAGAGAAATCTTTCACAGAAGCATCGGTCGGTGTATAGGTAACCGTCGGCGCAGCGGCCGCGGATGTTGTGGTGATCTGGTAGTCGGCGACAGAAAGGGATTCGATCGCCTTATAATTGTAAACCCCGCTGCTACAATGCATGGCGAACATCGCCCCGACCAAAACACATATTTTACAGTACATAGACCACTCCCAATTCGAATCCGGGTTTCCAAACATTGCCGCCGCGCACTGTCCGCAGAAAATTGGCAAAATCCAGCCTGAGGCGAATAGACTTTGCGGCGGTAACTTCAAAGCCGGTCTTAAAAACGAAAATGCCCTGAATTTCGGCATTGGGTGAAAAAGGACTCGGGCGCGAATCATGGACTTGCGCAAATGTTGTTCCGCCTCCCAGAGTGAAAGCAAAGCCCAGGCGTTGCAATACACCTGTTAGCGGGTAAAAACTTCGCCTTGCGTATACATAGGCACTCATTTCGCTAAAGCGGAGTGCAGACTGGCTGGCGCTGATGCTTTCGTAACTGGCGGCCAACCCCAGTGTGGGCACCCAGCGACTGGGCATCGGTATTTCGCCCAGAAAAGTGCCGCCGACGCCAAGGCGCATCGTGTCAGAGGCCAGACCATAAGAAACCTGACCGAGCAGACCCAGATGATAAATTACCAATGGCGGAGGTTTGGCCGATTCCGAGTCATGAAAAATGATATGGTCGATTTTCCCTGCGGGGATTGTGAGCGGGCCCATTTCGGTGTCCACATAGAGCCCGACATCTTCGCTGTAGTCTCTGATTTTCCCCTTAACGATGCTCGTGTCTGTGAGAATTACCAGAACCCGCCGTTGAATATAAGGAGCGATAGAATCCGTCGTTGAAACGATGTCTTCAGATTCGATGACATGTTTTTCGCCGAATGCGGTGACTTCGGTGGTGTTTCCGTTGCGGGCGGAGATTCTGCCGATCATCAGGCTGCCGCTTTTCGTTGTTATTACTTCTGCCTGAAGCGACATAACGCAAATAAAGACAGTGGCAGCGCAAATGCCTTGCACCGCGAACCTAAGAAAACCTGTGAGAGAGCTCATTACCATGCACTTCTTCCTTTCAATTATCGTCTGGAAAGCGGGCAAACTTACGAGCTTTGCTCCATTTAGTACATGGGACGGGGTATTAGTGGAATATTAAACAGAGAATGAGAAAAAGGGGACTCTTGGACCCCGGTTGTTACCGCGTGAAAACTTCAGGCGTTTCTGTCGCCGTCTGCGCCGGCAGCATGACCAGCCGTTTTGCCGTGAGTTCGTGCACTGTATAAACCATCGGTTTGCGCTGGCTGTTCGTGGGTGTGAGGGTGAGGATCGTCTCGTCGGCATTCCATGTGGCCCAACCGTCAGTCTTCTGTGCCAAAAGGCCCTTGCCTTCGGTTAAAAGAAAGCCGACGCCGCGACCTTGTTTGTCCGCCGCAAAATACAGCGTCTGGGCGGTAAGAGCGTCTGCCATTTTTTTCACGTCGCCTTCGAGCCGGATATCCTTAATATTCTTGATGCCGCCGCCCAGAGAATCGTGTGCTTTCTGCATCACGGTGCGGCGCGTGGCTTCGGTGTCATAGGTCCAGGCGGCACCGAAGAGCTGTTTGCTCTTTTCGGAGATAACTACAGTGGCCGGCGTTTTTTTGCAGGCTGCGTGCGATAATACTGCCACAAACATCAGCAATACTGACCGGAACTTACTTGGCATGGGAGCTGTTTGCCGGGAATGCTCTATTTTGTAAAGACCGATTAAGCCGTTGCCTTCAGTTCGGCGAATACAACACCGCATCCGCCAGCGCATCAGGCGCAATACCCGTGAGGCAGGCCAGTGGCCGCGTTGTACATAAAAACTGCAGGATTAGGATAGCAACATAACGGTAATTATAATATTTACAAAATGTAAATTGAATTCTATATTACCCAGCAATGTGGGTTTCACGAAAATTAGTGCCAGTGATACAGCACGGGCTCAAAACGCGTCCGGCGGTGGTATTGACGGGTGCCAGGCAAACGGGTAAGACAGCATTGCTCAGGCAGGCTTTTCCGCACTGCGATTTTGTCAGCCTCGACTTGCCGGCACTTGCCGAAGAAGCCGAGACGTCGGGCGAGTCGTTGCTCGCCCGCTATAAACGACCGCTGATTATCGATGAAGTGCAATACGCTCCCGGCCTCTTTCGTTACCTGAAGCACGAGATCGATTTGCACCGCAGGCAGAACGGCAGATTCATCCTGAGCGGCTCGCAAAAACTCTCTCTGCTGCAGAATGTTTCTGAAACGCTTGCGGGGCGAGTGGCCGTGCTCTCGCTCTTCACTCTTTCGCTCGAAGAAATTGCGCCGCACTGGAAAAAGAAACCGCGCCGCGATCAGGTTCTCGATTTCATCTGGCGCGGCGGATATCCTGAAATTCACGCGCAGGGAATTGCTCCCGGGCGCTTCTACGCAGATTACACCGCGACATACATCGAACGCGATCTCAGGCAAATCGTCAACGTGCGCGACCTGAGGCAATTCAACCGCTTTATGCGCATCTGTGCTTCGCGCATAGGCCAGCTGGTTTCTGCTTCGGCGCTTGCGAACGAAACCGGCATCACCGTCAACACCGCGCAGGCATGGCTTTCGGCGCTTGAGACATCGAATATCATTCTGCTTCTGCCTCCCTACTTCAGAAACCTCGGGAAGCGGATTGTCAAAGCGCCGAAACTTTATTTTTCAGACACGGGGCTCGCCGCGTTTCTGACGGGGATACAATCGCTCGAGCAACTGCTTGCGCTCAACATGGCGGGGGCCTACTTCGAAAATCTGGTCGTGTCTGAAGCTTTCAAGCGCCTGTCCCGCAGCGGTGCCGAGCGCAATCTCTATTTCTACCGCGACCACCATGGGAAGGAAGTTGATCTGATCTATGCGCAGGGAAACGGCCTGCACCTCGCAGAATGCAAACTTGCCGAAATGCCCGATCCAGCCGCGCCTGGTTTCAAAGAATTGGAAAAGCTGGCAGCTGAGAACATCCTTTCCAAAACAATTATCACTCCGGCGCACGCGCCGATCGCCGCGAAAGGCAGGGGCGTCGCGTTTAATAACGTAATGGATTTTTCTTACTGGCAAGGCTCTTGATCGCAGCATCCGCCACCGCGTCCGGCGCTATGCCCGTCAGGCAGGCCAAGGGCGAATCTTTGCGCGGGCATTCGCGCTGAAAGCAGGGCGAGCATTCGAGCTGCAGGTCAAACAGCGTCTTGCGGCGCGTCAGCGGCTGCGTCTCGCAGCCGCGTCCCATGCCGTTGAAAGTCACGAGCGCGGTGCCGGTGAGCGAGGTGATATGCGCGAGGCCTGAATCGTTGGCGATCTCGACCTTGGCACAGGCAATGATGGTGTGCGCTTCTCTCAGCGAGGTCTGGCCGCACAGCGACCGCAATTTGATTTTGCTGCCGGCGAAATGCCGTGCGATGGCGTCGCATTCCACCTGATCGATTTTTGCGCCGAGCAGAATGAACTGCGCGGCCGGCCTCTTTTTTGCGATCGTCTCTATCGCATGTATGATATGACCAATCGGATATTTTTTCGAGGCAGCGGTGCTGCCGGGACAAACGACGACGCGCAGGCCGTCTTTACTTAGACCGAATTTCTGCTGCACCGGCGCATAGGGTAACGACAAAAGTTTGACATTGCGATAAGATTCAAACAGATCTTCGGGCAATTTATCTGCCTGCAGATAAGGGGCGAGAAGACGCATATAAGCGAGCGCGCGGTGTTCGCTGCGGTTATAGCTTTGCCGCTGAAACTTATTCTTCGGTTGCGTCAAAAGCAGACCGCGCATATCAGACACAAAACCGTGGCGCTTCGCCACACCGAGGCGGTGCAGCAGCCATGCGGATCTAAAACTCGGAGACAGTGTGAAACCGATATCGAAACGGCTGGCTTTCAAACGTTGAAAATCCCCCTCGGGCAGATTTTTACCTTTGAACGGAATAATTTGCCCTAGCCCCTCGGGTGCAAGATCGGCGACCCAGGCGCGCCCGATCAGCGCGATTTCACTCTGCGGAAAAATTTCGCGCAGCGCGGCGTAGAATGGAAACGCCATCGCATGGTCGCCAACCCAGTTAGGCGCATGTACCAGCACCCTGACGGGTGCTGGTACATGCGCGTTATGATTTGGTTTCAGGATTTCTTTACCCTCTTAAAATAATTGCCGCCCGCGAGGTTCTGGTAGCGCGCGAGGTCAAGGGCTTCACCTCGGGGAAAGGAGCCTGTGGTGAGCGAAGTCGAACCAAGGCCATAGAGCAGCGAATATGCCGATACTGCGACCGCTTCAGCGTAGACATGGCGGTATTTTGCCATGCGCAGATGGTCGCGCTTCGAAGTGGTGTGCGCGAGTTCGACGAAGGCAGCGATGGCATTGACGTACGTCGGCACCGCCCATGTCGAAATGTAGGGCTTCAGAATTTTGGGTGCAGTTGCAGGCGAATCAAAACCATTCACCACGAATGCCTTGCGCGTGAAGCGCAGCACTTCCATGCCGGCGTAGTGGTTGTCGCCGCCGAAACCCTCGGGGCCGCCTTCGCGGCGCCAGTCTTCGGGTTCGGCCTTTTCGCGCTCCCAGAATGGACCCTTGGGTTCAAACGCTGCGAGCGTCGTCGCATAGCGTTCGCTTTTCTGGCCATAGAGCGATTCGACAATCTGGTCTGAATCTGCATAACTCCACTGCACGAGGTTGTGGCGGTAGCCGCGGAATTTTTTATAGTCTGTTGAAATTCCATCGGGTTTGCACCAGAAGCCGATGTAATAGATGAATGCGTCAGCCATAAAACTGGGGAAAGGCCGGTAGCGGTCATCGGACACAAACCAGCGTGACCAGGCGCTGCGCGCGAGCCGGTCACGCACCGCCGGACGGCTGCCGGGATTTTTCGCATAACGCTGCGCGAGTTCATAGGTTTTGTAACCCGGCGTGATGACCGTCGCCATCGCGCCCACCGACGGCGATTCGGTGTGCGTCAGGTGCAGCGTGATCACGAGTTCGGGTTCGACGGCATTGATGCGGCTGATCGTGCCCGGCTGTAACGCACCCGTTTTCTGGTCGGGATAGTCATAGAGGCGAAACGGCGCATTGACGTCGTCGCGGTTTTCAAAATAGTTTTCGGTGTAACCCGCGGGCCGCGAAATAAACGCTTCGATCGATTCCGGCGAGACAGGCGCTTTGCCGTACTTCGCGAGAATTTTGCGGAACTTTTCTTTGCCTTCGGCCGTCTGCGTCAGATCGAGCAGCGCTTTGGCTTTGACCGCAATGTCGTGCATGACTTCGAATTCCCACACGCCCTTGTGGCGCGCGCCCTCGCGGAACTTGTCGAGATACACACCCAGCCTGCGGTCAAATTTGTCGCCGTAGAGCGTGTGCGGAATCATGTCACGGCCGCCATGCCCGGGGTCGAGCACCACGCGGTAGGCCGCAATCTGGCTGCTAACGAGGGGCAGAAAAATGAGGATGAATATTGTTCTCGCGAAATGCATCTTTATAAGAGTCTGCTCTGATTTTTCAGACGCCGCGGCAAATCTTCTGTTAGCCCGGCCCGCTCGTGGTGCGACCCGCTTCGGGTCTCTGCTTTCAGAGCCTGTCGAACCATAAGGGCCGGGCTAAAAGAGAAATGATTGCCTTCTGGCCGCGATTCAAGATTCTCAGTCATGCAACCGCGCACCCGTCTGCTTTTACAGATCTTTGGCGGTCTGACGGTGGCTGCCGCAGCAGCCGTATGGTTTCTCGGGCGCAGCGGTCCTGGCATCGCAGACCCCGCCGCCTCCGTTCGGGGTGAAGAAGTCTATGCCTCGCACGATTGCACCGACTGCCACCTCGGCGCGAATATTTTGCGGCAGAAGCGCGACAAAAAAGAAGTGGGATTGATCCGCGTGCGCAAAGAGTTTGGCATGTTGCAGAAATTTCTCGAGACCGATCAACGGCACCAATCGTACGCGATGATCTCAGAAAAAGACCGCCGCGACCTGGTGGAATATTTACGCACCCTAATCGTCAAATAACAACACCCCGAAGGGGTGTTGTTATTTGACTTTTTGTGCCCGCAGCATAAACAGCCGCGGCAGGGAGCGTTCAATGTCGAGAAGCGTTCCCGGCCGCGCGCTGAGATGCTGCAGCAGTGTCTCACGGAAAGTGTCTCCCGCTGGCCTGGCAGAATCTATAACGCTCATGAATCCGCCTTTTTTGAGCACGCGCAGCGCTTCGTCGAGGGCCGCAAGCGGTTGTGGCATCTGCGACAACGCCATGCGCAGCACGACTGCGTCGAACACGTTCTCGGCAAACGGCAGTTGCTGCGCATTCGCTGCCGTCACGCACACCTGTTTTGCTGCGCGCTGGCGGGCGCGGCGCACGTGCTGAAAATCGAGGTCCAGCGCCACCACACGGTCAAACGATAACGTCAGCGCATCGAAAAAATCGCCTTCGCCGCAGCCGATGTCGGCAACGACGCCGCGTCTGCCGCACGCAAGGTGCGCGAAGATGTCGCTGTAGGGCAGATCGGGCTGCTCCATGCGCCATTGCGCAAAGGTGTCGCCGCTACGTGCAGCGAGTACCGTGCGCAGCTTCGCGGCATCGGCATGCAACTCGGGAATTTCTCCGCCGATCTCTTCCAGGTTACGTAAAATCGCCACGACGGACCTTTCCTGCATCCTCTCGGGATTAAGCCCATAATAAGTGTGTTGGCCTGTTTTTTCTGCCGACAGCAGACCGAGATCGCGCAGCGCCTTCACATGGTGGCTGGTGTTTGACTGCGAGATTTCGAGAATTTCAGACAACTCTGAGACGGTCAGCGCGGATTGTTTGAGCAACAGATAGAGGCGAATGCGCACCGGTTCGACAAGAGCTTTGAGTATCTGTAACGCTTGCATAATACCGGGTTACCCTGTGGTTCGGCTGCGCTCACCCAACGCGCAAACAGAACCTAAAAACGGAAAGTAATCTGCAGACCGGCAAAGCGGTTGTGCGCCATCACCTGAATCGAAAACGGCACGAGCATGACTGCGCGGAAGGTACCCATCGAAATCAGCATCGAAGCCATGCTGTCCCCGAACGGATCGAAGCCGTTGGTGAAGTAGGTCTTCGAGCTGACCCAGAACAGCGCCAGGTCGCCGGCGAGAAAACCCAGGAATGGCAGGAAAATCGATTTGTTCCTGATCATCGAATTGGAATTCACATACCAATAACCCAATGCCGGGGTGATGAGAGTTGCACCCGCTGCCAGCAGCAACGATTTTTCCCCATACTTATTCTCATAAGGCTTTGCGCCGGTTTCGTTTGCGACGAGATCGATAAAAGCATAGCTTTGGCGGTTTCGCGAATCGGCGCGGACCACCGTTTTGTCTGGTATGGCTGAGATGAAAACATCGAGACCGACGATCGAATAAAACGGTGTTTTGCAGCGCCAGTGCGCACCAAGCGTGATTTCCTGCTCGACGCAGTTTGCGTCGAGGCGTTTGAGTGATTTTTTAACAATTTCCGTGGCTTCGTCTGCAGTTTTGCCCGACAAATCGAGCGATGCACCGACGGCATGTGTCGATGCGGGTAGCCCAAGCAGGCCGGTGAAAAGCAGTGCGGAAGCGATGTCGGCCGCCGGGAATCTGAACCCGCGTCTGGAAAGCATTGCGCTATGCCGCGAATGTCAAATACCGCGTCACGCGGGAATATAGCCAGCGCAATACCTTTTAGGTTCACATCGCCGACGCGTCCGGGCGTTCTGCCGCTGCCTGAGAATTGATTTTTCCGCGGGAATTTCGTAATTTGCCGGCGTGGACGCCGACGAAGCCGTATGCGCGTTTGCTTTCTGTTGTCGCTTCTGTTCGCCCTCTCTCTGGCCGCCGGGCAGGATGATCGGCCATTGCCGCAGTTTACGGGCACATCGCAGCAGGCGTGGATCAACTCGCCGCCCGTAACAACAGAGGCTCTGCGCGGCCGCGTCGTACTTGTCGAAGTATGGGCGTTCGCGTGCGGCAATTGTTACCGCTCGGCACCCTGGCTCAATGACTTACGGCAGAAATTCGACGCCAAAGCATTCACCGTAATCGGCATACACACGCCGGAATTCGACGCCGAAAAAAAGAGGGCTAATCTCGAAAAGAGCATACGCAAACTGGGCGTGCGGCACCCGGTCATGATGGATAATGACTATGCCTACTGGAAGCGCCTGAACAACCGTTACTGGCCGACTTTCTACCTTGCCGACAAAGAAGGCATCATTCGCGGGGTATATATAGGCGAAACGCATGCGGGCGACGCCCAGGCCAGGGCGATCGAACGGCAAATCGCGGAATTGATGACCCGTTGACGGAGTGTTTCGGCCACCGGTTTTGGAGGCTGTGAGTCCCGAATTGCTCGACATACTGGTCTGCCCCCGGTCGAAAAAAAAGCTCGAGCTGGCCGACACCGCGACACTCGATAAACTCAACGCGCAAATCCGCGCCGGAAAATGCAGCGACATTGCAGGAACCCCCGTCACCGAAATCGTCAGCGAAGCACTATTGCAGCGCGAGAGCGGAATTCTCTATCTGATCAGGGAAGAAATCCCTGTGCTGATCTACGAAAATGCCGTGGAGCTCAAATAGCCCGGTGGCCTGACCGCAATGCACATGCCCGCAGCAGGCAAAACAACTCCCGATTTTGCGGCGATTGATTCGCCGGAAAAACTGCAGCGCCTGAAGCCCCCGGAGCTGCCGGCGTATTGTGCATACCTGCGCGAATTTATTCTCGAATCGGTCTCAAAAAGCGGCGGGCACCTGTCGTCGAACCTCGGTTCGGTCGAAATGACCGTCGCGCTGCATTACGTCTTTAAATCTCCTTTCGACCGGTTGATGTGGGATGTCGGCCACCAGTGTTATGCGCATAAAATTCTCACCGGTCGCAAGCACGAGCTGAAATCGATACGCAAGACCGGCGGCCTGTCGGGTTTTCCCAAACGTTCAGAATCAAAACACGATCTGTATAATACGGGTCACGCAGGCACCGCGATCTCACAGGCGATGGGCGAAGCCGTCGCCGCTCGACTGCAGTGGGACGGCAAATCGGTATTGCCGACCGCGATCGCGGTCGTTGGTGATGCATCGATTGTCACCGGCATGGCTTTCGAAGCCATGAATCACGCCGGCTATGCGCGCACGCCGATGCTGGTGATTCTCAACGACAATGAGATGAGCATCTCGAAAAATGTCGGAGCGATCAGTTATCACCTGACGCAGCTGATCAACACCCGTTTTTATAAACGCAGCAAACGCGGTTTCATTTCGCTTATGGCGAAGATTCCCATTATCGGCCGTATGATCAATCGCCTCGCGAAGCGGTTCAGAATGTCGATGAAGTCACTCGCCACCGACCACCAGTTCTTCGGCGAACTGGGTTTCCGTTACCTCGGCCCGATCGACGGCCACGACGTGACGCGCATCGTCAGCGTTCTGCAAAACCTGCCGCCGATAGAAGAACCGATTCTGCTGCACATGGTCACGCGCAAAGGGTATGGCTACGAGCTGGCAGAACAGGATCCCATACAGTACCACGGCGTTGGCGTCTTTGACACAGAAAAAGGCATCGAAAAAAAACAAAGCGCGGCATGGGGGCTGAGCAAATTTGTCGGGCATTGCCTGACCTTGCTGGGCGAACGCGACAGGAGCGTCGTGGTCATCACGCCCGCGATGAAAGAAGGTTCGGGCCTCAACCCATTTGCGTCGGCTTTTCCCGACCGCTTTTTTGACACGGGCATCGCCGAGCAACACGCAACGACTTTTGCCGGATCGCTTGCGAGCGCGGGACTCAAACCCTATCTGTGCATCTATTCGACTTTTCTGCAGCGCGGTTACGACCAGTTGGTGCAGGATATCGCGCTGATGAACCTGCCGGTGCGCCTCGTCATCGACCGCGCGGGTTGCGTGGGCCAGGACGGCGAAACGCACCAGGGCTTTTACGATATCGCTTTTATGGCGGCGTTACCGCATATAAAGATACTCTCGGCGCGCGACGCGCAGGAATTGTTGAAGATGCTGGCGTTCTTGCGGCAATACGACGACGGCCCGATCGCGGTGCGTTTTCCGAAAAAAGAATTTGCAAGCTTTGATCTCGCTTCCGCGCTTAATACGATAGATACGAAATACAATCCCTTCAGCGCGGTCATGCTGGCGAAAGGTACGCAGGTGCTGATTCTAAGCGAAGGTGTCTTTGCCGCGCATGCGCTCGCTGCAAGGG
The DNA here is from genome assembly GCA_964356715.1 of uncultured Turneriella sp. GTDB lineage: Bacteria > Spirochaetota > Leptospiria > Turneriellales > Turneriellaceae > Turneriella. The sequence goes on along the minus strand of CAYHJO010000051.1, from coordinate 5,894 downwards.
AATTGCTGGCAAAAGCGAAAATTTCCGCGGCTGTCATGGACGTGCGCTCGCTGAGACCGCTGCCACTCACGCAGATACAACGCGCGCTGCAGGGCAAGAAGCTTCTCGTGACGCTCGAAAACCACGGGTTGACGGGCGGACTTGCGGATCTGCTCGATGCCGCGCTTAGGGGTCAAAAGGCGCGCCCACCGCATCTGGCGCTCGGTTATCCCGAAGAGATTGTGCCACACGGTTCGATCGGTGACATCGAAGATATGTACGGCCTGTCGCCGGTGAAGATCGCCGCGAGTATTCGCAAAGCGCTCAAATAAGGAATTCCCGGTGGCTGGGTCTGCGCCGGCCCGGCGTATTAAGCGGTGATTTCAAGCTTCTTAGAAATTTCTTCAAAAAGCTGCGGCGCAACTGTCGGATCGACGATAAAAATAATTCTGCGCAGAAAATCCTGCCCGAGATTGATGCGTATCCTGCGCGGGTCCGGGCGAAATGATTCGGGTTGAAAGACTCCCTGCGGCATGCCACCCGACTTGACCGTCGCCATGTGCAGCACACCGAGCCGCTGCACCAGACCGCGGCTCTGGAAGCGGCCGATTTCAATTACCCGCACGACTTCAAAATACGTCTGGCCGCTGGTCATCGTCAGTGCGAGAATCAGCAGGTCGCCATTCTTGATGATCTTTTCGTTGTGGCTGAGCGACATCGAAATATGGTCGAGAAAATCCCGGACGACTTTGGGACCGTACTGGTAAAAAGAACCATTGAGAATCAGCTTGATTGCAGTTATCGGATCTTTCGCCTCGCGCGAGTTTGATTCTGTGGTCAGCGCGGCAAAATCCGTTGCGAGACTAAGAATATTCACGTCTTCTTCGTAAACCACGAATTCCTTGAACGAGGCCATCTGGCGAAGAATATCCGAGGCGACCTCTTTTTTCCCCTTCTTGTCATTTTCCTGTACGAGGTTCTGCAATGTAGAAGTCATCCAGCGGAAGTCAGGATAGTTGTTTGTCAGCGTATTCTCAGGCAGCGTCCGTTTTTGGTTGAGAATGAGCCGTTTCACTTCAAACGGCACGGTCTGTTCGTGCGCGACCATGAGGTATGACAGCAGCGGATATTTGCGCATATAGTCGCGCTGCTCCGGCGTGAGATCTTCACCTTCGGGCAGATTCATTCGCGCTTTGCCGATCTGCGCCAGCATTCCGCCCATCATAACCGGTTGCACGGCGTCTGAGCCGCGTCCGCGGTCTTTCGAGATCATGGCCTTCATGCTGCGCGATTTCAAAGCCATCGCCACGACGGCGCGCTTGATAGCCTGACGGGAAAGATTCGCCGTGGTACCCGAACCGCCTTTGACGGTCTCCAGGATATTGATGACACCAACCATCATATCGGGTTGCTGCTCAAAGTCACTGATGAACGAGTTGACTTGGCTGTGCATCTTCTGCGAGTGTACTGCGCCGAAAGCGGCAAATTTCAGTTCATTGAACAGGGATTCAGTGGCCTCGGCCATCTCGGCCACGCGCTGCTCTGAGAGCAGCTTTGTGTCGGTCAGGCCTTCGAGGTCTTTGCGCGCCCCCTTCAGCCCTAATTTGTCCTCGTCGTCCTCACGGTAAAAAATGCCGGAGCCGATGTGCTGCAGCAGCTTGTTAATCATGTCGCCAGTTGCCTGCTCCCTGCGGGGAATCAGAATCTGGCCGCTGGCGTTGTAAAAATTGACGGGGATCTCCTGCGTATCGCGCATACGCGCAATAATTTCAGGCGAGAAATTGAATGGCTTTAGGACCGCGTCCGACATGAATTGCCGGTGCTGCTTGAATCTGCGACCTCAGCGGTCAAGGTAAGTTAGAGAACACCTGAGCACAAAGGTGTTCTCTTTAGGATAGACTACTTAGAAAGCCAGCGCATCATCGAACGCAGCTTCTTGCCGACCTTCTCGATGGGGTGACTTTCTTCTTTTTTGCGCATAGTTTCGAACTCTTTGCCGCCGGAACGCAGGTCGGCAAGGAAGCCTTTAGCAAATTTTGCGCCGTTTGCCTTCTGGATATCGGCAAGAACTTCTTTCATTTTCTGCTTCACGTGGCCGTCGATCACGCGCGGGCCGCTGACATAGTCACCGTATTCTGCGGTGTCAGACACGTAGTAGCGCATTTTTTCCAGACCACCTTCGTAGATCAGATCGATAATCAGCTTCGTTTCGTGCAGACACTCGAAGTACGCAATTTCCGGATCATAACCCGCTTCGATCAGGGTTTCAAAACCGGCCTGAATCAGGTGGCTGATGCCGCCGCAGAGAACAGCCTGTTCGCCGAACAGGTCGGTTTCCGTCTCTTCTTTGAACGATGTTTCGAGAATACCCGCACGGCCGCCGCCCACACCCATTGCATGAGCCAGTGCCCGCTTGTGTGCGTTGCCGGTGGCATCCTGGTGGATTGCGATCAGGCAGGGAACTCCGCCGCCTTCCGTGTAGACACGGCGCACAAGGTGACCGGGACCCTTGGGTGCAACCATGTAAACATCGACGTCTTTCGGCGGAACGATTTCGTCAAAATGGATATTAAAGCCATGCGAGAATACGATCGCTTTGCCCGCTTTCAGTTTCGGTTTGATGTGTTCTTCGTAAATTTCGCGCTGCGACTGGTCGGGGGTGAGAATCTGGATAATATCGGCGCGGTCCGCCGCAGTGGCGACGTCGACGACTTCAAAGCCATCGGCCTTGGCTTCTGCCGTGGACTGCGAACCCGCTTTGAGGCCAATAATGACTTTGAGGCCTGAATCCATCATGTTCTGCGCCTGCGCGCGGCCCTGCGAGCCATAGCCGATGACCGCTACGGTGGAGCTTTTGAGTACGGAAAGATCACAATCCTGATCGTAATAGAGTTTTGCCATTTGTTAAAGTGGTGCTGCGAGACATCGCGTCAACGCTAACCGTGGTGTGGGGCGCCAAATGCCTGAGGCCACAATTCTTAATAGTCGCTGTGTCAGGGCCGTAGATTTGCGTCAGCCTTGAAACGTATTGCGCAATTTTATTATGGGGCGGATTTAGACCGCGGAGACACCTGGCTTCGTGGTTTCGGTCTGCACCGTCTGTTGCTGGTCGCTTTGGTCCTTGCGGTGGCTGCAGCGCCGGTTTTTGCCAAAAAGAAAAAAAAAGCAGCTAAAAGCTCTGCTCTCAACGCCAGCGAACTCTTTTTCAAAGAAGGTCTCAAACGCCTACGGGGCAGGAGCGTCTGCTTCATTACCAACGCCGCGGGACTCGGTCGTTATTTTCTGTACGATGCGATGGAAGAGACAGATAAATACATCCACGCAAAGCTCGAAAAGCACGAAATCAAAATCGCGCATTTGTTCACACCCGAACACGGCCTGACTGGCCAGGAAGACGACCACGGCAACACGAAGGTCAAAGCGGGTGCTCCGGAAACAATCTATCTCACTACGGTGGAGAAGCTGCAGGAAAAAATTGCGGATTGCGAAGCGATTGTTTTCGATCTGCCCGATTCGGGAGTGCGCCCTTACACATACCGCACGGTGCTCAACCGCGTCATGCGCGCAATGGACAAAGCGCAGAGCGGACAAATGCTTTACCTGATCGACGTACCCAACCCCGCGTCGCACCTGGGCCCGCAGGGACCCGTTGCGCAGAAATCCAATTTCTCGTACGTCGGCGAAGAAGAGATACCGTTCTTACCAGGCTTCACTCATGCCGAGCTCGCGCGCAAGTTCATTGCCGATAGAAAGCTGAAAATCAAAATTCACATCCAGAAACTGGCAGGTTACAAACCCAAACAAGCGCACTCAGAGCGCGGTCTGGTGTTTTATCCTCCGTCGCCGAATCTGCCGCACCTGAGATCGAACCAGTGCTATTGGATCTCCGTATTTTTCGAAGCGACTTCGATCGAAGAAGGGCGTGTGACCAAAGATCCGTTTTGCCAGATCGGGCATCCCGAATTCGCCAATAGCGAGCTGCCGCGCATGGGCAACGTTACATTCAGTGCATATCCGTTCTACGCATGGAGCGGTAAGCATAAAGGTAAATTGCTTCCCGGTTATAAGCTCACGATCGACGAAAAAAAAGCCGAGCCCGCGCGCGCCGCCTATGAATTTTTGCTCTGGTACATAAAAAACGGCGCCAACGACTGGATGACGAAATATCTGACAGAAAAGCAGGGGCTCGACGCGCAGACAGGGACCATAACAATGCGCAAAGCCTTGCTCAACAAAAAGACTTACGACCAGTTTATGGCGGACGAGAAGAAAAAAATCCGCGCCTTTAGCGCAGCAATGCAAGAGTATCGTCTTTACAAATGAATCTGAAATTTACCATCGGAATTCTCGGCGGCGGCCAGCTCGCGCGCATGACGATCGGCGCGGCGATGCAGTATGGCATACGCGTCAAAGTGCTCGACCGCAGCAGCGACGCGCCCGCAGCAAACTATACATCCGCCTTTCAATGCGGTGACCCGCAGGACTTTGTGACTGTGATGGGATTTGCCGAGGGCTGCGATGCGATCACCATCGATTCGGAGCACGTGAACGCCGAGGCTCTCATTACACTGGCGGAGAAGGGTATGGTTGTCGCACCGTCGGGCCAGGCCCTGAAAACGATACAGAACAAATGCCGGCAGAAGGAATTTTTTGCCGCCGAGAAAATTCCCACAGCGGCATTTCAGGTCGTGCCTTCGCTCGCCGCTATCAAAACCGCGCCCCCCGTGTTTCCCGTCGTGCAGAAACGGGCCACTGCCGGCTACGATGGTCAGGGAGTGATGCTGCTGACCGACGAAGCCGAGCTTGCCGGTGCCTTCGACGGCGAATCGCTGATTGAAGACCGTGTATCGATTGCCAAAGAAATTGCCGTTTTGGTTGCCGTGGATCGGCACGGACACCGGGTCGTTTATGACCCGGTCGAAATGGTTTTTGACGGCGCGCGCAATATACTCAAATACCAGATTTGCCCCGCGCATATTTCGGAAGAAGAAGCGCGCCACGCGCGTGCGCTCGCGGTGCTCGCCGCCGAAAAGCTCGGCACACAAGGTTTGCTTGCCGTGGAGATGTTTATCACAACCGGTGGGGAAATCATCGTGAACGAAATGGCACCGCGCCCGCACAACAGCGGCCACCACACGATCGAAGCAGCCGCGACGTCGCAGTATGAGAACCTGGTGCGCATTCTGGCTGGTTTGCCGCTCGGGGCCGCCACGACTACAAGACCGTCATTGATGTTAAACATGTTGGGCCCCGAAAATGGGGCTGAGCAGCAGTATGACCTGGTAGTTACTAAGGCGCTGACGATGGAAAATGCGTTTGTGCATCTGTACGGAAAGACTCAGCTGCGCCCGTTCCGTAAGATGGGGCATATTACGCTGACCGGGCCACGTGAGCAGCTTATTCAAAAATACCGGGAACTTTCAGAAGCTGGTTAGTAGTTAATAAGGCACCTGAGCTAAGGCGGAATTGCGCTGTGCGCCGCAGCGGACTTCACAAATTCATGCATCCATGAATAAGCGGGTAGCTATCATCATGGGCAGCGAATCGGACTGGAAAGTCATGAAAGCAGCGGCAGATATTCTGCGCGAACTCGGTGTCGAGGCGCATGCAGAGGTGGTGTCAGCGCATCGTACCCCAGAAAAAATGTTTGAATTTGCACGAGGGGCCAAAGCGGCCGGATTTCAGATCATTATCGCCGGGGCTGGTGGTGCCGCGCACCTGCCGGGTATGGTTGCCTCGCTGACAACATTGCCGGTCATCGGCGTACCGATCAAATCATCGAATTCGCTCGATGGTTGGGACAGCGTTTTGTCGATTTTGCAGATGCCTGGGGGAATTCCCGTAGCCACGGTGGGGCTCGATAATGCCAAGAATGCGGGTATTCTTGCGGCACAGATTTTGGCGCTTGCTAATGC
>CAYHJO010000050.1:18571-22502 GCA_964356715.1 uncultured Turneriella sp. | reverse complement strand
AGCGCCTCATAGTTAATAAGCCGGCCGGGGATTGCGATGTAAAGAGCAATTGCCTGATCCATTACGGATTTCCTAATCCGGAATTCTTAATTACAGGAGACTAGCTATGGAAATTCATAGCCGGGAATAAATCTGCAAAAAAGCTTGACGCGGCTCCTTATTTATATCGAACGTGTGTTATGCAAAAAAAAGACGTCTTAATCATCGGCTCAGGCCCGGGCGCTGCAATACTTGCAGCCGATCTCGCGAAATCCGGGGCCAAGGTAACTATTCTCGAGCGCGGCAAAGACCGCGATTTTGGCAACGACGTGCTGCCGCGTCTGAGAGCCCTCGACGTCAGCTTCATTGGCGGCCGCGCGACGATGCTGCGCGGCCTTGCCGTGGGCGGCAGTTCCAACCTTTATTTTGCGACCGGCATTACTCCTCCATATGAACGGTTTTCAGCACATGGCGTTGACCTTCGCGATGCGACAACCAGCGTTACTGCAGATCTGCCGCTTGCGCCGTTGGCGTGGAACGTCGTTGGGCCACGTGCGGCGAGATTGTCCTTCGCAGCAAAACGCCTCGGCTACGACTGGGGCTGGCTTCCTAAACTTATCCATCAAGACCGCGTGAAGCATGGTGTGCATCCTCTGGGCGCCCGCTGGAACGCCAGAGAAAAGATTCTCGAAGCCGTGCGCCACGGTGCCGACCTCGTCTCGGAATGCCATGTCGAAAAGGTGCTGACCGAAAACGGCCGCGCGGTTGGTGTAAGGGCCAAGGTTGCAGGCAAATTGCAGGACTACCGTGCCGGCAAGATCGTGCTCGCTGCGGGTACCGTGGGTACTGCCGGCATTCTCCGCCGCAGCAGCCTGCCATGGGGTGACGGTGCGTTCTTTTGCGACCCGCTGGTCGCTGTTATCGGCTTTGCGCAGGAAAACTTCGGTATGGATGAATTCGCCATGACTGGCGGTGGCATGTTCGCAGGCGCCGGCATGCTGACCGATATGCACGTGCCCTATGCGATTTACGCCGCGCTCAGCACAGCTACCGGCCGTCTCGACGCGCTGTGGAAACACAATAAGGCTCTCACTATCATGGTGAAAGTCGGCGACGAAGCGCATGGCAGCATCGACGCGCACGAACGTGCCAGCCGCACTTTCAGCGCCGGCGACCGTAAAAAAATGTTTGAGGGCATTCGTATTGCGCGCAGCATACTCGAAGCCGCCGGCGCGAAGTCAATATTCTCCTCGCCGTGGACTTCCGCACACCCGGGCGGCACATTGCAGCTCGGGCGCGATCTCGACGCATCCCTGCAGCTGCCTGTTGCCGGGCTCCATGTCTGCGATGCGTCCCTGCTCCCCGCGCCGTGGGGGTTGCCGCCGACACTGACCCTGGCATCTCTCGGACGCTATCTTGCTCAACAGTTGGGGGCAAAAAAGCCTGTAGCTCAGGGCGCGCGCGTGGTGGCAAAGTAGATGCCTAAGATTGTCGATCACCGCTCTTACCGGCGCGAACTTCTGGCGAAGGCGCGTGCCGTGTTTGCGGAAAAAAATTATGCCGACGTTTCGATGCGCGACGTCGCGGCTTCGCTCAATGTATCGACCGGCACCCTGTACCATTATTTTCCCTCAAAAGAGGACCTCTTTTGCAACCTGTTCATCCATTCTGCGCAGATTTCCGCTGGCCAGCTTGTTGACGCGCTGTGCGCTTTAAACGACCGCCCGGCGAAAATCCGCCGATTGCTGGAATTCTTTCGGCACCAGTGTGAAGGCATGCGCATGCAATTCCTGTTTTCTGCCGACATGGTGCGCAATGAAATGCCTCCCAAAGCGATGCAGCTGTTACGCCGCTGGTCTACTGAACTAAATCGACGCCTCGCCGGTATTCTCGGTGTCGATTCGGCCACCGGCAGCATGATTTTCTATTTTCTTTCGGGTTCGATCTATGCGCGCGTCATCATGGCCGACGACAAGCAGCTCGAAGGAGCCTTTGCCGCATTTGAGAAGATGCTCGATGCTACCGTTTTTCCAGAATCAAAAGAACAAAACAGGAGAATAAAATGAAAAATACATTCCACAAACGCGTTTTTACGCCGGTTTCACTGCTGCGCAACCTCGCAGACGTCGCAGGCGTGTTGCCTTCAACGCCGGCACTGTTCACGTCGGGGCGCGTATCACCGGCGTTTCGCGAGCGGCTGTTCCTCACCGTGACATCCGTCAACAAGTGCCGCTACTGCACCTGGATGCACACGGATATTGCGCAGGCAGAAGGTGTGAGCGACGATCAGATCCATGCGCTGCTCGAAGGCGCGCCGGAAACAGGTTTCGACGACGAAAAGCCCGCGCTACTTTATGCGCTCCACTTTGCCCAATCCAACCGAAATCCCGATGCCAGCCAAACCGCAGAACTCAAACGCGTCTACGGCGAAGAGAAAGCCGCGGATATCATAGCCTTCTTGCAGCTGATTTTTTTTGCAAATCTTTCGGGCAATACCTTTGACGCTTTTTTAAGCCGCCTCGAAGGCAAACCAGCCGAATCGGGGAGCGCAGTTTTCGAAGGCGCGTTTGCGCTGCTCTCAGCCCCGGTATTGCTAGCCATCCGCGCGATTTACGGCAAAGATTCTCAAGCCGTGCAGGTTTGAGGCGCGACGGGACTAGCGATATGAAAACAAATACGCAGACACTGATGCCGGTTGTGCGACGGCCAAAGTTCGGTCTTGAAAAAGGATTTCCGAAGTACTATTGGGGCGGCCATAAAATCGCGACCCACCTCATCAACGCCATGCACGTCGTATTCCCCGAAGGCGAGCGGATGTTTGTTCGTGCAACCAAGGCATATGCCGATGCAATTAAGGACCCGGTGCTGCAAAACCGCATTAAAGCGTTTATCGCGCAGGAAACCCAGCACGGCAGCCAGCACGAACGGCTATGGAAAGTTCTCGAAGCGCAGGGTGTGCATTGCACGGATTATCAGGAATGGCATAAAGAAGACGCGTACGGCAAGCACGAAGGTTTCCTGTCGGGTCTTCTCTCTGAAGAATTCGGTAAACGCATGCGGTTGAGTGTGACGGCGGCCCTGGAGCATTATACATCGACTCTCGGGCTCATCGCACTCGACGAACACATCGGCTTGCTGAAAGATTGCGACCCGGTGATGGCCGATTTACTCAAGTGGCACGCCATCGAAGAGGTGGAGCACCGCGACGTGGCATTTGACGTAATGATGCAGGTCGACGGATCGCAGTTTACGAAGAACCTCGGCCTGCTCGTCGGCACCTGGGCATTAATCCGCTACCAGGGGCTCGGTTGGCTGAAGTTTGTCTGGGAAGACAAAGACATCCCGAAAGGCGATATTCCGCGGCTTTTGCTGCAAGATCTGCCGGTGCTTGTCAAGATGGTGACGGCGCTGGGCCCGAAAATACTCGACTACCTGCGCGGCGATTTTCACCCGACGGACCACGGGGGCGAGGAACAGATTGCCCGCTACCTTGCCGGCCGCGAGAAATATTTCCCGGAGGTAAAAACTGTGTAGGCAGATTTCTATACAGCTCCGCGCACCTCCGTCCCGCAGGAGCTTAGACAGATCGGAAATATGAAAAGCTATTTCATTTTAAGCGGCTACTTCATGCTCTTTATTGCAGGCGCTTGTTTTTTATTGTGCGCAATGGAGTTAATGAAGAAAAATCGAAAAAAACTGAACGAGATCTTTATTTTTTTTCTGTGCCTGGGCATTTTTCAACTGGGGTTGGGTTTTCAGAATTTAGGAACGCTACACCTTGTTTTTTATGCGTCGCATATATTTTTGCTCATTTTTTCCATGGCATTTTATATGCTTGGCCCTCAATTACTTCGCTTGAGCTTCAGTATCGTTCAGAACGTCAATAAAAGAAGAATGTCAAACTACGCTTACCTGCCGGCCTTGCTTTTAACGATTGCCGGTATTATGTTCT
>CAYHJO010000050.1:0-18561 GCA_964356715.1 uncultured Turneriella sp. | reverse complement strand
TTCCGATCTTTCTATTTTCTCGATAAAGATACCTATTATGTGTTATTGGAGGACGCTTTTGTTCATAAAAAATTCAATGCGATTAACTGGATAATGTGTTTGGCGGGCGTCCAGACCGCATGTTATTTTTCCTATTTGCTCTACTTCGTGCACGTTTTTCACAGGAAATACAAACTAAGATTTCCCATTTTCTATTATCTTATCGCTTCTACTGCCCTTATCGGAACTAACCTGACCGGTTTCGGTTTTTATTTGAATGCTCACTTCGTGCTTGCGCTGGGTACCAATTTTATTTGCGCCGCGACAATCATGGTTTTTCTTTTTTCTGCCCGTTATCCGAAGTTTTTGATTTCCATGAAAGAATATATCGAAGACAAGAATTATGAGATCTCCCTTTTAAGCGATGTGCATATGAACAGTGTGGAAAAAAGAATCACATCTCTTATGGAAGAACGAAAGCTCTATCTGGATGAAAACCTGAAACTCCATCAATTCGCCGAAGAGCTGTTAATTTCCCCGAGGCAGCTATCTTCCATTTTAAACCGCGTTCACGGGCAGAATTTCAATGATTTTATTAATTTGTACCGGATTGAAGAAGCTAAGAAGCAATTGAGAGAAGAAAAAGATAAGAAAATCCTGAATATTGCCTTTGACGTCGGTTTTAATACTAAATCGACTTTTAATCTTGTTTTTCATAAGCTCGTAAACATGACCCCTCAGCAATTTCGAAGTAAAAACTGAAGTCCGAATTTCCGCATATCGGTCGACAAGCTCAAAAAACTGCTCTATAAAGCAACCCGAAGTCGTGAGGCAGGGAGAGGTCATGAGCTTCAATCCGGATATGACGAAGGAAAAAAAATGTGCAAACAAGGAGTAAAAATTTATGAGCAAACAAATTATTGTGGGTGCAGGTCTTTCAGGCATGACTGCGGGAATCTGTCTGGCCCGCGAAGGTTATGAGGTCGAAATCTGGGACAGGGGAAAAGCCATCGGCGGCGTCAACCTGGACCAAGAGACAAAAATAAAAAGATCGTTTGCGACCGCCGACATGACACCTTTCGATGTCGACCGGCTTTCGCGGTATCTGGGATTTGATCTCACGCCCGATAAAGATAAGAGCAATGGCATGAATTATTTCACTCCACTGCCCTCTGCACGCTTCTATATTTCGGGCAGGGAGTCTGAGATGCACTATCCCGACGACTTGCAGATGAAACTCGTCGAACGCGGACCGCGCCCCTCGTCGCTCGACTCACACCTTTACCGCACCGCCACCGCCGCAGGAGTGAAATTCCGTTACGACGCTCCGGTCGAAAGCAAAAGAGATTTCGCCGAACTGCCGCCGGGAACCATTATCGCCACTGGGATGTTCCAGAAAGCCTTTGAGGCGCTGGATGTCCCGTCCGTGCCGGCCTACGCCTGTTACGCCGTTCAGGAATTCAAAAACTACAAGGGCCCTGAAACAATCGTCTACCTTGACAAATACACGAAGGATTACGGATATTTCACGATCATTAACGGCATCGGCGCGGGCATTCTTTTTCAGCGCGGTGAGCGCATCTCGACCGAGGCGCAGGAATGGTTTTCGACGCGCCTCAAGGCAGACGCGGGTCTCGAGTTTTCGCAGTGGCACACTATCGAAAATTACCTGTCCACGCCCACGGGTTCACTGTTTAATCCGCGGCTTTTTCATAAAAACCTTATTCTCACGGGTACGCTGGCGGGCGTTCAGGATCCTTCATGGGTGATCGGCGTACACGGCGCAATGGTTTCGGGGAAAATTGCCGCTATCGCCGTGAAGGATAAGCAAAGAGCAGCGGAAGAATTTAGGGTGATGAACCAATGGTGGTGGGTGGGTTATCTCGGAAAAAAATTCTTTGATATCACGCGCTTCTTTAGCAGAGACTGGATCATGAGACCGATCATCAGCTCTGAAGCTGAATTTCACCAGAAATATCTGTGGTATCTCTATCCGGCGATTCCGGGGCTGAGGCGCGTATAGCCGGTAATTGAGGAAATAAAACAGGAGGCTTAATGAGATTCAACCCGGATAATACCAAAATATGGAACTATACGGAGAATGCGGCAAGTCTCCTGACAGCTCTGCTTAAGTCAATCGAGGCTGTGGGGATAGGAAGAACGGCGTTATTTTCTGTCAACGCTTTGCGAATAATAGGGCCCTACGAGCTTACGGAGCTCTTGGTGGGCTCGATCGCGAATAGAGCATTAATTCGGGCAGGCATTGAGACCGTAATTTCGGATCTTAACGCTAAAGAATTAGAAATCTGGGTCGCGTCTGATTTGCTGGATGAACGCAAGAGGATAGAGTCCGTAGATTCATTTGCCAGTCTACTACCTGCCATGATTTCAGGCAAAAATCCAACTTTAACCGTACTCAGAAACCGGAAAGAAGTTCTTGAAATTCGGATTAGGAGTACACGAATTCAAGTTGAAATATTCGATATTGATCAGCTTGCAGATGCCAATATCGACATTCCCTTTTCGGAAAGCTGGCCCATATTCCGCAAGTTGGTAACAAAGGGAAAAAGCTTCAGGGATTACATTTTGCAGATAAATCCTGATTCAGGCTTTGTGCCTGCAATAAGAGGTTCTTTAGCCCTGGCGAACGACCTGGGGATCAAATCCTTCAGAATTTCAAGCTTTAGCGCACGGGCTCGTAAAGACGAACTGGTAGTGGTGGGTGATTTTTCTGATGACGGAATTATAATAGATGTCAGAAAGATTCCTCCGTTTAGTGAAGCGCCCTTGGGCCGGTATCTTGCCCCGCTACTGAGCATTGCCGTAAAAACCTTAAGAAAATCAGGCGTATGCGAAAATGAAGCTGTTATGGCAGATGCCATGAACAACGGCACAACAACGGGTTTAGACTTGATGCCGATTCTCTCTTCGATGCCAGCAGCGATGGAGAAGATCTACCGGAAGACGGGATTCAATATGAGTATGCGCATTTCGGACATCATAGCGGTAAATACTCCGCAAAGGAAGGCGGTTGCAAATGGATAATCGAAAGCTAATCGATACTCTGGAAATGGAGATCGGAGCGGATCGGGTCTTCAGCCGGGACTTTTTCCTTGCCGGATATTCCGATGACGTAATCGGCAAAGTCATCGGCGAACCGGGAAGGCCCGCCGTTGTTGTCGCACCGCGCACAACAGATGAGGTGCAAAAAATCGTAAAAGCAGCAAACAGATTCAGGATATCTGTAACTCCGGTGGGAGGCAGAACCGAATGTTGGGGAAGCAACGCGTGCGACGGTGGTATCCTGATTGATACATCGAACATGAACAGGATAACAAGAATTGATGAGGATAGTCTGTGCGTTAGGGCACAGGCAGGTTGCACGATTCAGCATCTCGACGAGGCGCTGATCAAGAAGGGTTACTATTACCCCGTGCACCCTGATAATAAGGGAATTTCAACCATAGGCTCGGACGTCGCTAAGTGCACAAATGGCACTACCCAGGGCTGCTATGGCGGCATCGCCAGACGTCTCGTAGGCCTGACTGTAGTACTCGGTAACGGGGACATTCTGGAGACGGGCACCTCCAGCGTCATTAACGGGCCCTATGAATTCCAGAAAGATGGATTGCCGGATTTTACCGATCTTTTTGTCGGCGCCGAGGGATGCCTGGGCATCATCACCGAAGTCGCGGTGTCCATTTTGCCACTGCCGGTAAAAACTTCTTACAACATTGCATATTTTAAAGGCGGCGAGGACAACGTACGCGCAATGGTCAAGGCATGGCGTGAATTGACCAAAAGGCAGATCGCATGTAACATATATCATGTGGATGGGGAGTTATCGAACCTGATTGACCGGACGACTGCTCACGGTTCCGCCTTCGCCAATCCGCCGGGGGGCTGGGGCGGGATGCCGTTAAACGAGAAAGATGCCGGCTTTCATGTAAGCCCTGTTTATGTTACCAGCTATGTGTCTGAAAAGGAATGTGAAATAAAAGAGGCGGCCGCCAGAGAAATCATCATAGCGCATGGCGGTACATTTGAGCATTTTGAGTACGATTCAGCTTATAACTCACAGGCCCCACAGGGAGAATTCAGCTGGAATTTTATCTCCTATTTCGAATTAGCTATGGGGAAGCCCCATTTTTATCTTTGGGGAAGCGTCCCCTACAGGTGTTATGCGGATCTCTATTATGAGCGGAAGAAAATTTTGAACGCTCACCCTGACAAACGCCTGGCAAAAATCTCCGGAAACCTGGGATGTTGTATGACGGCAGAGCGCGTCGTCATCACGCAGGCGTTCTGGCCTGATCTCTCCGACCAGACTATGAGGGAAAGCCTGAGCGAAGTGCTTAAGGAATTGAAAGCCGCCGATATGAAATATGGCTATATCCCTTATGGGGTGGGGAAGCTTTACCGGCAGGAACTTATCGAGAACCTGAATCCTACATATCTGGAATACATACGAAAGATAAAAATGCTCTTTGACCCGAATGGTATTCTAAACCCTGGGAATAATATTTTCTAGGATTGAGGTGAACCATGCGCATAGTTGAAAACACAGTTATCAAATTCGATATTGAAAGGTGTGCCGGCGATAGTCGGTGTGGCGGGCGGTATCCCGAGGAATCATGCCCGCTGGAGGCGAAACACAAAATCCGCGCTGCGACCTCAAGAGGGTTGCTCACCATGATGACCCAGGTTATAGAGGGCAGACTTAGACCTTCGAAAGAAATGGCCGAATTTTTCTACCAGTGCACTATGTGCGGCCAATGCGAGCAACGATGTGAGATGATGATCGGTTCAAACATGGAGATCTTTCAGGCCTTCAAAGCCGATCTGATCGATTTGGGACTCGCACCGCCGAAGGTCAGGGATTTTCTGCAGAACATAATCAGAGAGGGTAACCCCTGGGGATTAGCGAGAGAAAGCCGAGCAGATTGGCTGGCGGGAACCAGCATAAAGAAATACGAACAGGGGGATGAATACCTATTCTATGTAGGCTCCTCAGGTTCCTACGATCCCAGATGCCAAAAAATCGTCAAAACGATAGCAGGTATTTTCATGAATTGCGGCGTCAGTTTCGGCGTCCTGGGGAATGAAGAGAACTCTGACGGAAATGAAGTCAGAATGATGGGAGAGGAAGCCTTATTCGAATTACTGGCCAATGAAAACATAAAGAAATGGTCAGAGCTTAAAGTAAGAAAGATCGTCACATACTCGCCCCATGCGTATAACGCCATAAGAAACTACTACCGGGCCTTTGAAGGCGGAAGATTTGAAGTCGTGCATTATACACATTTACTATCGGAGCTAATCGAAACTGGAAAAACAGCTTTACTCGATAAGGGAGATCAGGCGAGGATAGTCTACCATGATCCCTGTTTTTTGGGACGATATAACGAAATCTATGATACTCCGCGAGGCATTCTAAGAACCCTTCCCGGAATTGAGCTAATAGAGATGAAAAGAAGTCGTGAGAATGCCTTCTGTTGCGGCGGCGGTGGTGGTAATTACTATACCGGCATGCAGGGAGAAGGCGGCGACGGTAACAGTGCCGCAAGCCGGATAAGAATCAGGGAGGCCTTTGAAACGGGGGCCGATACGCTGGCAGTAGCCTGCCCCGGTTGTTTAACGATGTTCGAAGATGCCATCAAAACCGAGGGGTTGGAGACAAAATTCAAAGTGCAAGATATCTCGGAAATAGCAAAGGAAAGAATGCGCAACAAGCCTGATAAGGGAAAGAGTCAATAATGGAGAGTTTATGGAAATAAAAGCGGATGTTTGCATCATTGGTTCGGGCGCCGGGGGTGCGACTGTAGCCGCAGAGCTCGCGCTCGCTGGGCTCAAAGTTGTCGTATTGGAAAAGGGTGGAAAAGCACCACGTCCTCCGATCGGTGAATCGCCCTACCAGTCGACCGCCAAAGCTTTCGAGGGAAAGGCGTATTACGGAGCTGTTGCCGCGGGATCTCCGCCACAGATGTTTCTTCAGGGCAGCTGTGAGGGCGGTTCAACTGCCATTAACAATGGGAACACGTTTGACCTGCCCCGACATATCATGGACGAATGGCACGAACACGGCGTCGAAAATCTATCTTCTTACTTCGAGCGCGTCGACACTTTTTTGCGTCCGGCACCGCTGCACGATGAACTGATCAGCCTCCCGGGTCGCAAGATGCTGGCAGGACTTTCGGCGCTCGGCTGGAGGGGCGCACCCATGATGCGCAACGCCGCTGGCTGTAGCGGGCGTAATACCTGCAATGTCGGCTGCCCGGAAGACGCAAAACGTTCGGCAAATATCGCCTATTTGCCCGAAGCGCGCAAAGCGGGTGCTACGGTGCTGCTCGATACCGAGGTGATCAGGATCATGACGCTAAACAAGCGCGCCACCGGCGTGCTTGCGCGTAACCGTGACGGTGAGGTTATCATTCATAGCGATCGCGTGATACTCTCGGCGGGATCGCTGAATAATCCGCAGATTCTGGCGAAAAGCGGTATCGACAATCCCGGTATTAAAGCATCGCTCTTCGTTCACCCTGCAGTGGCGGTGCTCGCCGAGTTTGAGGATAACCTGCAGACAAAATCGCCGCACGTCGACGAGTGCGTGTACAGCGATCAATTCCTTGAATCGGATAATTTCATGATGATGGAAATGGGCCTGACAGGTAAGCCCGCTGCCCTCGCTTCGTTGCTCAGTCCTTCATTGGCCGGATTATCAGGCGGTAACAACACCGCCGTGTGGGCCTCGCTCATACACGATTCGCAGGCGCCAGGGGAACTCAACTCTTCGATCAAGCGCGCAAACGGTTTTCGCTATGATATCACCCACTCGACGCTGCAGTCGCAAAGGACGGCCGTGGACAGAATGGCGCAGGCAGCCTTCGCCGCCGGTGCGCGTTCGGTGACGCCGCTTTACCTTGGGGCGCCGACCTTGCGCTCTGAGGCGGATATCGCCAGGCTGCCGGCAGAATTGCCCCGCTGGCGACAAGTCGGCGTTAGCCTGCATCCGATGGGGTCTTGCAGTATTGGCAGGGCCTGTAGCAGCACCGGCCAACTGCATGGCTACGAAAATCTGTTCGTCGCGGACGCGAGCCTGTTTCCGGCGAGCAGCGGCGTAACGCCGCAGAAGGCAACAATGGCGCTCGCAACCATGGTGGCATCGAACATCATTATGAGTGAGGGATGAAATGACAGAAATTACCGAAACACAACCGCGATACACCACGATTTCGCAGATGGATGAAGAGTTTGCGCAGCTCGAATACACCGCAACAGTTTTTCCCGAGGGCTTTTTCCATGGGAGAATTCTGGCGTTCGGCGGGCCGGGTTTTTTGCTGGCGCCGCTGCAGCTGCCGGCGAGCGCAATCGACGGAATCAATCCGTGGCGCGGAAAAAGTTTCTGGGGCGATCGCGGGGCTAACCGCTGGATTTCAGACTCGCGCGATGCGCATTACGGTCATTTTCGTGTCGAGATCGGCAAATCGGTGCTCGACGGACGCAAGACCCTGCTCCTGGATTATGACGTGCCGGAAAATCCTGCGCTGTTGCGCAGGATACTCGGCGAAGCGCGGCAGATTCCGGGCGCCTATCTATGCCGAATGCTTTACCGCACCGGCGCTGCCCCCCTTGAATTGCTCTATTTCACCTTGAAAAAGGAAACTCAGGTGTCTTTACCATAAACTGAAGAAAGCAGCCCAGATTTGGATTACGGCTTGCCAGTTATCAGCGGCATTTATGTTCCGGCGTAATGGCTATGGAAATTATTCTGCTCGTGGTCGCTGTGTTTACCGGCGATACGTTCGTCAAAATGGAGATCCGCAATTATTCTGATTTCGCTTCAGCCAAAGATGGCACCTGTGAGAGCTATATCGGCTCGGCTCATTTCAAAAAGACGTTGCACATCGGAAAAATCAAGAATGCGCATGTGCGCGCGACCTGCATCGGCGCCTCAAAACTCGCGGGTTACACAGACATGCTGAACCAGTCGGCAACCTGGCAAGAGGTCGCTATGGCGGCGCCGAAAGAGCCGGTATCCCTGATCGGAACAATCCACCACACACCGGGCACAGAGACACGCAAGTCAGTCGATGCATATCTCGGCAAAGGGCTTGTCATTGTTACCATCGATGGGACGTTTGCGCTTTATGCTTCAGACAAAGTCAAAGAGGCGGATTTACAGAAGCTCAATGCCAAGCGCGTGAAAATGAAAGCGGTGTTTGAAGACCATACACCTGCCGCAGGTTCAATTGAGCAATACCCTACGGACATGAACGGCAAGCCGATGAAGCGCACCGGCTACCGAGTACTCGAGCTTGAACTTTTTCCGTAGCTGCGCGACGCGCAGCTACGGAAATCTGCTACGACGCCATCTTTTCGAGGTATGCCAGAGCATCAGGGTGCATGGGCTGCTGGCTCGGATGAAAATCAGGACGCATGTAATCCACCATACCTTCGAGAAACACGCGACCGAGTGAATTTTCTTTCGTAAACAGATCGACGACCTGCTGCGGCAGTGTTGCCCACGGGAATTCTTTATCTTTGGCGACGAGATAAGCCGAACCCGCTGCAACGTAAGCGGCAATGATGCTGTACGCAAAAGCCATGCCCCCGGGGAACATGAGACTCAGCGTATTGAGCACATGGCTTTGCAGCGCGTCTTTGCCTGCCCAATGTGCGGGTACCGGTTCCGCGAAAGTATCTTTGTTCTTTCGGACTGTCATTTGCATTTTAATCCTCCTGCGGGCATTTTTCCCGCCTAAACCGTCAGATGCGTCGCACCAGGGCTTATGCGGGGCTATTGAAATAAGTGAACAAGTCGTCAATTATTTCTGTAGCAACTGCTACAGAAACGTGTTTGGTAGTTAATAAAGGGCTTGAGGGGACCTGCAGCTATGAAAATCCATAGCTACGCGCCAGAAACGGCCGCAGCAGGAACTGTAAATAAGACGATTGCCGTTCAGGGCAAACCCATGAACGACAACCACTTGCTTCCGTTAAGCCGGCTTATTGCTGGCTTCTTCTTTGTGCGAATGCCACGGGCAACACGCCCATGTATCCCAGCGGCTCATAAACTTCTCGCGCTCCTCGGGTGTCATCGCTGCGAGACGCTCCTGCATGCCGTGCTTCCACTTACGGTGGTGCCAGCCGCCGTGTTTGAAACCCCCACCGCGAAACAGAATGTGCGACAGAACGATCAATCCCGCTGCCTGCCAGAAATTTATGACAGGCCCTTTAAACAGATCGGGGATAAGCGCATTCCACAGATACATCGTTACGGCGGCAAAAGCCGCCACGAACGCAGTGCCAATGACTGCAAATTTCAGAATTTTCACTACTTTCCACATATTTTTCTCCTGTTTTATCGCGCCGGAACCTGGGTGGTTTCACCACCCAGGTTCCGGCAGTAATTATTCAACATCCTCAAATAGGTCATTCAATCGTGCCCGCAGGTACATCACTGCGTAGCGCTTGCGCGAGAGTAACGTGTTGATACTCTCGCCCGTCTCGGCCGCAATTTCGCGGAAGGTTTTGCCTGACAGTTCGTTGAACTCAAACACCTGCCGCTGCTCGGCGGGCAGTTCAGACAGCGCCTGTTCGAATTTCTCCCAGAAGAGCCCATTGCCCTGTGCGGCCTGCGGCACGATGGCATCTGCCGCATCGAGGCTCGTGTTCTGCCGGCGCTTGCGGTAAAAATCCACAATTTTATTGCGCGCGGCGCGGTAGAGCCATGCCGTCATGTCTTCGATGGTCTCAACCAGGTTACCTTCGTAGAGCCGCGAAAAGACATCCTGCACAATATCTTCAGCGTCGTCTTCGGAATTCACCCTGCTCGTCACAAAGGAGAGCAGACCCTTCTTTTCTGAACTGACTGTTTCTTCAAATCGCATGAGTGGCAGTGCCGGGCCTGGTAAGGTATCAGTGGCCATATATACCTTCGTAGACGCAGTGAGGCTGAAATTATTGTATTTTTTTTAGTGGGATTTGCGCGTTTCTGGTATGGATGCGCTGTTGTTCTTCTTCAGCGGCTATATTTTAAGACCTTGACGCGCCTCCGGTTCGTTCGGTTTTTGTTCGGACTCGAAGAAAAATGCTGATGCCGATTATGAATTGTTAGAGTACAAGTGGGTAGAAATATGCCGATCAAAAAAATAGCTTCCTTAACGTTTACACTCACCCTCTTTATTTTCGCCACCATGCTGAGCTGTTCCCAGTCTTCCGATGGAGGATCAGCTTCCTCCACACCTTCGCCAGGGGGTACGAGCGGGAGCGGAGGAGGCGGAGGAGCCGACACAGTTGCACCAACTGTCGGCACCGCGATCTCGTTTGCCAATGTGCAGGGGACTACGCTGACCGTGAACTGGGGGTTCGCCGTCGATAGCGGGACTTCCCTCTTTAATCTGCAGTATCGCCTCGTCAAAGCAACGACGAGCAGCGCAATTGATACAATTGCCGAAGTGGATGCAATTCCTGCGGGCGCCGACCTGTTGCAGGATTACACGGCGAACGATCTGACGCAGAACGTAACGGGTCTCACCGGCAGCACCACGTATTTTTTTGCCGTCGTGGTACGGGATACCGCCGGCAATAAATCCCTCTATGTGCCGGCATCGACGACAACTCTTGCGGTACCAACAGCGACACGCGTCTACGGTCAGCACGGCAGTTTTCTGGGCAACTCGGTAAATCCCGGTGGTCCCGATAGCCTTAATATTCCTTACGGAATTGCGGCCGATGCGGGTGGCGTTTACGTCGTCGACCAGATGAACAACCGCGTGCTGTATTTTGCCGGTACCTCGACGACGGCGACACGCGTCTACGGTCAGCGCGGTAATCTCTACGGCAACGCGCCGAATGGCGACGGCGTATCCGCAGATAGTTTAAATCAACCTTCCGGTGTTGCCGTCGACGCCGGCGGAGTTTACATCGCTGACCGGACGAATAACCGCGTGCTCTACTATGCCGGCACCTCGACGACGGCAACGCGCGTCTACGGTCAGGGTGGATTTTTTACTACCAATATCCAGAATTACGGGGGGCGATCCGCCATTAGCTTAAGCGGACCAAACAGCGTCGCTGTCGACGCCGGCGGCGTCTATATCGTCGACCGCTTTAACCACCGCGTGCTTTATTACGCCGGCACTTCGACTACCGCGACGCGCGTCTATGGTCAGGCAGGTAACTTTACGACGAGCAACGTCAATAGTGGCGGAGTTTCTGCAGATACGCTTTTTCAACCTCTTGGTGCAGCAAGCGACGCGGGTGGCGTCTACATTGCAGATGGCAACAACAACCGCGTCCTGTATTTTGCGGGCACATCGACAACGGCGACGCGGGTTTATGGTCAGGGTGGAACTTTCACCACAAATAGCGCCAACGGTAGCGGCGTAACGGCCAATTCTCTCCAGACTCCCGGGCATATCGCCGTAGAAGCAGGCGGTATTTATATCGCCGACTATGCGAATCATCGAGTCCTGTATTTTGCCGGCACATCGACGACAGCAACACGCGTCTACGGCCAGGGTGGAATTTTCACAACAGCCAATGGCGGGGGTGCAGCTTCGGCAAATAATCTGTACTATCCGAATGCCGTCGCAGTTACTGCGAGCGGGGTTCTCGTGACCGATGGAAGTTACCATCGCGCTCTTTATTTTGCAGGTACCTCGACGACCGCAACTCGTGTTTATGGGCAAGGCGGCAGCTTTACAGCCAGCGCGATGAATAGTGGCAGCGTGAATGCAAACAGCATGTTCGGCCCAACAGGTATTGCCGTGGATGCGGGGGGAACATACGTTGCGGATTTGCAGAACCATCGTGTCTTATATTTCTCCGGTACATCCACAACGGCAACGCGGGTTTACGGTCAGGCGGGAAGTTTTGTCACCACCACCGCCAATACCGGCGGTATTTCTGCGAATAGTCTGAATTCTCCGACGGGAATTGCCCTCGATGCCGGAGGAGTTTACATTGCCGATACTTATAACAACCGTGTGCTCTATTTTGCCGGCACTTCGACGACCGCAACTCGTGTTTACGGGCAAGCTGGTAACTATACCACGAGTACGGTTAATAACGGGGGCCTCTCGGCGACCAGCCTCAGCACGCCTGAGGGTATTGCCGTCGATGCGGGCGGCATCTATGTAGTCGATTCGGGAAACCATCGCGTGCTCTATTACGCGGGCACCTCGACAACGGCGACGCGCGTTTACGGGCAGGGCGGTAGCTTTACCACCGGCACCGGCAACAATGGTGGCGTTTCTTCGACAAGCCTGCAGCTCCCGCAGGGCGTTGCGGCAGATGCAAACGGCGTTTACATCGCCGACCGCAATAATCACCGGGTCTTGTACTTTGCGGGTACCGCCACAACGGCGACGCGGGTCTACGGTCAGGGCGGTAGTTTTACGCAAAATACCTGCAATAACGGTAATGTGGACCCCACGGCCAATACCCTGTGTTCGCCGCGGAGTATCGCGATCGATGCCGGCGGTATTTACATCGCGGATGAAGTGAATAACCGCGCGTTATTTTTTCCGGGGACTGCGACGACACCGACGAAGGTATACGGCCAATTAGGCAACTTTACTTCCAAAAGCAGTAATGCCAGCGGGACAACTGCGGCGACTCTTTCCTACGCTTCGGGCGTTGCTATCTATGGCAGCAATTTGTATATAACGGACTACTCGAACAACCGTTGTCTCATGTACTGAGCGTAACCGACTCGGCGAGGAATGCGAAACAGAAAAGGCCGTTTCAGCACGTAATCCAATTTAGCGGCTAGTTGGCCTCATTTTTAGAAAGAAAAAACTAAGCGCCATCACAAACAAAGCCAACGCAAGCCCGCCAGAAAGTGTTGTCATTCCCCAAACCTCTCCAAACTCAGACACTATTGTCTTTTCCGGCATCAAAGGGTTATAGAGCAAGTCTACGCGATCACCAACATTGTAGGCCGGTGGATAAGATCCGGCCTGTCCGGTTAGTCTCAACGTCTTGCCATCGCTGGTGGAGTATTCGATGACAGGGTGCATTGTGTGGCCGCCGCGAGACATCTGTTTTCTTTCGAGCCCTACAACGGTTCCAGTGATGCGCTTTGTAGCTGAAAGAAACGTCCGCGTCGCAGAATATTCTTTTGAAAACCAAATTCCGGCCCATAGCGAGCCAATCAACATCAATATAAGGATGAGTATCTTTATGCTTCGCATCTGATTCTGTTCACAACAGGCAGAGCCAGTCGTGGTCCGCCAGACGTAAAGCCCGTTTTGTACGTAGCAAGTTCAAAAGATTAACAATTTGAGGTTTTCACAGACCGAATTTATTGTTTTTGCGTCGGCCTTAGCAATAAACTCGATCTTTCGGCTCCTCCAATCCAAGCTTTTAACATGGTCTGACAGGACAGCACCCTTAATTTTGGCGCCTTTGACCTCAACTTCGAAAGGGTAGCCTTTTATGTGCTTCGTAATTGGGCAGAATAGCCCCAATCCCACCCGGCCATTATATTCAATGGGTGAAATGACAATAGCTGGCCTTAGTCCCTTCTGCTCATGGCCTGCCTGGGGAGTAAAGTTTAGCCAAACAATATCGCCCCGTTCAGGTACATACGAGCGCTCTTTCACCAGAATTCCTTGCCGACTCTTTCGCCTGTTTCAAATTCTGCATGATTGTTTTTCGCCGTAATCTTTGATAGCTTCTCTAAAAGCCTTTTCTTGTTCTTCAGGGGTCTGATTATAATCTGACCATCAGAGTCTGTGATATCGACACTGGCACCATTCTCCAGCTTAAACTCTTTTGCTAACATGTTTGGTATGCGAATGCCTAAACTGTTGCCCCATTTTTGAATTACTGCTTCCATATGATCTCCAAATATTATTGTATAAACAAAGTATATACAATAAGCCGGATTGTCAAATACTTTATTCCATGTCTATATTCTGGATAAGACCGCAGTAACAGTCTTCAGCTTCTATGCTTGCCGGTCAGGCTTTGAAAGATAGCTTCGGCAAGTTTTTCTTTCACATCTGTCCAGTTAGGAAAAAGCTGCGTATAGACAAGAATCACCAGCTTTTCTTTTGGCGCAACCCGGTAATATGTGCCATACGCGCCCGACCAGCCAAACGAACCGGCCGGTTCGGCTTTTTTTGCCCCAGCCGCTTCGGTCACCTCGAAGCCATAGCCAAAACCCATGCCGCGCGAGCTGTAGGTGTTACCGATCTGGTTTTGCGTCATCAGCGCAATCGTCTCGGGTTTCACCAGCCGCACACCTTCGATCTCGCCGCCATTGCGTATGAATTCGAGAAAGCGCACATAGTCAGGCGCAGTTGAAACCAGACCCGCGCCACCGGAATAATTGCGGCGCGGACCATCGACGTACTCACCCTGCATATTTGAGCGCTCGGCTTTTTTATCTTTGTTGGATGCGTAGAGCGTGGCGAGGCGATCGCGCTGATCGGCCGGCAGGTAGAAGTGCGTGTCTTTCATGCCGAGTTTTTCAATAATGCGCTTGCGAAAAAACTCATCGAGTTTCATGCCAGACGCGCGCTCAATAATGCATCCCAAGACATCGGTGCTGTAGCCATAAACCCAGACCGCGCCGGGTTGCGAGGTAAGCGGCAGACGGCCCAGTTTTTCTGAGACCTGGCAGATGGTTTCATGCCGCGCCGATAAATACCAGGCCGGGCCCAACGCCGGGCCCAACCGCGCGGCCTTGAAGATATCGGCCACATCGGGGTGCGTGCCGTATGAAAGACCTGAGGTATGCGTCAGCAGATGGTGGATTGTCATCGCTTGCTTGGCTGGCTTCAGTTCGACGCGGGCTTCTTTACTTTTACGCTCCGCCACTTTCGCCCAGTAGAACGGCCGGATATATTTACCCACGTTGTCATGCAGTGCAAGCTTACCCTCTTCGACCAGCATCAGCGCAGCCAGGCTCGTCATGGCTTTCGTCTGCGATGCAATGCGGAAAATCGTATCGAGCTGCATCGGTTTTCCCGCTTCTTTATCGGCCCAGCCTGCAGCGCGCTCGTAGAGCGGTTTGCCGTCTTTGTAGACGATCACCACCAGGCCCGCGACTTTTTCTTCGCTGATATACTTATCCACGATTGCATCGACAGGCGCAAGTTTCGCGCGCGTCGGTTCAGCGCAACCGGCATTGCAAATGACGACGGCAAAGAGACCGGCGTTACCGATGAACTTCAATAACCCCGATGGCCTCAGCGCCGGCGCAAAAACACTTGTCTGCCGCATCATTAGGGTTGCACCTGAGCGATGGCGGGCAGGGATTTCATGGCTTTCACTAATTCTTTTTCGACATAGGGCGCCAGTGTATTAACAAATGTTTCCGTCAGGTGGTGCGCGTCGCGATAAACGACGACATTGCCGATGACCGCAGGGCATTCGTCTTTGGTGCAGAGATACTGCGTCAGATCGATGGTCGCGACACCCTGCTGCCCCTGCGCCGCATTTACCATTGCATCGGGAATGCTGTCGAGCGTGAGCGAGCGCGGCTTATTGCAGGCAGAGGGCCTCTTCGACCACGACAGGCACGGTGGCACTTCCATCCATTGGCCGGCGTTGAGCTTCATCAGCGGATTATCGCGTATGACAATCGTGCGCGTCCCTTTTTCGGAGAATTTATTCCACACAGTGCGATACCCGGCGACCTGTTTTTCCATCGGCGGTAAACCGCCGTAAACATGCGTCAGACCGCCTGACGTGATAACATAGTCGGGTTTCGCTTCAGCCACCCATTTCAGCATTTTACCGCGCCAGAGATCGCAATCTCCGCGGTACTTGCCTTCGCTGTAGAGCGGAAAATCGCCGAGTGGACAGGCAACTTTCACCATGACCAGCAGTTTCCAGCCGAGTTTCAGCGCGATGGTTTCGAGCGCCGGTGCGTAGTGCATCGCGTGAGAATCGCCAACGAGTGCAACCACCGTCTTTCCCTGCTCGTTGCCGAACGTACAGACCTTGCCACGGTTCATGCACTCGCGATAGCGATAGCGCATGTCAAGTTCGGCAACCTGCGGATTCGGCTTGATCGCCACGCCCGTGGGCACGACCGCGGGCTTCACAGGGTCAAACGCCGCGGCACCGGGATAGCGTTGATCGGCAACGACCGTCGTTTCAAAATTTTCTTTGAGCAGTTTTTCGGTGACTCTCTGCTCGCTGAAATGCATCGCTCCCGAGGCGCCGCCGGTCAGGAGTAGCATCACGGCGACGCTGATATAGGCATTGCGTAAAAATGCGCCGCGACTCTTCGCGTGCAGATGAAAGCTAAAGCGCCCGAAGCGGAACGGATCTTCGATCAGGTATTTTGCGGCAATCGCCAGAGCAAAGGTCAGCACGATAATAAGCCAGGGAGTGAAACCCTGCGAGACTTCACCGCCGAGCGGTCTGAAAAAGACGATGATCGGCCAGTGCCACAGGTACAAAGAGTAGGATATATCCCCCACGTACTGCGCTGGTCGCAACGCAAGCAGGCGGTACGGGGAAAACGCTGCATCGCCCGACAGAATCAATAACGCCGTGCCAAACGTGGGAAAAATTGCTACCCAGCCCGGAAAACGCATTTTTTCGCTGATGAAAACAATGGCACCGAAAACGGCAATCAGGCCTAACCAGCCTAAGATGCTGCGCATTATCTGGGGAAGATTAATTTTTCCCTGGGCAACCGCCAGAAAGGCGCCGAGCGCAAGTTCCCAGGCGCGAGTTGTCGTCTTAAAATACGAAGAGCCAGCATCGCTCGCCGGGACGATCGAATGGTAGAGCGAAACGCCAAAGATCAGCGTGATAAAAATCATCGCATATCGGCGCACGCCGCCTTTGCCCAAAGTGCCAAAGAATGCCGCGAGGGCTACGGTCGGTGGCCAGAAGATATAGAACTGTTCTTCGATCGACAACGACCAGTAATGCTGCACCGGTGTCGGCGCCTGGCCCTGAGCCCAGTAATCGACCGACTGCGCGACCAGAGACCAATTCTCAAAGTAAAACGCCGAAGCAAAAATATGGCGTGCGGTGTTGATCCATTCAGTGCGCGGCAACCAGATGAGTGCGCCGACGAGCGACGCCAGCAGCACCAGCGTTGCCGCGGGCAAGAGGCGCATCATTCGCCGCCCCCAGAAACGCAGCAGATCCACACGCTGGGCTTCTTCGGCTTCGGCGATGAGGAGCCCGGTAATCAGAAAACCCGAAATGACAAAGAAAACATCGACCCCGACAAAACCACCGCGGAATACCTTCGGCCAAACGTGGAACAGCAGAACGGCGATCACCGCGATCGCGCGCAGGCCCTGCAGATCGGGACGGTATTTCAGAGACGTGGTACTCAAAGGATTCTCCCGCCGGTGATTTCCGAGGCGAGCGCCGGATTGAGAATACCGGACGCTATGCCAAGACTGAATTGATGGTTACAGATGCACGCCGAGTCCGAACGACAGCCGGATTTCGCTCATGCTTACGCTGCCCGCCGACGGATAAAGCAGTTCGCCGTAGACGTAACGAATATTCAGAGTAAAATGAAAGAATGCCTCGGAGAAGTAATTCACACCGGCAAAGGGTGAAAATACCGGCATCAGACGCAGGTTGGAATATGCCGCGCTTTCGGTCTGTGCCAGGCCAAAGCCTGGCT
Organism: uncultured Turneriella sp.; assembly: GCA_964356715.1. GTDB lineage: Bacteria > Spirochaetota > Leptospiria > Turneriellales > Turneriellaceae > Turneriella. The sequence goes on along the minus strand of CAYHJO010000050.1, from coordinate 962 downwards.
GAAAGCCCACGAACGGTGACAGGCCCCAGAGCTTTTCGAAATTGTATGCGATGCCAAGAAAACCCTGGTAGTTCTGTTTTAATCCGCCTGTCTCTGCTTTGCCGACCAGCGCATACGCGTCGGAGCGCAGCGAAATATTGCCCGCCGGAAAATATTCGAGCTCACCACCGACGCCATAGGTGGTGGTCTTCTGCGCGGTAAGATAACCGGGTGTCAAAGTGAGCAGCGCACGCACGGTGGGGCGCGCATCCGCGGCGCTTAATGCGCCGCAGCTGAGCGCTAGAATCAATATTCTTTTCACCATAAATTACCTACACGATAGTTTAGACTGAACGTCAGCAGCAGGTGGCCTTCGAATGCATTGTCCTTTTTTTGTACGGTCAGCGTGTTAACACTCACACCGGTGTGCAGATCGGCGCCGAGATGCAGCATATATTGCGCTGAGAGCGAGAGATTGAAGCGTTCGTTCAGATGGTAATGTGTCCCCACCCCCGCCTGCACCGCCGAGCTCAAACGTTCTTCGCCGCCGTTATCCGAATAGCGTGCAATGCGCGTGTAATCGAAGCAATGACCGGCGAGGAGGTACGGCGTAAAATTCTGCGGCGTGTATGGTTGCGGCAGCGGATAGAACATCACCGACCAGCCGATGTGCGCGTCTTGCCGGTAGCCAAGCGATTTGACATCGTTTTGAATATAGTCCGCAAACCATTCGGTGTTGAGCGATTCCAGAAAGCGAATGCGAAATTGCCCGCCGGCACCGTAACCGGCGGCTGTCTCGGCGTTGAACAGGCTCGCGGTCGTGCGGGCGCCCAATTCAAATTGGCCGGAGGGCTTATCTGTTGCGGCAGCTGCGCTGCCGAAGATCAGACAAAACAACAGGCAGGCGGCTGCGCGAAGAACCCCTCCCCGGCCTGCGGCCACCCCTCCCCACGAAGTGGAGAGGGGTGTTCTGTGCTCCCCCT
>CAYHJO010000049.1:18523-22522 GCA_964356715.1 uncultured Turneriella sp. | reverse complement strand
CCAGTCCCCAGGGTGTTTGTCCATTTTAATCTCCGCAATCGTAAGTCCCCGCAAAATACCGAGGGCGTAGTTCCGCTGATTTTCCATATTGGCGTCGTAGGGGTAGGTTTAAACCTACCCCTACGCGACCCGTGCAACAAATATTGTTCGGGCCTGCGGAACCCATTATCGCTCAGGTGTAAAGCGCGTTTCGGAGCGAGTAATGTAATCGCTTTCCGCTCGATCTCTGCTCGCCGCCCCTTAATCTGGCTGCCGTGAGCGAGCGTACGCGGCTGATCAGACCCATAACGGGCGAAGCGTTGCCCGAAATTTTGCGGGATACGGTCAGCGGGCTCGTGCCCGGTTTTGAACTCCGCAAAATTTTCAGCGGCGACTACAAGGCCCAGTACGAATCGCTCGGCGTCACAATCCGTATCGCCCGCGAAGAGCACTCCTACGCTGAATCTGACGAACCGTGGTGGCCGGCGCATCACTGGTGGGAATGCTACGTTAAAGGCATCCCGGGAATTCACAAGTTCTGCCTATCGACTGGCGCGTCGTCACCCGGGGCAGACGAGGTCTATAATTTCTACTCGGTAACCGGCGAGGAAAAGGCGACGCATGCACTCGAAACGGCCTTGCGCAAGGCACAGCTCACGCGACTAACCAAAGGAATCAAAGTCGTACACAGTACGCTCATGCCCAAGGCATGGCAGGATTTTTTTATGAAAAAGCGCGACCTCGCCCTGACGGGTTCTTTCGATTGGCTGAAGGAATACAACCTCGCGCAGGGCGAAGATATCGCCCCACTGGTGTTCGAATGCGAAGGCACAAACTGGCTCGCCACGACGGAAGCTGGTGAGGTGTTTATCCGCGGTCCCATTCCCGCAGACCGCGAAACAAAAAAAGAGACGCGCCAGCGCTCGGCAAAAGGGGGCGAACCTTACGGCCTTGAGCTAGTGCAAAAACTTCTGCCGCGGGAGATCGGCTGGAGGGAAGCTTTCGCCGAGACTACAGATTCATGCTTCTTAAGCACCGTGTGGGGCGACGAAATAAAAACGCGCGCCTGGCAAAGCGAAAACTGGTTCATGCGGCAATCGGTCGGCGGTAACAAGTGGGGCGGCATGCGCTCGGTCTATTGGTTGCAACCCATAGATCTTGCCGAAGCCGCGCGCTTTTCGCTGCTCGCGATGTTTGAAATCTGGGGCGGCGGCGCCAGTCTCTCTTTCAGTAAGAACCAAACCAATACACAGTATTTCTACACTGTTGTGGGGGGGATTAACCCCTCTGAGAAAGCCGGTTTTTTAACTCACCTGGATAAACTACTACACGCCGAAGGCTGGAGGAAAGAATAGCCGTATGGATTTCGGCCAGCCCTTCCCCGCAATTTTTTCCGGCGTACCGGCCGAATGGCGCGCCGCTGCCGCATTGCCCTTGCAGCAGGCGCTGAAAACAAGTGCAGGACACTGGCTGTGGCACCGGACAGAACAGACCATCAGAGACGTCAGCGTCTACGGCACACAACTCGACTTTGTCGATGGCACCGCGGCGGGCGAAATTACTTCGTTCTGGTCACAGTACCTCACCACCTTCCTCTACATCGAAGCTGAAAAAGATATGCCGGCAGAGATGGCAGCTGATCTCATTGCGCTCGCGCGCAAGAATGCGGCAACTTACTTTGCCGAATCGACCGCCCGCGGCGCGCGTAACGGCGCCTGGCACGAGTGGGGTCCTTGTGAATTGTGCGCCATAAGTAAAGACTACATCCGCCCCTTTGACGATGTCAATCTTTACCGCTGCCGGCATTGCGGGCGCTGGGCCGAGCTCGTCGTCGAAACCGATCGCAACATGCGCCGCCACCATTCTGACTTTGACTGGGAAAATGCGCTGCCCCTCATCGACGGCGACAAGTGGCTGAAACCCCTGAAGCCCGAAACCGCCATCCTCATGATCCGCGAAAAACTGAGCGGTGTCAAAAACGACGAACTCGCAGCGCGCAGGCGGCACCAGGCGGCCGCCGAGCGTTCGTTCCGCCTGCCCCGGCCCGTTGCGATTGACGATGCCCTGCCCCTGGCCGAGCAACTTTTTGAAAAACTTGGTCTGCCATTTGCGCCCATGCGGCGCGTGCTTGCAGACGGGACCGAAATCGCCGAAGACAAATCAGGGCTTAAGGTTGCGTGGGCCGATATCACGCCCGATCCTTTCAGCGCCGACGATGTTTTCGGCACAGGCCCTGACAACCAGTGCGCGCGCATTACCGTACCGCCCTGCGAAGTCATTTTTTCCATCTTTGCCAGCCGGCTCGATGCCTTTGATATCTCGGGCGGGCCCATGGACGAGGTGCGTCGAATTGCGGCAGCGATCAAGGCGATATGTTCGTAACCGGGCGCAAAATTCCTGCAAACAAATTATTTTTCAATCCGGAAGAGTTCGATGGACCCACCCTTACCCGGCGTTTTCACAGCGGGCACAGGATCTACCTCCATACGCAACCGAAACTCCACATCACGACCAGTCTGCTGACTCCAGTTTGCCGCTAACTCGGCAAGAAACGGATTTAATAAATATAAACCACCTGGCCCGTAATTACGGAAAAACGCCCACTCGCCGCTGCGCATGATGCGATTGTCCGCCGAACCGGCCGGTTCGGTATTGAGCAGCCTCTCGACGAGTTGTGGTGAGTGCAACTCGACTTCCATATCGGTTGTGCCTTCGCCGCAGATATCAAAATGATGGCCTTCAGCCTGTCGCGGATTCTCAGAATAATAAGTTGCGGGCGTACCGACCTGGAAAGCCACAACGCTGAGAGACGGCTCTGCACTTTTCCAGCTATCGCACACGCGGATCCATGCGTCCTCATATTTTCTTTCAACGGGCGGATTATTATCATAGAGCGTCAAAGGGGCGGCGTGAAAAGGCAGAATATCCGTGGCCCGCGTATCGTGGACTGCACCTGCCGCGGATTTTAATTTTGACTTGATAAAATTTTCCAATTCATACTGGATTTCAGGCGACGGGTAATCCCCAACATCAATGAGGTAGAAAGGACCATCGCCGTAGAGCCTGACTTTCGCGCCGTTGTGAAAAAAAGTACGCAGGTAAACACCGGAGTATATGCTGTCGCGGATTACCCACGGATATGGACCCGCCTCGTTCAGCGCAGCCAACAATGCTTTCTGGGCAAGACCCGAGCGGAAAGGGTAGAGGTGTGACTGCAATTCCAAGATTAACTCCCGCCAAGCCTCTGCGATAATTGAACAGAGGCAGGTTTAAACCTATCCCTACCATGCCACAGCAACAAATATTGCCGGCGCAACGGAGGCTGTATATACTAACGTTATAACATGGAACACACCACTAAAATACGCGCGATCGGTAACTCGCAGGGTGTAACTTTGCCCAAAGCGATGCTTGAGCGGTATCACCTCAAAGAGGGTGATACTGTGACGACGATTGAAACCCAAGATGGCATCTTACTGACTGCGCAAACCGATGTCTTCGATAAGGGTATGGAGGCATATCGTAAGGGCGCGGCAAAGTATCGGAACGCTATGCGCGAACTCTCTAAGTGAAAGAACCCACCTGGCTCGAGCCACGCCTCGTGCTCACCATGCATGAAGAACAGATTCGGGAACATGGCGGCGGTTATGGTGTGCGCGATCAGGGGCTCATGGAATCTGCGTTGGCCCGACCCCAGCAGGCATTCCACTACGGTGATCAGGTCGATCTGTTTTCCCTTGCCGCTGCATATGGCCACGGCATCGCCAAGAACCATCCATTTGTGGATGGGAATAAGCGTACGGCTTTCCAGTGTATGTTTGTTTTTCTGATGCTCAATGGCTTTGAAATCAACGCCACCGAAGTCGACGCCGTAGTTACCATGCTCGGCGTCGCCGATGGCAGCCTGTCAGAAAAAGATCTCGCTGCATGGCTTAAGGCGAACTACGAAATTCTAAAATGACTTTAGATTCCTCTGAAATTTTCACCATTGCCTTATCGCGCGCTGGGTTCACTGCGATT
>CAYHJO010000049.1:0-18513 GCA_964356715.1 uncultured Turneriella sp. | reverse complement strand
GCGTCTTCAAGTATTGCGGGCCGCCGCGTGCGTCGCTTGTGCCCGAAGCGTCGACGCGCCGCTATTACCGCCTGCAACTTTCTGATGGCACAAGCCTCGTCGGCGTCAGCGAAGACCCGGCGACGGCAACGACCACAATGCCTCTCGTGTTGCAGATGCAGGGTTTTCTGCACCGCACCGGCATTGCGGTGCCTGAAATTTTCTTTTCTGATCCGGCGGCGGGCGTCATGCTGCAACAAGACCTCGGCGACCTGAGTCTTAATCAGGCGCTCAAAGAGAATCCCGATGAGGCGGATGTATTCTATCAAGACGCCATCAGCCGCATGTTCGGCTGGCAACGCCTGCAGAACGACGGGCAATGTCCCGCTTTCCGGCTCAGCTTCGATGTCGAGAAGCTGATGTTCGAGTTCGAATTCTTTATCACACACACCCTGCTTGGGTTTTACCGCGCCACCGTGACTGATTCAGGCCTGAAGGAAATCCGCGCTGCATTTTTTAGCATCGCGCAAAAGCTGGCGGCTCCGGTGAACAAGGTCTTCACGCACCGGGACTACCATTCTCGCAATATCATGCTGGTCGGTGAGCGCAGTCGAACCGCCCAGCAGCAATATATCATCGATTTTCAGGATGCGCGTCTGGGGCTCATGCAATACGATCTCTGCTCGCTGCTCTGCGACGCATATGCCCCCATCACACCGGAACGGCGTGCGCGGCTGCTCGATTTCGCCTTTGAGAATGGCAAAGATATCCACCGGCAGACGCGCGCAGAGTTCGATGCTTTTTGGGCGCTCAGTGCATTCCAGCGTCTCGTCAAAGCCATGGGCACGTTTGGTCGTCAGGCTGCGCTCGGGCACGCCGGTTTCGCCGCGTATCTCGATCCGGCGCGTCGCATGCTCAATGAGATCATTGCCGCGGCAAACGACAGCGGATTAATTTCTCTTGAATCTGTGTTTGATTGCTGCGAGAGGTCACTATGAGGAATTTATGAAAATTAAATTAAAGATTACAGCTGGATAAGATGACAGACCTGCGCCTACCCGTTTCACCCGGCAAGATGTCGGCACTCGCTGCGCGTATGGCCAGACTCGGCGTCTATGAAGCCGACCTCGATGAATCGTTTATACGCAGCGGCGGCAAGGGTGGGCAGAATGTGAACAAGGTTTCGACCGCCGTCAGGCTTTCGCACCCCCCGACGGGGATGGAAATCAAATGCATGCTGCACCGCACGCAGGGCATGAACCGCTACGCGGCGCGCGTCATGCTGTGCGAAAAACTCGAACAGAAAGAGCGCGACGCGAATGCGATTGAAAACCCGGCGCACAAAAAAAAGCGGCTGGCGAAGCTCGATCGCAAGCGCAAAGCGAAGCGCAAGGCAAAAGCGAAAGCCGCCAAAAAGCCGAAGCAACCCGATTGGAAGGAACCGGGAGAATGGTGATGAACGGCTTCTTACTCGCCGCCGGGCGTGGCACGCGTCTCAAAGAACTCACCGCGAAGACGGCAAAGCCCGCGCTACCCGTTGCTGGTTTGCCGATGCTGGCCTACTCGCTGAATTTTTTCTATTCATTGCGTAGTCAGGGTGCTACGCACCCCGACTATGCAATAAAAAAACTCGCTGTGAATACACACCACTGCCCCGAAACCATCACGCGCATTCTCGACAAGGCAGAGCACCCGTGGCAGCTACACGTCTCGTACGAAGCCGATCTGCTCGATACCGGTGGCGGGGTGAAAAAATGCGAAGCATTTCTGCGCGACGCACCGGTGCTATTGGCCAACGCCGACATCGTGGCGGACGTCGATATCCAGAAGCTGCTGAGGTTCCACAGCGCGCGGCAGGCGGCCCTCACCATCGTCGCGGTACCGCATCCGAATGCAAACCAGATTGCGCCGATCACGATTGGCGAAGACGACCAGGTGATCGACATCAACCGCACGTTCAGCGCGCAAAGTACCGGATCGCATCTCTACGCAGGCATTGCAGTGTTTGAACCAATTCTCTTTGATTATTTGAAGACTGAGCCTTCAAGCATTGTTTACACCGGTTACACAGGACTGATTATGGCCGGGCACAAAGTTTGCGCGTATATCCACCGCGACCGCTGGTTTGACTGCGGCACGCCGGAAAGTTATGCGGCGGTGAATCGAGCGGTGGCTATAGACGCCTGGCATTGGCAGAAAACTCTCCAGTCTGAAATACATAGGCTCCAGGGGGGTTCCTGAACGATGCAGCGTTGAACCGGCGTTTCTTTGGAACCGGCCTTGCCTTACCGGCAATTCGCAACTGCCTGCGCGAAAGCGGCGTAGTGCGCATTGCGACTGCCTTCTTCGAACCCAGCGGCTGGGCGGAATTGTCGGACATTCTGGAGATCAAGGAAGTGCGATTATTAGTCGGTCGCGAAGAAGGTGCCGCGGACAAGGTTGACCAGTTATTGCATGAGTTCTTCGCTGAGCTACAAACCGGTGCGCTGCAAAAGAATTCCCGCGTGTTGAAGAGTATCCTTTTGGCGCTCAGGCAAGGGCGCCTGGCAATTCGCCTTTCGGCGCATCGCGTCGTCGGTTCGCTCGATGTGCGCTATCTCTATCACCATGCAAAACTCTATATAGCCGATGCGACACAGGCGATCGTAACCTCGGCAAATTTCACACGAAGCGGCCTTATTACCGGCCGTGAGGCGGGAAACCTTGTTACCGATAGTCTTGATGTCCGCTACTTTGTGGAAACCTTCGATGAATATTTCGACAAAGCAGAGTCGCTAACGGCCGTTTTCATTGAGGCGCTCGAAGAGTTGTTGGAACTAAGGACACCCGAAGAAGTCTATCTTCGCTCGCTCATCGAAATCTATGGAATACCTGACGACACGCTGTCGGGTAGTCTGCCCTTACCAGCACATTACCAAAAACCGATTATTTCGCGTATTGTGCGCAGCCTCACAGACCACGGCGGCGCGTTCCTGATTGCCTCGACAGGTCTGGGAAAAACAGTGATTGCTTCGCACGCGGTATTCATATTGCGGGCGCGCAATGAAATTCAGGCGGTGATGATTTTTGCTCCGGCGGGACTGAAAGACATGTGGGCGCAGTCGATGCGGGCCGCCCGTATTTCCAGCCGCGAATTTTCGTACCAAATTCTCTCTATTGACGACTGGAAAAAATATCGCCAGGCAATGCTGCTCGATGACGAGTTGAATCGTGACCTTACCGGAGTGCTTGTTATTCTCGATGAAAGCCATCACATGCGAAACGATGAGGATAGCGCGCGTGAAATCAGTACGAGACACAGGCGAATACAGGATGCGGTAAAAAAGGGGGCGCGCATTCTGCTCTTAACCGCGACGCCTTACAGCCGCAGCGTAGAAGACATCAATAATCAATTGGGACTTTTACCCGAGCGCCCTGTTAAAGGCATGTTTTTTACCGTCGATCAGAAGTGGCGGGTAACGCGACCAGCAGAGTTATCAGAGCTTTCTCCCTGCACTGTGCTGACGGCGCCGACGGTGGTGAGATTTTTCAGTCAGAGCGACGAGCGCGGAAAACGCTTTGTCGCCTTTGGCGGCGATAAACGCAGGTTTTTTCCCGACCGCATCCACCTGCGCACAATCTCCTTCGTTAACCCGCTCAACGAGATTCTCAAAGAGTTGATTCGCAGCAAGTTGCTGCGCCGGCAAAGACCCGCCGATTATGAAAGTAGTCTTTTTTCCGATTCGCCCGGCGCCGGAAAAAGGGATTACCTGTTCGAGGCGCGCTTGTTGCACCAGTTCTGTTCTTCGCCGGCGCAGGCGCGTTCGACACTGGAAAAAATGAGCAAAGAAGCCGGCTACGAAAAGATGCGCTTCGAAAATCAGGAAGATCTGGGTCGGCTTGCGGGCGATTTGCTGCGAAAGCTGGATGGCATAACTGACGCAAAATTCGCTTCCCTTCTGGAAATTCTTTCAAAACACAGTGGTGAAAAAATTGTCATTTTTTGCATCTATCGCGAAACGGCGCGGCAGTTAACTAAATTGTTATCTGCCCAATGCAGCGACCGCATAGTGAAGACCACCGTGGATATCGAAGCCGACGAGCTCGAAACAATACTCGACTTTTTTGCGCCTGTGGCTAATGGCCGGCTTTCACCCGAAGAACCAGACTCAGAATTCTCCGTCCGCATGCTTGCAAATCGCGTCGATATTCTCGTCGCCTCGGAAGCTATTTCCGAAGGTTTCAACCTGCAGGATTCGCGCATTCTTGTAAATTACGATCTTCCGTGGTCTGTGCTGCAACTCGCGCAGCGCATGGGTCGACTCATGCGGCCGTGGCATGAGCCCAGAGATCTCATCATCTTCAATTTTCTGCCCGACACGATGTCCGACACGGAATTGAAACACGGCCGAACCTGGCGCGAACGCCTGGACCACCGCAGTAAAGAACACCAGTCGTTCGCAAGTCTCCCCGTGATGCTACAAGGCGCAAGCGAAGAAGTCAGTCTGTTCTCACTGAGTTCAGCTTTGCAGCAGTTCGACTCGGCTGACCTCGAACTCAATGAAGCTATGGATTTCATCGGCAGCGCAACGCAGATAGAAACCAGCAGCGTACTGGACGACCTGGCGCAGATTTCAACCGAAAACTTTGACCGCATTCGGCGTATTCGCTCGGGCTTTCGCAGCCGTATTCGGCGCAATGCAGGGGATCCCGCTCTTTTTCTCCTGATAACCCTGCGGAGTTCAGTTTTTCCAGCGGTGTTCGACGAGAACTGTGAATTCTTTCTTCCGCCGTATGAAGTTAGCCGCCCATTGGAAATTCTTCGCTATCGACGTGCAGATTCGATTTTTCAGGACGATTTTGATCCAAACGTGATGGATGATTTTCAAGAACGCTGCCTGAAGGTATGGCTGAGTTCATTTTCGGAGCAGCGCGAGAAAGTGCGCACCATTTGTGCCCTGCATTTTTCCAAATAAATATTGTCCACCGCGCCGACCGCCTAATCCGCGATTTACCGGTTGACCGCAGCAGTTTTGTCCTGAAGGGAATACCATGGATCGCTTCGCGTATTGGCTTTCGGCTATCTTCAATCCGCTGTTCATCGGCATTCCCGTGATGCTGGCGATTGGCACCGCCGAAATGGGTATTCGCTGGGATGCCACCCCGACCGTTCTGGCAGCGATCTTCGTCATGTGCGTCGTTCCGACTGTCTACGTCATCGTTCTCATGAAGCGAGGTGTGTTCCGGAATTTCCACGTGTCTGACCGGCGGCAGAGAAAATATCTCTTCCCGGTACTGATCGTCTGTTTTGCCATTACTGTCATCTTGTTGTGGAGAGATCCGGCTATAGGCCGTCTCGTGGTGGCGATTTTGGCATTCGGCCTGCCCAACATTGTCGTCATTGCATTGCTTTCCCTGCGGTTCAAAGTCAGTCTCCACTGCGCTGGCCTGGGGGGATTGCTCGCTGCTGTTCCTTATCCGTTCGGTCTGCCGGGCGGCCTCACAGCTCTGCTCAGTTTACTGCTGACAGCGTGGAGTCGCGTGCGGCTCAAAGAACATACCATCGCCGAAGTTGTCGCCGGTTCGATCATCGGTGCCGCATCTATGGCCGTCGAACTCGCAATGGTTTTTGGTTGGCCGCGCCTTTGACAGAGCCACTTGACCGTCGCTTCAGGCAGCAGCCGGGGCTTGTTACTTACGTTTGCCGTAATCGATCAGCTTCTGTATCAGCTGGTCGTAAGAAATGCCCAGGCGCTGCGATGCATACGCAATCTCGTCGTCGTTCGCAATGTTCGGGTTGGGATTCACCTCGATCACGTAGATCTCATTCTTGTCGGTCAGCCGCAGATCGAGGCGCGCGAAGCCCGATAAACCCAGAGCGCGGAAGGCGGTCTTGCTGATAATCTCGATCTCGGCTTCGACCTTTTCGTCGATGCCCTTCGCAAACGTGTTCTTAATACCCCATTTTTTGCGGAATTCGGGATTCCATTTGGCGTGGAACGTCGCAAATTTCGGCCGGTCTTCTGGAAAATTCGTGAACAGCATTTCACGCAATGGCAGAGCCGTCAGTTTATCGAGCCCCAAAACACCCGCATAGATTTCGCGGCCCTCGATGTACTCTTCGGCAATAGCATCGACCTCGTAGGTTTCGTGCAGCGTCTTGACGCGCTCGACGCAGGCCTTTTCGTCTTCGACAAAAGACGCCTGCGAGATACCGTCAGAACCTTCGAGCCCCAGCGGTTTCACAATCACGGGAAAGCGCAGATCTTTTACACTGCGATTGGTTTTACCGCGCGGAAACAGCACCGATTTGGGAATCAGAATTTCATACTGGCTCAGCAGTTGTTTCGTGTATTGCTTATTGCGGCAGATCGTGAGCGCAGCAGCTGAGCAGCCAGTATAAGGGACCTGTAGCAGGTCAAACAGGCCCGCGAGTGCGCCCTCGTATTTGCGTTCCTGCCGGAAAGTCTCGAGCATGTTGAAGACCAGATCGGGTTTGCGCCGCCGCACGGTGGTGATGAGCGGCATGATGTTATCGAATACGCCCTGCAAGATCGCCTCGTGCCCCAGCCGGGTGATCGCTTCGCTGACGTTGCGTATCGGCCGCCAGTCGTCGGCAGAAAGCTGTGCGGCATAGTCGCCGTCTTTAGGCGGCGTCAGCGGGTAGTCAAACGCGACAAGAATTTTCATTTTCCTGGGCCGCCGTGCGATCGTGCGTTCATTCGCTGTTACACCGGTGTTTTCTGTCGAATTCGCGGCCAAATTATTTTCCGGGTTTGTAGCGATTGGTATAGCGGTGGTTGCTGACCAACGTCGTTAAGTAGGATGTAAACTGTGTCAGCACCAGGTCTTCGTTTGCGGCAGGCACTTCCAGCTTCAACAGGTCGCAACGCTTCTGCAGCCGGGCCAACAAGTTATGGATCAGCACTTTTTTCTCCCCCGTCCAGCGGGCCACGATGTCTTCGAGCGCATGGCGTTTCTGCGTGATGAAGCGCGAAGCCTTTTGTTTCACCTTGCCTTCTTGCTGCACAAAAATCGCTTTCAGATCGGCGTCGAAAAAATCGGGTTCATGTTCAATATAGAGCTTACGCTTCGCACGGTAATGCGAATCCAGTTTCTTCTTTAGAGTACTGATGTGCCAAAAGAAATCCTTTTTGGGTACACTGACAGCCTTCTTGCCAATCGAGGGAACGAGGCTGTCGATGTATTCGAGTTTCTTTAGCGCGGGCCATCCGGCATAGAGCTCACGCCAGTTCACCTCGGGGTTGAGCCACACAGCAAAGGTTTCGGCGAAATCTTCTTCGGGGTGGCTCTGCGCATAAAAATCCTTGAGGTTGCGCACATACGATTTGCTGTAGGGCTGGTAACGATAATAATCGCTGAAGGGTTTACGCGGGTGGCCGAACACTTCACGCCAGCTGGCGCGCTTGGTGAGGCCAAATGCATGCACGACCGCATGGCCGCATTCGTGGCGCAACAGCCGCATCGCTTCGCCGCGGTCTTCGCCCTCGGCTTCACCGATGAGTTTCCGTTCGAGCTGAATGAGGCGCGGGTGCGCAAGGTAGAAAGGCAGCGCAATGGCAGGAATACCTTCGGGAGAAAACCATTCGTCGCCGAGGTAGCACGGCGGGCGAAACGCGAAGCCGCGCCCGTCGAGCTCGGCATAGAGCTTGCGGATCAGCTCCTGCAGCACCGTATTTTCGATGCGGATCGGCAAGTCGCAGAGGCGCAACTGCAGCAGCTGCTTCTCATCGACGGAATCCAGGTCGATCGCCGGGCGTGCCACTGCCTGAACAGTGCAATCAACTGCAGGTCGTCAATGATTTCGCCGGGGCGTGCGGTTGCGGGCCGCTCAAAGCGCGCAAGGCGCGGATGGATGAGTCTGCGCGGTTAAGGAACGTAAGTGCTCCAGACATTCTTACTCTGTCCCGACATGACGACATAGCCGAGCGGATAGATACCCCCGCCTGTCTTAAAAGCATGCGCACCGGCGCCAACCTGGTAACCCGGCGAAATAACGCTATTCGTCACCGGCCCCGGCGAAAAACCCGGTCCCGCGGGATCAAACATGCAGGTACTCTGCGAATTGCCTCCGGCGATCAGCAGGTATTTTCCCGCGTTCGCCCCATAGGGCAGGTATAAGAGCTGGGAACCCGTGCCGACCGTTACTCCCGGGCACCCGGAAGTAAGCCAGGTACCCACCGAAGAGGTGGCAAGAGTCGTGGGATCAATAAGTGTCAGCAGGCTCGAGTTGTTTCCGTGGATAATCAGGACTTGTTTGGCGAGCGGCCCTGTAGGGATGACTAAACCCTGGATACCTGCTCCGGCCGAGCCGCCCAAGACTGTAACAGTGACCGTAAAAGTCTGTGTGGCATGGTCGAATACCCTGAAAGTATTCGTCGAACAGTACACCAGCTGTTTTACCTCGCCCGTCGACGCATTGGCGAACGCAAGATTAAATGGTGTCCCATTGACCGCGCAGCCAATGAAGGGACCAGCGGTAACGGTGGGGGTAGCAGTACTTTGATCGATCTTCTGCGACAAGGTGTTTGCGCCACCGTTCATCACAAGTATATAAGAAGTGCTATTGATGGGAAAGCTCGTGGCTCCGAGGCCCTTTGCAGTAAAGGTGGTACCGGGCCATGGCCCGGACGGATCGAAAAATGCATTCGTCGCAGGGTCGAAGACCCGATAGGTCGCCGTGGCGCCCTGAAAAACGATGACTTTACCCGCATTGGGCCCCTGCGTCAGTGGCACCGCAAAGGATGTCGTTCCGGGCGTGATCGAGACGTCGTAATCCGGTCCCGGCACAATCTGGTGCGTCAGCGGATCATACACCGCCGTTGTCGTAATGGCATTTCCCCCCACAATTAAAGTTCGCCCCTGCCAGGTTCCCGATGGTATTCTGAACGAGCTCACGCCGATATCGGGCACTCTGCCCGGTGTGCGGCTGCCGTGAAAGCTATTGCTGCCGGGAAAATACACGGAGGTAGAAGGAGTGGGCGAACCGTTCACGATGAAGAAAGCGCCATTGCTGCCTGAGCCCGGCATAAAAATCGAGGTTGATCCGCCGGTTAAGGCACCGGTCGGGAGCGGGCCGTTTATGAATTTACCCGCAGCGGCATCATAGATACTGGAAGCGGTCGTATTTGCACCATGCAACAGAACGGGCGCGTCGTATGAATTTGTCCCCTGCTGGCGCAGGAATAAACTCCCCTGATTTACTCCTGTACTGAGCGCCGTCGGCGTCGTCGCCGCAGCGTCGGCGAGCAGGTCGTAGGCAAAGAGATTCGTCGAGCTTGCCCCGAATATCGTAATCACCTGTCCGGCACGTACGCCGGAGAAAACTTCAAATGAGATTGCGCCGTTTAACACGCCAATACCCGTGGTGTAGCCGAGCGACATCGCGGGGGGATTTTCGGTAAAAATAGTGGTCTTCGTTCCGCTGTTAAAATGAATCCATTTTCCGGCGTAACTTCCGGCCGTGGCGCGTATTGCATGCGCGCCCAGGTTTGCATTACCACCCGTCAAAGCGTATACACTTCCCGTACCGGTATCGTTCGCCGCGAAACGGACCACACCGGCGCTGTTGTTGGCGCAACTTACCAACGTGTTGCCGTATTCGGGCGACGCTGGATTCTGCGGCTTGAAAGAGTAGGAACCAAGCCCCGTTGCCGAGAGAAAAGCAGGCCCAACCGCAAACGTATTCGCAGCATGGTCAAAAAGGCAGGTCGCCGTGGTGCTGCCGCCGATGATAATCACCTCTTTCGTGCCTGCGTTGTTCAGGAAATTGTGCGTACTGTTGTTTGGCATTGCGCATGGTGACATACTCGGGCCCGCCTGCGAAGTCGCCGCGACGGGATCGATCAGCGTCGTCGCGGATTGCGCGAAGGTATAGACAAGGTACTTCCCCTGATGCGTACCGCCGCGCACGCGGAATATTCCCGAATATCCCCCGGCATTTGTCATGAGCGGCGTGGAATGACTGAAGAAACAATTTTGGTTGCCGCACGGCGCAGCGAGCCTGAAACCCACGGGCGACGTATATGGCGTGGCGGTCACGCCCACGCTACTGAAAACTCCGCCGGTGACACGCAGCTGCAAACCCAATCCCTTCGGAAAAAACGTCGGGGTAAACCGGATGCGGGGATTAGCAGAAGTATCGACGGTACCTCCGAGGCAATTGGTAAATCCGTCGTAGCTTACCTGAAAAGAGCCGCTACAGGCGCCGAACGGCGACTGCGCGGTAAAGGAACCGGCGTCGATGCTCGTCGAAAATGTGACATCGATGTAAGTCTGGTTATGCGGAGCGAAGCTGTTGTCGGCGGGGTCTGTCGCCATCACGGTGGGAGATCCGCCGTTTTGCGCTTCGTAGAGCTTGCGGATGCGGTCGGTTTCTTCGACAAGCGAGCTGCAGCCTGTGGCAAGAAGCGACATAATGCCGATGGCGATGGACAGGGCGTGCTTCATGTATTTGGCGATAACCTCTCACATTGGACGAACCTGACGGGAGAATGACGACCGTTTGCCGGGTTTAGAAATGATGCATGGGTGATTTCATTTCCAGCGCCGCCCCGGCCTCGGCTAACTGTGCACCGCGCGGGTACGCATTACATGCAGAGACTGCAGGCTTTGCAGCAGCAAATCGTTGACCCTTTCGACCAAACGGACTTTTTCTGCGAGCGAAATACTGCGATCCAGCGCCGCGCTCTGGAATGCTGCGATCAGGCCTTCGATGGCCTTTTCGAGGTAGTCGTCTACCCATGGCTTGATCGAGAATTGCGCTGCCAGGCTGACGACATCCATCCGGCCATAAACCAGAATGCCGTCTTTGCCTTCACTCACCGAAATCACCGTGCTGAATGCGCCCGCGTTTTCCGGATCATACACCTTCAGGTGCAGCGTCGTCAGATTTCGGGCGAGCAGGTGCAGCCCATTGACTATGTTGGCCTTCTCCTGACCAATCAGCCGGTCATCGTCCTGCAGATAGCGGCGCACCATGCTCTCGAGCTGATTTTGCTGGCGCGCCACTTCGTTCAGGATGTCTGCAAGGTTCTGCTGCCGGTGATCGACAAGCAGATAGTCCTTAAAAATAAAGGAGCCATTATTCTTTACGTCGAGCAATTCATGTAGCTGCGCCATTTCTGACCATAATCCCCAGGGCGACACCTGCGGTCTTTCAAAGCTGCGAATGGCGTTGCCCTGCGTCGGCCGTCTATCGCATTTACACGTTGACTGGCATTGTCAAAGCCCACCACTATGTTGAGCCGGGGCACCAAAAAATTTATGCCGTTATTCGACTCAACGGCAGAGGAGTGCACCAATGACATCCGATGAGATGAGACAGCGCATTGCCGGCGCGCTCTTTCTGGCTGCATTTCTCGCGTACGGTTTTGGCGCCGGCATGGTTGCCGGTATTCTTGAGGCTGCCAACCCGGCGGCGATGCTGGCTGCCAAACGGTTGGAATTCTTCATGGGCGCCGCATCGATGCTGCTTAACTCGGTGATTGTGGTGACAATCGGCTGGCTATTGAAGCCGATATTGGCGCTCTCCAGTAAGACTGTTTCCCGCGTATATCTGCTGACACGTGTGCTTGAGGGGGCTGTGCTGGCAGCGGGGGTGGTTGCCATTTTGTTTTTTATGACAGCGCATGATTCTCTGACGCCGAGCGCCATGATGTCTGCACGCCGCGCCAATTTTTTCGCGTACCAGCTGGGTATGGCCATTCTGGGCTTCGGCAGTCTGTTTTTCTGCGCGCTATTGCACCGCGAACGGCTGATTCCGCGCTTTACCGCGCTTTGGGGTTTTTGCGGATACGCCATTTTCTTCACGGGAGCACTTTTAGAGTTCGGGGGAGTCGGCGTTGGCCTGTTATTCTCGCTTCCCGCCGGGTTGTTTGAACTCTTCCTTGGTGCCTGGTTGATCGCGCGCGGTTTCAACGCCGGCACCCACCCGACTCCTTTAGCGACACAATAGGCTCCCTTGAGAACTAACGATACCAGCTGCCGCATCGGCTCTGAATCATCCACATTTTCGCCGGATTTCCGAAATCGGAATTTACGCTCACCGTGATTTACTGGGGTTAGACAGGCTATGCCGCGACTTGTTTTTCTGTTTGTTTTGGGTTGCTTCGCGGCACAGTTGCACGCTGCGGCCGCGCCGGCCGGCTTCGTCAAAACGAACGGCCTCGGCTTTGCGCGCTACGGCAGGAAATTTACCTTCCTGGGTGCCAATCTCTGGTATGGCATGAATCTGGGGATGTCTGATCGCTCCCGCCTGCTGCGCGAACTCGACCGTCTCAGTGCCATTGGCGTAACGAATTTGCGCGTTATGGCCGCGACCGAGGGACCAGACAGTGAACCGTGGCGCATTGCACCCGCTGCTCAGCCGCAGCCTGGCATCTATAATGAAAAACTGTTGCGCGGGTTGGATTTTCTGTTGCACGAAATGCGTCGGCGCGGTATGACAGCCGTCGTCGTCCTGGGTAACTATTGGCATTGGTCGGGTGGTTTTGCACAGTACCTGCGCTGGGCGGGCAAGGGCGAAATTCCATACCCCGAGTTTGACCCCGAAGCGGGCGGCGGCAACAGTCAGAGTTGGAGCACATATTGGATGTGGCTGAGGTACAATCTCTACACCACGCAGTTCTATTCTACGCCGCAGGCAGTGGAATATTATGAGAAATTCGTCCGCAAAATCGTCATGCGGCGCAACAGCGTGAACGGCATATTATACCGCCGCGATGCCACTATCATGTCATGGCAACTCGCCAATGAACCCGCGGGTTTTCTCAATGCCGACAACTACGACGCCTGGATCGCGAGAACAGCCAAACTTATCAAAGCGCTCGATCCGCACCATCTCGTCAGCAGCGGGGCGATGGGGGAGGTCTTTTCGTTTGCGGGCGTCGAGCATGTGCGCAATACTTCGCATAAAGACATCGATTATGCCACGCTGCATATCTGGGTGCAGAATGCCGCCACGTATAATCCGCAAAAGCTCGAAGAAACCTACCCCAAGGCGATCCACAGCCTGCACGGCCTGCTGCGGACACACCGCGAATTTGCCCGCACGCTCGGTAAACCTCTCGTGCTGGAAGAATTTGGCATTTCGCGCGACCGCAACGTGTTCCAGCCGCAGACGCCTGTGACGATCAGAGATAATTTCTACGCCGAAGTGTTCCGCTACGTGGTCGAGTCACAGAAAAGCGAAGCGCCGATTGCCGGCGTGAATTTCTGGGCCTGGGGCGGCGAGGGTAGCCCCGCGCACGTACAGTGGCAACCCGGTGACGCGTTCACCGGCGATCCGCCGCACGAGGCGCAGGGCTGGTACAGCGTCTATGCCACGGATAAAACCACACTGGCGGTAATTGCCGCCTATTCGCGACAACTCGCTGTGGCTTCAAGGTAATCTGCTTGGCTGCGCGGCGCCTCGTCGCAGACAGTGCTATGCCGGTCAAAAGAAGCAGACTGCACACATCCGCCGGCAATTCATTTCCGCTGGGCGCCACGGTAAGCGGTGACGGTGTTAACTTCTGCATTTTTTCGAAGAACTGCAGCCGCATAGAGCTACTGCTGTTTGCTGAGGCCGACGCGCCGCCGACGCACGTTCTCGAACTCGATCCGGTCGTTAACCGCACTTTCTATTACTGGCATATTTTCGTGAACGGCCTCGCCGAAGGGCAGCTTTATGGATACCGTGCGCATGGCCCGTTTGACCCTTCGCGCGGGCATCGCTTTGACGGGGACAAGCTGCTGATTGATCCGTATTCTAAGGCTATTGTGACGCCCCGGAATTACAACCGCGCGGCCGCGGCCCGCAAGGGCGACACCGCGCAGACCGCGATGAAATCGGTTGTGGTAAAACGACACCAGCTCGACCGCGAATACCATGCGCATGTGCATAATCCGCTGCACGAGACCGTCATCTATGAAATGCACGTCGGCAGCTTTACTGCAAGCCCTTCATCGGGTGTCGCCCCCGGGCGGCGCGGCACGTACCTCGGCGTCATCGATAAAATTCCGTATCTGAAAGAGTTGGGTATCACCGCGGTCGAACTTTTGCCCGTGCAGCATTTTGACGCGCAGGACGCGCCGGCCGGGAAATCCAACCATTGGGGTTACAGCCCAATCGGTTTTTTTGCGCCGCATGCGGGCTACGCCTCGGCGAAGGATGCGCTCGCACCCGTACGCGAATTTCGCGAGATGGTGGCTGCGTTACATAAGGCGGGCATCGAGGTCATTCTGGATGTCGTTTTCAACCACACCGCCGAAGGCGATCACGAAGGGCCGCTGCTCAGTTTTCGCGGTTTTGAAAACCGCGCGTACTATATCCCCAGGTTGGATAACCCGCGTTACTATGCGAACTACTCTGGCTGCGGCAATACCGTGAATGGCAACCAGTCTATCGTGCGCAGACTGATTGTGGATTGCCTGCGGCACTGGGTGTCTGATATGCATGTCGATGGCTTTCGTTTCGATCTCGCCTCGGTGCTGTCTCGCGACGAGTGGGGCGCACCGATGAAGAGCCCGCCGATTCTGTGGGAAATCGAGTCGGACCCGGTTCTGGCGGGTACACGCATCATTGCAGAAGCATGGGACGCAGCAGGGCTGTACCAGCTGGGCAGTTTTGTCGGTCACCGCTGGGCTGAGTGGAACGCGCGATTTCGCGACGGAGTACGCCGTTTCGTGCGCGGCGACAACGGCACTGTGAATCAACTCGCGATGTGCATCACGGGCAGCCCCGATCTTTATCCGCAGACCGATCGCGAGTGCCACCGCAGCATCAATTTGATTACCTGCCACGACGGCTTTACGCTCGCCGATCTGGTGAGTTATAACGAAAAACACAACGAGGCCAACGGCGAGCACGGTGCGGACGGTTCTGCCGAAAATTTCAGCTGGAATTGCGGCAACGAAGGCGATACCACAGACGAAACGATCCGGGCGCTGCGGCAGGCACAGATGCGCAATTTCTTCACGCTGCTGTTTTTGTCGCAGGGCACCCCCATGATTGCCATGGGAGACGAAGTCGGACGCACGCAGCAGGGTAACAACAATCCCTACTGCCAGAACAATGCCATTTCGTGGTTCAACTGGAACCTGCTCAAGACGAATAAAGACCTCTTCAGGTTTGTACAGGGCTTCATTGCTTTCAGTAAGACCAATCCGTTCATGACCTCGCCGAAAAGCTGGTTCTTGCCCGATGCTTCGGGAAGAAAAGCAATCACCTTTCATGGCGTGAAACAGCATGCACCCGATCTCAGCTACGAGTCACATTCGCTGGCCTTTTCTCTCCAAACAGAAAACGGGAATTCAGAGCTGTTCGCGGTCTTTAATGCGTACCGCGAAGATCTCGAGTTCGAAATGCCACCGGGAGACTGGAAGCGGCTGTCAGACAGCGCGCACCTGCCGACGCAGGATTTTTCGGCAGATTTGACCAAAGCGCCCGTGTTCGCGAACCATTACCATCAGAAGGCCCGGTCGAGTTCGGTGTTAATCCGGCAGGTCTAGCAGAGAACTAATCCTCGATCCATTCTGCTAAGCGAATATCCGAGACATTGGTGCTGCCACACGCCGGGCAAGCTGCCTGCGCATGAAACGGTTCCTGGCAGTCATAGCAAATGAAAATCACCGGTGGTTTACGGTTCTTCACCAGTAGAAAATACATAAAGGCAATGGTGGCAATAAAGACAGCCACCAGAGAAAGCGCGGATGCATTATGCAGATTGAAGCTTTCGCCTGGTTTGATCTTATCTGCTTGCCCCAGGCCATTGAGCCAGGAGATACCGTAAAGCACAGCGGCATAGACAGCGGTCGCCATTATCGAACGCACAATTTTCGGAATGCCTTTCGGCTGGTCGGGCATCTTCACCCGTTCCTGAACAACGCCATCCGCTAATCGCCGCCACATAAAATCCCCCGGATATCCATCCGCCGGCAGTGCAATCTGCGGGGGCAGCCCGATTGGCACGAACTGATACACGACTCCGCACCGGTTTGCGTTTTATAACCGGAGCAGCGGGAACCGCATTGATTCAGGCATGATCGATACTTATAGTCACCCATGTAATCGGGCCGGCTATCTTTTCCCGGTGTCGTACCACTTTCGAGATCCGCGCAGGTCGTATTGTATTCAGGAGTTCCTTTTAGATTGCTCTTGCAATCATACATATTTGTATCCGCACATGCAAGTCTGCCGTTAGCATCCTTGTAGATACAGGCAGTCGCCGACAAATTGCCGCTAAAAACCTCCAGGGAAAATAACGCTACAGCAAACCATAGAATATTTTTTGCGGACTTCAGACTCATGGAGTTTGAACGCCGCAAATTATTGAAATGTCAACAGGAAAACCGATACGGATAAGCAAATTGTGTGCGGCGGGCCTGTCGGGCAACAGCTTCTGCAAAGTGAGTTTACGCATATCGCTTTGCTATTCTTTTGGCCGATGGATTCGCCATTCCGCCGTTTTGCCAAAAGCATCTGTTCCGCGGCCCTGCCGGTTTTGAGCATTTTGTTTCTGCTCAACTGCCTGAGCCCCGGCCCCAAAACCGGTTCAGATGTGCCTGCCGAATACATCGGCGACAGAACAGTGCACAACCTGGCCGAAGGTATTCTGTCGATACCGATTGAAGACGGCAGAAATGAATACGAAAATCTGCACTATGTGATTTCGGCCTTTGTCAATCCGCTCGAATCTGCAATCGGCTCGTCGACCTATGACGCAGTCAACCTGCTCGAAAAATTCGAACCTCGTATGAGCGCGGCTATTCTAAAGAAGGTTATTCCCAAAAAGCCCATTGCGCTCTCTGATGCGCAGAACCTGCACACGCAGATACTACAGGTGGCCAACGCCACCTTCAAACCCTATTACGAACGCTGGTCTCTGAAATCGAAATATTCCATCGAGTTGGATATCACGGTTTTCTATTTTTCGAACAGTATGGAAAACCGCCGCTTTTCGACGGGTGACTACTATTCAAAATAGAATATGAATATCGAAAGAGCGCACAGAAAAGACTATCTCGAAATCGCGGCTCTCGACCGTGTCGCGTGGCTCGACTACCCCAACGGGCACAATATCACCGACGGTGAACACACCTGGCGGCATTGGATTGAGGATGCGATTGTACGCATCTGGCGGCACGACGGCATGGTTGCCGGTGTCGCGCTGGCGTTTCCGACGATTGCGCGCGGCTATTGCCTGCATAAAGTGTTTGTGGACAAAGCCCACCGCGGCAAAGGCGCGGGCCGGTTTCTGCTGCAACGCCTGCTCGACGAACCCCAGCTGAAAAGTTCGCCCTGTTATCTGACGGTCAACCCGGCAAACCACGCGGCGCTTGGGTTATACCGCGAGTTTGGCTTTGAAGCGGGTGAAGTGATTCAGGGTTATTACCGCGAAGATGAACCGCGGCTCGAGATGTGGCGCAAAGCCCATGTGTAGTCGCGCGACAACTACCCGCTTAAGCGGGTAGCTGTTGCGCTTTTAGGCTTAATAGCGCGCGAGAGTGATCGCGAGACCACCCACTGCCTGAGAAATGTTGGGGGCTCCGGAATTGCCGACAAAGTAGTCGTAACCACCATATACGCTGAGTGACAGATGCTCGAGCAGGCGGAACTCCATCTCCGCAAAAGGCATCGCATTGAAGTAAGCATACTTGGTGCCACTCGTGCGCGTGCCTCTGTCGTGTGTGCCATAACCGGCCCCGGCCGCCTTAACACCCAGCCCGATGATGAACGGATCGAAGCGCAGCAGGTATTCGCCGAATAGGCCCACACTGCCCGAAGTTTCACGCGTGCTCGAAGTAAAATTAGTGCGACCGCTCATTGTTCCGATCGCGCCGAGACGGAAGGCATTGCCAAAATGCACAAAACCACGCACTCCGAATGACATCGTGTCATTCATGGAACTGCCATTGCCGTACATAACCAACAAACTGCCGCCATAACCGTTGATATCTTCGAAGAGATACTTGCCGGTTTTGGCTTTAGTTTCTGTGGCGACGGGTGCAGATGCAGCCGGTGCGGCTTCGGCCGCGTGAATCAGGCTTATCAGGCCCGGCGCTAAGATCAGTGCTAGAATGATCGATTTTATTTTACTATTTTTCATATTCGGTTGACCCGAATATACCCCGTATGGTTCCAAGCGGCCAGTGAATAGGCAACAACACGTTTACAACTCAGCGACAATCTTTTCAGAAACGTCCCGCAGCTGCTTAGCCATAGCCGCGTCATCGACGTCGCTGCGCGGTTTCGCAATATTCACGTCGGCAAAATACTCGCCGCTTGCCGGGGCAGCGGTCGGATGCACTGCGTTAGTGGTTCGCTGTGTACCCGCAAAGCCATGCGCCTGCTCGAGCTTCGGCAGAGCCATGATGCCCGCGTTGCAGATCATGGCGTCGAATATTAATCCTGATCTTTCCACCTGCATGATGAGACATAATTTTTTCCACAGCGGTTAACGGTTTTTTGGGCCGCGCGGCGGTGCGCTATATATACTTACCCAGATTTAGCGTGAAATTGTCGTTGTAACAAAAAAGCCCTATATTCTCAGC
>CAYHJO010000048.1:0-22572 GCA_964356715.1 uncultured Turneriella sp. | reverse complement strand
CGCATCTTTGAGTTTCTGGAATCCTGAGTCCCTATATTCGATTGAAAGCATGTCTGCCCTGCCGTAATTGCAGAAATGCAGTTTTTTCCCGGCAAGTCTTTGCCATTAGTCAGTCATTCCCGCGCCTGCGCTGAGCGGCGTCGAAGCGTTCGCGGGTATGGCGTTCAGAAGGCTTTGATCTGCAGCAATAAACTCTCTGTCTGTAAAATCGTCAGCCTTTTGCTGTTAACCACCGTAGCCAGCCTATGGGCAGATTTGCCCCCCGCGGATGATACGCTCGCTAAAAAACCGCCTCCGCTCGAGGTAAAAGTCGAAGAGAATATCTCCGCCGATCTTTCAAACATGACGTTCAGCGATGAATCGGGAAAAACTGTAAGGCTACAGGATCTCGCCGATCAAAAACGCCCTGTGATTCTGACTCCGGTTTATTACAACTGCCCGCATCTCTGTACGCTGACGCTCAACGGTCTGATGCAAGCAATAGAACATTCCGCAAGACATAAGCTCGGAAAAGATTACCAAATCATCAGCTACAGTTTTCATCCCGAAGAAAAACCGGGTCTGGCAAAAGCCAAGCAGGGTAACTATCTGCGGAAACTGTCGTTTGTAACCGACGCCAATCTGCTCGAATACAGCCGGCAGTGGCGGTTCTTAACGGGCTCTATACCGCAAATTGCCGCCATTTCGACCGCTATCGGCTTTAAATACCTCAAGGAGACATCGACTAATCCGCGCAAGACAGATAGCGAATATGTCCATCCTGCGGTGATTCTGGTGCTGACCCCCGATCTGAAAATATCCCGCTATTTATATGGGGTGGAATACAGCGAAACCGATTTCCGCCTGGCGCTGCTCGAGGCCGCTGAAGGCAAAGTATCAAAAACTATCGGTGATCGCGTCATGTTGACCTGTTATAGTTTTGACCCTGTGAAGCGAAAATACAGTTTGGTGGCTTGGCGCGTGATGCGGTTCGGTGGCATACTGACCGGCATCATTGTGGTTGGCCTTTTGGCAGTGCTCTGGTACAGAGAACGGCGACGACGCGCAACGAAAGCTCACGAATGAGGGGAATGGAATGACGAGTTTTTTAACCAATGTGATGGGTTTTATTTCGCACGCACCCACGGCTTCCAGTATTGCATCCGAGGTGAAGTTTGCCGCCGATCTGATCAATGGTATCAGTCTGGTTGCTTTTATTCTTGTTGAAGGCGTGCTGATCTATTTTGTGATTCGCTATCGCCGCAAAAAAGGCGAACCGGACAAACAGACGCTGTATCTGACGCACCACACGACGGCAGAGATTATCTGGACCGTGCTGCCGACGATGATTCTCGGCGTCATATTTTACTACGGTGTCGCATCGTTTATTAAACTGCGCGACATGCCTAAGGACGGCGAAGTTATTCAACTGACCGCGCGCCAGTGGATCTGGGATATTAAATATCCCTACTGTGTTAAAAACGCAAAAACCAACGCTGAAAAATGCATTAAACTCACGACCAAAAACGTTAATCCAACGGCTGAAGCACCCAACCGCCTGCAAGACGCCGCGCAGAAAGAACAGACACGATTTGTCGTCGCCAAAGGCCGCAAATACGTGATGCAGATGGTGTCTACCGACGTTATACACAGCTTCACAATACCCGCTTTTTATGTGAAACAGGACGTTGTGCCGGGTTTGACTTCGCGCTTGTGGTTCGAACCGACCGTGGTTGGCGAATTTGTCATTACCTGTAATGAATACTGCGGCGATAAACACTCGGGCATGCTGGGTGTCGTGCAGGTCATGGAGCAGGCGGATTTCGACCGCTGGAAAGCCGCACAACTGGTCGGTCTGCAGAAAGAACTCGACCAGGATGCTTCAGGCGGACCGGTTGATGAAACTGCGCTGATCGCCAAAGGTAAAGAACTCTATGGTGCAAAAGGTTGTCTCGCCTGCCATAACGTAACGGGTGCGGCCGGTGGTGCCGGCCCGTCATTTAAGGGCCTGTTCGGCAAAGAAGAAATCCTCACCAACGGAAAAATCAAGGTCGACGAAGCCTATTTGAAAGAATCGATGCTGAAACCTGCCGCAAAAGTGGTCAAGGGTTTTGCACCTATGCCCAATATGGGCGTAGAAGAAAGCGATACCAAGGCACTGGTCGCTTATATTAAGTCATTGAAATAAGGGGAGAACGATGTCATCTATAGCACATACGGCAGATCACGCGCACGGCGATCACCATGAGAATTTTCTCAGCAAGAAAGGAATCATGTCATGGCTTTCGAGCGTAGACCATAAGCGCATCGGACTCCTGTACCTTTATACAGGCCTCGCGGCATTTCTTCTCGGCGGCGTCTTTGCGCTGCTTCTAAGAACCGAACTGATGTTCCCGGGAAAAACCTTCGTCGACGAAAGAACATATAATATATTCTTCACGCTGCACGGCTCGCTGATGATATTCGTTTTCATTGTTCCGGGTATCGTCGCTTCGTTTGGTAATATTTTCATGCCTATCATGATCGGCGCGCGCGACGTGGCGTTTCCTGTGCTTAACCGTTTCAGTTATCAGGTATACCTTTTCGGCATCGCGGTAATTCTGATCGGTCTCATTGACCCGTTCAAGTGGTTCGGTGGCCCCGCAGATACCGGCTGGACATTCTACACTCCTTATAGTACAAAATCGAATACCAGCGTTATTACGATGACCTTGGGCGCTTTCTTTTTAGGATTTTCTTCGATTCTCACGGGCCTAAATTTTGTGGTCACTATCCACAAGATGCGCGCACCGGGCATGACCTGGACGCGTATGCCGCTCTTTTGCTGGGCGATCTATTCGACAGCGCTGATTCAGGTGCTTGCAACCCCGGTGATCGGTATTACGCTGTTTCTGCTTATTGCCGAGCGTTTTTTCGGTATCGGCTTCTTTGACCCGGCATTGGGTGGCGACCCGGTGCTGTTCCAACATTTCTTCTGGTTCTACTCTCACCCGGTTGTCTATATCATGATTCTGCCGGCGATGGGTGTTGTCTCTGAGATTCTGCCCGTATTTTCGCGCAAACCAATTTTCGGTTATAAAGCGATTGCTTACTCATCGCTCGCAATTGCGGGTGTTAGCTTTATCGTGTGGGCGCATCACCTGTTCGTGAGCACGCTGTCTTCGTCGGTTGCTATTTTCTTTTCTTTCCTGACTTACCTCGTGGCAATACCGACCGCGATCAAGGTCTTCAACTGGCTGACGACCCTGTACGGCGGCCAGATCAGTCTGAAAACACCGATGCTGTACGCTTTGGCCTTCGTGTTCCTGTTCGCTATCGGCGGCTTGACCGGCTTACCGCTCGCCGCTCCGGCGGTGGATATCAGCTACCACGATACATACTTCGTGGTTGCGCACTTCCACTACACGATCCAGGGCGGTACCGTGATTTCGCTGATGGCTGCGCTCTACTACTGGATGCCGAAAATTTCGGGCCGCATGTACAACGAAAAGATCGGTGTAACGAGCTTTCTGTTCGTTTTCATTGGTTTTAACCTGACATTCATCCCGCAGTTTCTGATGGGCACACAAGGCATGCCGCGCCGCTACTATGACTTTGAGCCGATGTTCGGCGCCTACCACATGCTTTCTACCGTTGGTTCGTATTTGCTCGGTATCGGTTATTTTGCCGCTATCACGAATATTATCGTCTCGAGCTTCAAAGGCAAACTCTGCGGGCCAAATCCGTGGAACGGTAACACACTCGAATGGAAAATTGCCTCACCGATGCCCGAGCATAACTTCCATGAAATTCCAACCATCACCGAATGGCCATATGAATACGGCCGTGACGGTGTGCCCATCGGTACGCCTTCGGCTACTCAGGGCAAGCCGCTAAGCGATAAAAAATAAGGGAGCAGAGAAATAATGAGCTCAAATCAAGCTGGTTATACGACCTATGAAGGCCGCAAGGTCAAAGACGGCAGCCTGTGGGGCAACCCTGCCCCGCTGGTCTATTCGATGTCTCGTGTCGGTATGTGGCTCTTCCTTGCGACGGAGATATTGCTTTTTGCGATTTTGTTCACGGCATACGCGATCGCCTATTACCGCGACGGCGCTGCTTTCCACGCTTCGGCGAAAGAACTCAGCGTGGCGTTTGGCACGGCAAACACAATTATTCTGCTCTTTAGTTCGTTTACGGTGGCATGGGGCATAGAAGCCGTCAAGCGCGGCAATAACCGCCTGATGATGATTCTGTTCGGAATTACCGTTGCCTGCGGCATCGGCTTTTTGGTGAACAAGAAGTTCGAATACAGCCACAAGGTACACGAAGTCGAACTCGCCAAAGCCGCAATTGCGCCCGAGCTCTACCAGGTACTGAAAGCGGAAAACAAATGCGAAGAGACGTTTGATAAACACCATGGCGAAGACGTCATGGTAGAAAAGTGTAAAGTCATTCCGTTTAATCTCGCCAACATCGGCAGCACAGATAAATCCAAACCGGCATTTGCCAGTATGTTCTTTTATCTCTATTTCATCATGACAGGTATTCACGGATTGCACATCGTGATCGGTCTGTCGCTGCTGATTTGGGTGATGATCAAGGGTTTCAGAAAGGAATTCCATCCGGGCTGGTATACACCGGTCGAGGTTTCGGGCCTTTACTGGCACCTTGTTGACTTAATCTGGATCTATTTGTTCCCATTGCTTTATCTGGTTGCATAGTAAGGAGATATAATGTCAGCTACAGACACACACGCACCACATTCACACATGAAGGAGCTGGCACTGACGTTCTTAACGTTAGTGGTACTCACCGTGGTTACCGTAAAAATTGCCAAGGTGGACTTCGGTTCAGTCGCGATCAACATCTCTATCGCGATGGTTATCGCTTCGATCAAGGGTCTGCTCGTCGCGCTGTATTTTATGCACCTCAAATGGGAAGAAAAACTCATTGTATTTTTTGCCGCACTCTCGATTCCATTTCTCGTGCTGATGGTCAGCACGATGGTCTGGGACGTTGCGGAGAAGACTGCCGCGGGTAACTACGTTAAATAGCCCATGGATACTAGCCCATGAATTTATTCATGGGCTAGGTGATTATCCTGAGTACGAGCCCACGCCTGCGTGGGCTTTTTTACTTGTGGTCTGACGAGCGATGCAAAAACCGAAAAAGGACAAAATCTCATTTCTCTGTACCGAATGCGGTGATTCGTTTCCCCGCTGGTTCGGGCAGTGCCCGTCGTGTAAAGCGTGGAACAGCCTGAGTGAGAACCGCTTCGGCGTCGCCGAAGGCCCGCAGCCGGAAGTCAGACCGCTCATTTCTGGCAAAGTCGAACCGGGTGCCGCGATCAAAACGGGGCTTAGCCAGTTCGATACGATTTTGGGAGGCGGCATTATGCCCGGCGCGGTGATTCTCATCGGCGGCGAGCCTGGCATCGGTAAATCGACGCTGCTATTAGAGCTGATGCGCAATACAAGAGCAGTCTATGTCACAGGCGAAGAAAGCCTGTCACAGGTGCAGTCGCGCGCCGAGCGGCTCGGTTTAACCGGTGAGCTGAACCTCGTGCAGAGCAGCAGCCTCACGCAGATTCTGCAGTATGTGGATAAACATCAGCCACCGCTCCTTTTACTCGATTCGATACAGACTACCTACACAGACCAGCGCAGCGGTTTTTCCGGTTCGCCCGCGCAGATACGCGATGTTGCGCAGAAGATCATCGAATACGCCAAGGCGAAGAATGTTGCTTTTGTACTTGCCGGGCATATTACCAAAGACGGGCAGATTGCAGGCCCCAAACTGCTTGAGCATGCGGTTGACACCGTCATCTATTTCGAGCAAAATCAAACGACGCGTTACCGTTTTTTGCGCGCGGTCAAGAACCGCTTTGGAGCGACGGGCGACGTCGCGATTTTTGAGATGACCGCGACTGGATTTCGCGAGGTGCAGAATGCCGATTCTCTGCTGCCGGTGCAGGAGATCGGCGGTATGGGCAGCTGTCTGTTTCCACAGCTCGAGGGCACGCGTGTGATGCCGCTTGAGATTCAGGTGCTTGTGACGCCGACGGGTTTCGCCAACGGCCGCCGTATCGGCGAGAACGTCGAGTTGTCGCGCATCCATCTGATCGCAGCAATTCTCGAAAAATTTGCCGCACTCAAACTTTCTCAGTGCGATATTTTTGTGCGCGTCAACGGCGGCACACAACTGTCAGAGCCCGCGGGAGATCTCGCATTACTGTTTGCGATGGCTTCGAGTTATCTCGAGCGGCCGCTGCCGGTGAGGCGCGCAGTGGCGGGTCAGGTTTCGCTGACAGGCGAAATACGCCCGCCCGGGGGCCTCGAGGAGAGGCGGCGCGCACTGACGCAGTGGAAAATTCCCAACGCTGTCTGGGGCGGCGCGAAAGAGAAAGGTGCGGCCGTACCCGGAGAAAAATTCGTTTCTTTCATTGACAAGGATCTCAAAATTCTTGAAGCATAACGCATGACAACCGCGGCCGTTGAGAAAAAGATCATCAAGCCGCCGATTTTGTACCGCCAGACTCAGGATCTCTGCGGGCAGATTGAGAAAAAAACCGGCCATAAGCTGCTGTGCTACTGGAACTCCGTTAACGGCAATATATGCCAGAACGATGTCAGCGTGCTCTATGGCATGATCAAAGACTGGGGTTTGCAGGATCAGCTTTACTTCTTTATAAAATCCAACGGCGGCGACGGCAAAGCCTCGCTGCGTATCATCAATCTCTTGCGCCAGCACACAAAAAAACTGATCGTGGTCATTCAGGGCGAATGTGCATCGGCAGCGACGATGCTCGCGCTCGGCGCGGATGAAATTCTTATGGGGCCTTTGGCTTTTCTCAGCGCAGTCGACACCTCGCTGACGCACGAACTTTCGCCCGTCGATCGCAACAACAGCCTCGTGAGCGTGAATCAGGATGAACTGTCGCGTGTACTTAAATTGTGGAACAAAGAAGGCGGCCAGACAAACCCGTATCAGGCGCTATATCAGTATATCCATCCGCTGGTTTTCGGTGCTGTCGACCGGTCGAGCTCGTTGTCGATCAAACTCTGCAGCGACATTCTGTCGTACCACATGGCCGACCACGCCAAAGCCGCCGAAATCAGCCGCAAACTGAACGAAGAATATCCGGCGCATAGTTACCCGATCATTTTGCGCGAGGCGCAAAAAATCGGGCTCAACGCGCGCGAGCTCGACAAAGAACTGAATGATTTGTTTTATGCGCTCAATAATCTATATTCGGAGATGGGTCAGCGTGCTTACACAGATTTCGATGAGAATAATTATCACAATAACGAGATTGTCAATATTCTCGAAGCGCGCAACGCGCAGATGTACTACCAGAACGACGCCGACTGGCATTATCGCAACGATGAGCGGCGTTATATCTCGATGAACGACCAAAGCGCGTGGTACATCCTGAGCGGTGCCGGCGAAACGATCGAACCGAAGGTTTTCCAGATACGCTGACGCGCCCTGCCGGAGCCTCGCGGCTATTTGCTTTACGGCGATAAACCATTATTCAAATCTGCGTGTATGTTCAAGTCGCGCAAAAGAATATTTATCCTGTTATTGATCCCACTGTTCATGACTCTCAGTGCCTGTAAAACAGGCCAGCAGAAGGGTGAAAGCAATGACGGTTGGGTCGAAGTCACCGGGGTTTCGGTGATCAATAACGGTAATCTCGGGCTGGCGAAAGACGAAGCGCTGAAAGACGCCAAGCGCGTCGCTGTGCAGGAAGTTCTCGGCAGCATAGTTTCAGCGCGCACTGATGTGAAGAACCTGCAGCTCGTGCAATCCAGCGTCACCAGCAAATCAGAGGGACTCATAGAAACTTTCAGCATTCTGAACTCAGCGGCAGTTTCGGCGGCGGAATACCAGGTGAAGATCAAAGCGAAAGTGAGCATGGTACTCATCAATAAGGCCATTGAAGAAGTTATCGCATCGCAGGGCAAACCGCGCATGATGGTGATCATCGATGAAACGTTTAACGGCCGCGCCGACGGCAACAAGGTAGCGCAGACAGAAATCGAAATGCAGTTTATCGCGCAGGGGTTTCCCTTTGTCGACCGCGCGGCTGTGGAAAAGATCGTCGCGCGCAATAAGCGCAAGATTGCGTCGGCGCTCAGCGGCGATAATTCGGCGGCGCGCGCACTCGGCGTCGATGCCGGTGCAGAAATTATTCTCGTGGGTACCAGTCGTGTCAAAGAGGCGGGAAAAATCGCCGGTTCGCAACTGATTTCCATGCAGGCGGACGTCAATGTGCGCGTGATAGATATTAACACGGGCAAACTGCTCACCGCCGGCCAGGATCACGGTGCCTACCCGCATATCAACGCCGAAAGCGGTGCCGTGTCGGCGGTAAAGAAGGCAATAACGCCGCTGCGCGAAAAACTGGTGACGGATATTGTTAAGTTGTGGGATATCAACCGTGGAAATACTATTGCACTGCTGGTGACTGGTCTTGATTACGAGAAGCTGATGATCCTGCGCGGCGAACTGACCGAAAAAGTGCGGGGCGTAAAGGCCGTAAATCCGAAAGGTTCGGCTGGTAAAGCGGCGAAGCTCGAGATTGAATTCGAAGGTTCTTCGTTTGATCTCGCCGACCGTCTGCTGACTTCAGGTCTCAGTATTCCACTGAAGATCGGCGAAGTGAAACCCAATGCGCTCGACGTGCGCGCAAAATAATCAGCGAAACCAGATCGTATCGGCGTACCACTGGCCATTCTCTTCAACGAGAGTGGTTAGGGTTCTGCCGTTTTTCATCTTAATTTTGATATTTCTCTTGCCCTGATACTCATCTTCGATAACTGATTCGACGAGATCATCGAGCTTGTATTTCTTGATTTCTTTCTGAGCCTTTTTTACGTTCTCTGCGGTCACGCGTTCTTTCTGGCGATCGGTGAAACGTGCCTTTAGCGCGGTCACGTCACCCTTTTTAAGCAAATCAAACTGGCGGCCAATTTCAGCTTTAGCAGTCGCTTTTGCGTCTGCCAAAAGTGCGGAAGTAGCTAACAACATTGCTGCTGTGAATATGTGGATTATTTTCATAGGGTTTCTTTACGACCCATCAGGCGACAGGTCAAGACACTTTCAACGGGTGCATTCAGGTTCGGTTTTGCACGCGTTCGCAGGCATTCAGCATGATAACATGGTCTTTCACGAGTGCCTCACGGTGAGATTCCGCAACCGCCTTAGCCACCGTTCTCCCGATAATGGGGATGTCCACGTGCACATGCACTTCATATTCGCGCACGGTAAGATTTTCCTGAATTTCAATGTAAGGGCAGGTCGCGGATATCCTGATTTTTTCGGGAGAATATTCCGAATGCATGGTAAACCGGCTTAAGTTAGTCGCAGTATCGAAATAGTTGGTATCTATCATTTCGAGCATTTTTTCAGGCACCATTTTTTTGACAATATCCGGTATGGCGCTGCCGAAGCGAAACAGGCGCCGCGTGACAATCACACTGCCGAGTATTTCAGTGCCGAGCAACTGCTGCGATTTGAGCCCCGGCTGATTGTCGATGTCGTCATAGCGCAGCTCCCGCGCGGCGATAACAGTCTTAATGGCAAACGGAAATTCCTGACGCAATGTGTAACGCATGGTTCGAATTGTTTTTGACCGACAATCTGTCTTTCGCAATCGAACCTGTGCAGAAGGCCACTCTCGAACACCGTTTTCCGTTCTCCTTTGAAACGCTTGTCGATATCCGCGAAGAGCGCTATAAGAACCTGCATATCTGGGATATGTTTTCGGCGGCGATTCTGCTCAAAGAGGACGATAACGGCAATGTGCGACGCCGCGAATACAAGCTGCTCATCAAAACAGCGCTGCCGTTGTTTGCGCAGAAATTACTGGCAAACGGCGAAGCACTCTCGTGCCACGAAGTCACAACCCTCGACAGAAAACAGAAAGAATACCGCTCTGAAACTGTGCTGAAAATCGTGAATTCCGCAATCAATTTTAAAGAGCTTTCTCTCTATTCATCCGACGGCACCGAGCACAGCAAGCGCGTCATTGATATCGAAGCCAACGTACGCATCCCCGCAGTGGGCAAACCGATCGAAAAACTCATCGTCTATGAATTTAAAGAACAGAGCGGCGTCGATTGCGAGCGCATACTGAAATTTGCCAAAGACAGAATTGAAAAGAAAGGATAGCGTTTTAGTCTTTCTTAACGAGAGAAAGAGTCTTCTTACCCAAAACGATTGCCCCTGGAATCAGCGATGCCAGCGCACTTACCCCAATAGCGGTAGTATAGATCAGCACGCGCTGGCTCGTTGAAAGCGTCAGTTTCAGCTGGCTAATATCCGTGCCGCTGAGGCTGCTGAACCACGGAATGTCAGTCAGGTGAGTCTGCAAAATGCGCAGAGCCGGCTCCGAAAGCCAGACCGCCAGTGCGGAATGGATGAATCCCCAAATAGCACCCTCGATCGCGAGCAGAAACCATAAAAAAAACATCGAAGAGCCGAACACCAGGTACAGACCGAATTCATAGCGGTTCTGCACGGCAAGAAGGGCAAACGAATTCGCCAGAGCAATGGCGGCGAGACCACCGAGCACTACTGCGATAATAAGGAATATCAGATCAATTTTTTCCAACGATTTTAAGATCGCGTCAAATTTCTTATTCTGTTCGGGTATGCGCAGGCGCTCTGCGCGCGCAGCGCGCAAAATGTCCGGTAAAACTTTCTCATTGGCGATTTCGACAAAAATCTGATCGAAGCTGTTGAGAGCATTTGTCTGCTTACGTTCGCGGTGTTTTCTTTGCACCCAGTCGAGCGGTGCGCCCAGCGCCGAAACAATACCCGCCGGCGCAAAACCGCACACCACCAGCAGCGCATCTTCGGTTTTCGACCATTTGGTGCCCACGATGCTCTGCCCCAACTGCGCGCGCAGTCTGAGACCGATCAGATTATTGGCGCTGATATTCGGTAAGCCGTTAATCATGGCGTATGCATACATGATTTCCAGGTAACTCTCGGGCACGATGACGGGTATCTCATCGACCATCCGGTCTTTGTCTTCGACCTGAGTGCCCTTGAGCGGCGTGCGGCAGCGCATCAGCGGTTTCAGCATGTGCGCGGGCACACCCTGTAAAACAAGATCAAAGCTGAATCCCAACTGCGAAAGAATCGGGTCTTCAAAACGCCCGATTGCGGGCTGTTGCAGCAATTGCGTCGCATAGACGTTGCGCACATCCCCTGGTTTTCCCCAGTGGCGCGCTCGCTCGAGCGTGCGGCTGGTAATCGGCATCAGAGTGTCTTTTTCCTTTCGGAACAGATTCCAGTCCTTGTTGCCCTTGCCCATCGCGCTTAGCTCCGGCACGAGCCTCAGAGTCTGCGGTGGCAGCGAAGCTTCCATTTTCCGGCGGATTAGCGACTTGAGCGGCTCCAGGACACCGAGAATGGTGATGACAACAACCAGCGACAGAAACAGACCTATCGACGACAATGCGTTACGGAAGAAATGTTTGCGCGCGATAATCGCGATGAGCAAGAGGCGGCGCAGTATGAAACGGACGCTATCCATTCGTGCCCCTGCCCGGTTTAGCGCGTTTCTTAACCTGTTGTTTGCGTTCCGTGAGTTTTCCGTTGGCAAGATCGAGCACGCGATCGGCGCGCGACATGATGTATGAGCTGTGCGAGACGCAGATCAGTGTCAAACCTTCCTGCCGGATTTCTTCGAGCAGTGAAACAATAGCTATTTCCGTAGTATGATCGAGATTCCCTGTCGGCTCATCGAGCAGCAAAACCGGGGGATCCATCAGCAATGCGCGCGCAAGCCCCGTGCGCTGCGCTTCTCC
Organism: uncultured Turneriella sp.; assembly: GCA_964356715.1. Classification (GTDB taxonomy): domain Bacteria; phylum Spirochaetota; class Leptospiria; order Turneriellales; family Turneriellaceae; genus Turneriella. The sequence continues at coordinate 10,789 of CAYHJO010000048.1, read as the reverse complement.
GCCTGAAATGGCTGTGGGATATGCCTTCGCCCGGTGCGCGATGCCGAGTTTTTCCATGCGTAATTTCAGCCGCGCAGCATCGAGAGCCTTTCCCGAAAAAAGTGCGGGAAAGCGGATATTCTGTTCGACGCTGAGAAACGGCAGTAAGCGGAAATCCTGAAACAAAAAACCCACACTGCGTTTCCGGAACGCACCCAGCCCGTATTCGCCCCAGAACCGGTAAACCTGCCTGCGAGCGAAGAGGTACTTACCGCTCCCGGGCCGCTGGAAGCCACCGAGAATATAAAGCAGCGTGCTCTTACCGCTGCCAGATTCACCCGCTATGACCGTGAAGCTGCCGGGCATAAATTGCAGATCTACCGCGTCGAGAATTACCCGTTTGCCGTAAGAGAACGAAATGCCGGTGAGTTCGATAAGCGGCTCTGCTTTACCATTCGGAGAATCTTCTTTCATACGGTATCAATTTCGTAGATCGAGATATTTTTATAAGCCTGCGCAGCGGCTGTGTTGTACATGCAGATAACTTCGGTTTTGCGTCCGCGGCCGATGTTGAATACGAGCGATGAGAGCTGTTCGCGCAACAAAAAGATCCCGCGTCCGTGCGGATCGTGCAGACCCGCCGGCAAACCCGAGTCAGAATCGGCGCTGAGGTGGCGGTGCAGTCTATAAAGAATCTCTTTTTTTGTCAAACGCCCGTGCGGGTCGATACAACATAGAATCACCCATTCATCGCTGACACCGAATTGCAGCGTGAATTGATCTTCTTCGTCGAGTACGATATCCTGATGCGCAAGAAGGATATCGTGGTGCGAATGCTTAGTCTGGTATTTGAATTCGCCCAGGTCATTGATCGGCGCACGGAACAGCGCATTTGATGTGATTTCATCGAGTACGAGCTTGGTAATCGATTCCGGCGCCTTCTTTTGCGTTTTCAGCTGCGCGGCGATGCGGTCGGTCAACTCACCCCTTTCGTATAAAGATTTGATCTTTGTTGTATAAAGAGCATTATTGGCCAGCGTGCGCGGAAAGCTGCCGAGCGAAACCGGCGTCTCTTGCATTTGCGGGAAATACTTCTGAACGCCAAAAATATCCCCCGACAGCATCTTCTCAATCGTGACTTCAATTTCTTTGAGGCTCATGCGGCCGTGCTTTGTTATGACCTGTGAAAAACCGTGTTCTTTGATGATGTCGATGAATTCGTTCACATCGTACGAGGTAATGATGATGATGGGAATATTCGGCCGCAGCTTGCGTGCAAGCCGGCCCATCTCAAAACCGTTCATTTCCGGCAGTTTGACATCTGTCACAACCAGTTCAATATCCGGCGACATCGCCAGCATCATCAGCGCCTGCTCGGCGGTGTTGGCGACCTGGATATCGTAGCGCGCGAACAAAAAATCGCGTATCGCCAGCTGGATAGATTCAACATCCTCCACCAGCAGGATGCGGTTCGAGCTTCTTTTGCCATCAATCTCGAGGTTGAGAAAGGGTGTTGAGGCAGGTTGCTTCATGGCAGTAGCGGTATGTCTATGGTCACGCGGGTAAATGGTCTTTTGGAAACTATCCTGATCGTCCCGTGATGCTCGGTAATAATCTTCCGGGCGATAAATAAACCCAGACCCCGATTCTTTTCGCCTTTCGTCGTGTAAAACGGTTCAAAGATACGCGAAAGACGCGACTTGGATATACCCCCGGCGTTGTCAGAGAACTGGACACGCGCAAACTTGCCCTTGCGCCGCGCTGAAATATTCAGCCTCAGCTTTTCGGTGCCTTTTCTGTACTCAGCTGCATCCATGACATTGACCACAATGTTCTGCCAGACGCGGCGTAGTCTCGGCAGGTCACCGGATATGGGTAACGCTTCGGTCGCGGGTACAACCTCAATTGCCAGCGGAACGCGCGGATTTGCCATGATTTGCTCCGCAAGATTGCGGATTTCCACGCCCGCATCCAGGCGCTGTGTGCGGAAAATTTCCCTTTTGTTGAGGGATTTCAAATCTTCGAGCAGGTGCGTCGCCGAGGCCAGGTCATGAACCATCGAATCGAGTAATTTGTGCATCGCCGGCGTTTTGGCGATGTTTCGGAACGCCTGCAGCGTAAGATTCAGCCCAGTCAGCGGACCATTCAGGTCATGCGCAATAACCTTGACAAACAGCTCTAACGATTCGAGTTTCGCGAGATAAAGCTTTTCCTGACGCGATTGCAGCCGGTAGGGCGTGAGATGCGGTCCGACAGGGGGAGCCATCGCTACCCCCGCCAATCCGGTTTGCGGTTCACGACCGCTTCAAAACGAGCGCCGGTATCTGGCAGACCAGCGCCCCTTTGACTTAATACCTCAGTGAGCTCTTCATGCGGTGAATAGTTTCCAGGTCACCGTTGGAAGCGCCGCGCTTCTGGAATTCAAATGTAAAGCGGAAGAGTTTTTCAAAATAGATCAGGTGCTCGATGTAAAAATCGCGCTTGAATTTGATGCGGTTTGGATTACTCGGATCGTTCTCCACATCAGCCAGTTTGACTTTGTAATCAGGGCTCTTGTCCGCCACCTCGGTAGTTTTGTTGAATGAGGTTGCGAGCTGCATTTCATTCGGATTTCCCTTTGCCGGATTCGGGTGCGATGCCTTGGTATAGTATTTGTATTGCTCAAAGAAATTCTGGTCATCGACGATCGTTTTGATGCGTGACAGGTCTTTGCCGCTGAAATACAGGCGCATGCTCTTCACCGCCGTACCTACAGGCAGTCCGTAATTGTACGACTTGGGATTGAACGTGTAAGCCTGAAGCTCAATGTAATCGCCATCTTCATCTTTGCCCGTTGCAAATATTGTTTGTGTCGGCGAAAGTCTGACTTTCGGCGCGATGTCACGCAAAGTGTACAACGCCTGCAGACGCTCCGAAACCTGTCGAATCTGGTCGTCCAGACGCTTTTCTGTTTCAACGAGATCCGTAGCCTTTTGGCTGTCTTTACCGGCCTTAAAGGCCTCTTCGATTGCTGTAACCGGCACTGTCATTGAAACGATGCAAACCGCCAGCAGTGTTTTCTTTATTTTATTTAGCATACCCTTATGCTCCCTTTGTGAGAATTCCCCTCTCTCTATCGACCCTTGAACGCGTAAACTGAAATTACGCTGCGCTGTTTCCGCGAAAATTTTTGCCCGGAAAAAGATGTCGTGAAAAAGGCAGGATTTTCGTCGCTTCTGTTACCCGGTTTCGTATAGGCTGAGATTCCTTTTTGAACCGGCGGGCACCGGCAGCGTATCGCCTTTTTGGATAGGTTTTTGCTCGGTGCTGATCATCTCGCGAATGTAGTTGGGTAAGGCAAACAGCGAATGGTGCGTATCTTCGTTATAAAACTGCAATCCAGGCAGGCTGTGCTTCGCTATGCGCTCTGCGATTATCCGCTTCTCCACCGCTGTCGGATCCTGTGTTTTGCTGGCGAGAGCAAAACCCCACAGAGTACCGTACAACGGGACATAATTCGTCATCGGCTTAACAATCGGGAAAACGGATTTGAGCGTCCAATAGAGTTTGCTGAACAGCTCCGGGCGGGTGATCGGTGATTCGATGTGCAGACTCAGAATGCCTTTGTCCGTGAGAATCTTACCGATCTGTGCGTAAAACTCGTGCGTATAGAGTTCAATCGACGGACCAAACGGGTCGGTCAGATCGAGCAGAACCTGATCGAATGACTCTGCCGTTTCGAAAACATATTTAATACCGTCTTCAATCCGCAGCTCGAGTTTGGGATTTCTGAACGCATCGCCGCAAATCCCGGGAATGTGTTCTTTACATGCGTCAACAACGCCGCCGTCAAGTTCGACCATAACGACTTTTTCAATGGTTTTATATTTCAGAAATTCTTCTGCCGCACCGCCGTCGCCGCCACCGATCACGAGCGCCTTTTTGGGGCCATCGATGGTCATGCCACCGACGTGCGCCAGCGGTTCGTGGTAAAGAAATTCATCGCGGTCAGATGTCTGGAAAACACCGTCGAGGCGCAGCATGCGGCCGTGGCGGGGTAATTCATGCACTTCGAGATCCTGGAATTTAGTGCGCGTTTCATAGAGCTTTTTGCTCGTGCGGAAAAAATATCCCATGTCGGGATTGAGAGTTTCGACCAAAAGGTCGTCGCGTTTCTTATCTGCCATCGGTCAGAATTGCCGGCTCAGACAGGGTGAAAATCGGATTCAGGTGGGAACTTTGTTTGGGTGTGTCGGTGGCGTTTTGCTTTCGAGTCGAATTTTCTTCCAGAAGAGCAGGGATTCTGTGATGACTCCCGCAGAGGCGTTCCAGATACATAAATTCAGGTCATAGTTAGTCACATGGGTATTCTCCTGGTTTCGGCGACTCGGTTTTTTCCAAAGACGAATAATCTGGTAGACAAGCGACGAAACACTCACGCGAAGAGAAGCCGCGACAAAATGTAAGGCATCGTATTCAGCCGCGCTAAAGCGTGCCGTCACGATACGAAATTCACCACCAATGCGATTATAACTCCTTCCGACCCCGCGGCGAACCATATTATTTCGCATCGCGATGCGCAGAATGCGAATCGCAAACTTCATAATATGCCTCCGATGCGCACGCCAAATTATCGCAAAATCTACAGGCAGGCAAACACTGGTTGTGATCATAAGCTGCAGCAGGATCTACCCCTCTATATATTAAATACCGACAAATGCGGTATTTTTCTCATTTTTTTTTAAAAAAAAAGGTCAGTTTTTTCTGACTAACTATTTTCCTGAGCCATAAGCATTGACGCTGTGAGAAAACGGAATATGACTGATCTATGCTGCGTATATTTACCGTCGCCTTGGCCTGCCTGGTCTCGTTTACCTGGGCGCAAAGCGCCGAAAATCTCAAACAAAGCTTCCAAAAGATGCTCACAGCCATGGATAAACTCGATTTTGAAACCATGGTCGATTTCACCTATCCGAAACTCGTCACGCTTGCCGGACGCGGAGCCCTGCTGAAAGAAATCCGGCAACCATTTGAAGATCCGGCAATTAAACTGAGTTTTCTTTCGGACAAAGCCGAGCCCGAATTTTCGGGTATTATGGAGATTGAAAACCGCAAGTTCTGCCTGATCAAACGCCAGACGGCGATCAAGATCGCGTTCATTGAAAAACTAACCGCAGAGGCTTCTGAATCCATCCTGCAAAATATGCAGAAATCTGCTCTTTCGAGAAAGGTAAATTACAGGAAATCCGAGAATGCCTTTTATTCGGTGGGTCCTGAATTCACCATCGCCATTGCCGATGTATTGACGAAAAATCAATGGCGCTTTCTGACATACGAACCGTCGCAGCGGCCGCTCATGAAGCGGTTCTTCGGCGAGAAGGCGCTCAAGCAGCTCGATCTCTGACGGCACCGGCGGCAGGCCGACTGATATCCATCAGATCTTCTCGTATAGTGGCAGCGTCAGAAATTCCGCAAAATTTTCTGACGTCGACATATCCACAAAAATTTTCGCTGCCTCATCATAAGTCGATCCGCCGCCGACTGTCTCTTTGACTTTTGCCAGCTCTTCGGGCACCATGCCTTTCACCAGCTCTGCTGTAATCTTGCGGCCGTCGTCGAGTTTGCCTTTGGCAGATCGAATCCACTGCCAAACCTGCGACCGTGAAATTTCAGCCGTTGCCGCATCTTCCATGAGGTTGTGTATCGGCACGCAGCCATTTCCCGCAAGCCATGAGCCGAGGTAATGGATGCCGACGTTAATATTGTACCGCAAACCCTGTTCGGTGATCGGCCCCTCGGGCTGAAAGTTCATGAGGTCGGCCGCCGAGACATTCACGTCTGCGCGCTGTTTGTCGATCTGGTTGGCCTTGTCGCCCAATACCTTTTTCCACTCTTCCATTGCGATGGGCACGAGGCCAGGGTGAGCGACCCAGCCGCCGTCATAGCCATCGCTTGCATCGCGCGCCTTGTCTGCCCTGACACCACCCAGCGCCTTCTCGTTGGCCTCGGCATCGTTTTTGATCGGTATCAGTGCACTCATTCCACCGATTGCGGGCGCATTGCGTTTGTGGCAGGTCTTGAGCAGCAGCAGTGCATAGCTGCGCATAAAGGGGGATGTCATGGTGACCAGTGAGCGGTTCGCCAGGCAAAAGTCTTTGTCGTTTTTGAATTTTTTGATGCACGAGAAGATATAATCCCAGCGCCCGGCGTTGAGGCCCGCGCTGTGGTCTTTGAGCTCAAACAAAATTTCTTCCATTTCAAACGCAGCAAGAATCGTTTCGATCAACACCGTTGCGCGGATGGTTCCCTGCGGAATACCCAGTTCATTCTGTGCAAATACGAACACATCATTCCACAGCCGCGCTTCGAGATGCGATTCCATTTTCGGCAGGTAGAAGTAGGGCCCGCTGCCGCGCGCGGTAAGTTCTCTTGCGTTGTGAAAAAAAAAGAGGCCGAAATCAAAAATGCCGCCTGAGATACGTTTGCCATCCACCTCAACGTGCTTTTCATCGAGATGCCAGCCGCGCGGACGTACGAGCAACGTCGCTGTTTTTTCATTGAGTTTGTATTGCTTACCGCCCGACTCAAAATCGATCTGGCGGCGAATTGCGTCGCGCAGGTTGATCTGGCCCTGAATCTGGTTAGGCCAGTTGGGAGTGTTCGAATCTTCAAAGTCGGTCATGTAGCTGTCGGCGCCCGAATTGAGCGCGTTGATGACCATCTTGCGTTCGACCGGGCCCGTGATTTCGACGCGGCGGCATTCGAGGTCTTTGGGTAGTTTTGCGACAACCCAGTCACTCTGGCGGATGTTTTGCGTCTCTTTCAGAAAGTCAGGTCTTTCTCCCGCTTCAAGGCGCTGCGCACGCGCGATACGCGATGCCAGCAGTTCCCGCCGGCGCGCCTCAAAACGGCGCGAGATTCTGGCAACGAATTCGAGAGCATCTGCGCTGAGTATTTCTGCGAAAGCATTTTCCGATTTGGCGATCGCAGCTGCGGTAATTTGCATTCCTAAAGGTGTCTTGAACATGGATGCGAGCCTCGAATCGGCTCAGCCCTCCGCAAGCATTTTTCAAGCCGGATGTCAGGCGGACGTCGGTGGTACGAGTGCCGCCAGCTGCTTCTTCAACTCTTTCAATTCTTTATGCATCTCGCCGAGCTTATGATAGGCTGACAGATTCTTCACATACTCACGCATCGGCTGCGTGGGCGAACCTGCGTACATGCCTTTTTCCGTTATGTCAGTTATCACACCGCCGCGGTGCACGAAGATAGTGTCGTCGCAGATCGAAACATGGTCTTTCACCATCGTGTCGCCGCTCGCAATCACGCGTTTGCCGGTCTTTGAAGAACCAGCCATTTTCCAGCCGGTCAGCAGAATCGAATGTTCGCCGATCTCACAGTTGTGAGCGGTATGGCAGATATTGTCGCAGATGACATTGTCGTGGAATTTAGTCACACCAAAAGTACCGCGGTCGATCGCGTTCAGTGCACCGATTGTGGCGCGCTCGCCAATCTCTACATTGCCCGTCTGTGGAATGCGGTAATGGTTGAAGTCTTCATCCTGAGAGTAACCGAAACCTTCTGAACCGATCACGCTATTCGGCAAAATCAGGCAGTTTTTGCCGATCTTGCACTGGAAGCCGACAAGACTGCCGGGCTGAATTACGGTGCCGTCGCCGATTTCGGCTTCAAATTCGATGACAACATTTGCCTGCAGCACGCACTTGCCGCCGATTTTTGCGCCACGCTCAATCACGACGTTCGGACCGATCATTGTGTCGTCAGGAATCTTCACCGACTCATGGATTATAGCCGAGGGATGTATGCGCGGAAAGCCGCTCTCAGTGTAGTCACGATCCGAGTATTTCTGCCGCATCAGCGCGTAAGACACGCCGGCGTTTTCGCTGACGAAAACCGCGAGCGCTGCATCAACGGGAATCGATCCTGCTTCTTTAATATTCACGACGACACCGGCCGGCTTTTTCGCCAGCGTCTCCGCTACTTTTTTTGCGTCGGTGATGAAAACGAGATCGCCGCCCTGGCAGTCTTCAATGCCGGCGAGGCGCTGGATTTTTACGGTTTCACCACATTTCAGTTCTTTTAGGCGAAAACCTGTTTTGCATTCGGCGAAGATTTCTGCCGCTGATTTCTCAATTGTCTTGTTCATTGACCATAAATCGGTAACGCGACAGCGCGCATTTCAGATAATTACTATTTGTTTACTGTTCAGGCGATGGGAAGGTAAAGCAGGATCAGCGGCGCAGTCCAGCTGAAATTTCACGATTGCGTCGAGAGTCTCCATCAGGGCACTATGCCTTCCCTCCAGCTTTTCCAGTCCATTCCGCTCAAAACCGTCGAGCAATCGATAGACAGCTTCGATGGTCGACAGGCACAACGCGCGCGGCTGCCGTTTGATGACAAAACGCGAGGTATCTTTGAGTTCAAAGCTGACGCGTGCGAGTTGCTGCAGGTTGGCGCTGCTATTGAGCATCTTGCGCGCACTGGCCCAGGTCGCGTCGAGAACCACGACCAATGGCCGGCGACTTCCCACCGCGGCACGGAATTCGCTTGAATCTGCGGGCATTGCCGTCGCACCCGGAAACAGCAGTACCGGAAAGCAGGATGTATCGCTCAGTGCGTGATTCAGCGCCTCGTGCCGGGAGAAATCCACCCCCACGAAAATTTCGGAGTTGAGGAGAGACTTTTTCGTCACCCGCCCTGTGCCGGTGCGCTGGCGCTTGAACTCGCGCGGATGCATTAAAATAAGAAAGCGGCTTTGCGTTGCGAACGGCCTGGTGTATTTGCAGAAGCAACTCGCGCGTGAGCGGTTGCATACGGTGCAAAGATCGCGGTGGCGTACCTCGTTGGTCGGTGCACCCTGTGTTGCGAGCGCCAAATTCAACTGCCGCGGTACGTGGAATAACCGTAGGGGCTCAAAAGCAGCGGCACATGGTAATGCTGGTCGGGGTTATCGACGATAAAGACGATCTCGACAAACGGGTAAAAATACGCTTCCTTCAGATTTTCAAAATACGTGGCGATTTCAAAGCGAATACGCCAGGTGCCTCTGTGCATTTCAAATTTCCAGTCGCGCACGCGGCCATCGGCGTCGGTCATGCCCTCGGCGGCGAATTTATATTCCCCTTCGCTGAGATAATCGAGCCGCACCGGCACCCCGCGCGCCGGCTTGCCGCGGGCGATGTCGAGAATATGTGTGCTGATGGATTTCATTGCCGTTGAATCTTCGGGTGTTGCCTGAAGCGCGTCAATGAGTTTTGAAATCCGCCATGCGCGGGTTTGACTAAAATTGCAATAGAATTTTCAGCCCGGCAATCGTCAGCACGATCGCCAGCAACTTTTTGATCCACCCGGCAGAAAAGCGCCTACTGCCCAGATACGAACCCAACGTACCACCCAGCAGGGCCGCCGCGAGAAACAGCCAGACTGCCTGCGGCAGGTGCTTCGTGGCGGTAATATTGCCGGCCAGCCCTGAGATCGAATTCACGAGAATAAATACGGCTGAGACTGCAGCGGCGGCTTTGGTGCGGGCCCATTTTGCCAAAAGCATCAGCGGTGAAAGAAAAATGCCGCCGCCGGTTCCGGTAAAACCCGACAGTAAACCAATCAATCCGCCGCACAGAATTGCCACCCAGGTTCGCGGCAGCTTTGGATTCTCAACCTCGCGCGGATCATAGACGAACCGCAGCGCCGAAATCAGCAGCACAACACCGACCAGAATTTTGAGCGCGGCGAGCGGTAGGTTGAGGTAGCCGCCGAGAAATGCCATCGGGATTGCCAATAGGGAGAAGGGGGCAAACAGTTGCCATGAAAAATGGCCGGTACGCCAGAACTGCCACGCGGTGACTGAGGCTACGAGAATGTTCAGCGTCAGTGCGGCCGGTTTGATCTCTGCCATGCCGAGGCCGAAAAGAGTCATGACGGCAATGTAACCCGACGCGCCGGCGTGGCCGACAGAGGAATACAGCACTGCTACAAAGAATATGCTTAGCGCGGCAAGTATCAGCAAAGATAGGTCTGACAGAGCGAATCACTTGACGAGCCTGCGAACCGCGTCAATAAGAATTGAGAATGTTCTCAAAGGAGAAACTATGAAAAAAATCAAAATTATTGCTTTGTCGTTCATCGTCGCCTCCGGCTCATGCCCTCCGGCAGCCAACGTCAAGAGCTGCGGTACTCGCGACAAATAATTACGATATAAGCTTATCGATTCGCAGCAGCGTGATTTTCCATTGTTCCGCTGCTGCGTTTTTTATCTCCAGCTGCCGGGTATTGCCGATGCGTGCCTTGAGTAGCGCGAGCATTTCCGTAGCCGATTTTCCCGTTGCGAATACAATAAAGATAAACCCGAATTTCGCCAGATAGTCATGGTTGAGCTTTGTCAGCTCGGTCAATACGGTTTCATCGGCATTAGCCGCCCCCGATTGTTCACCCGAAGCCATTGCCTTTGTGGAGGCGTATTTTTTGCGCAGCGAATCCACATCGCCGATCATCGGATGTGCCTCGAAGGCCTGTAAATAACCGGCTTCGCCGAGCGACGACCAAATCGCCTCGCCCCTGGCTTTCATCGCCGCGACATCGGCAAAGGGGCGTGCCTGGGCCATCGCCTCATACCACGCAGTCGCCGCATTGCATTGCTGTAACAGATTGGCCGCTTCGGCTGCAGGTAGAGAGTTAAATTCAGTGAGTGTCATGGCGTATGGTGCAACGGCCTTGCTTTTTAGCGCAGGGTAAAGGTGTTTTTGGTAAAGATGCTCAACGTCATTCCCGCGAAAGCGGGAATCCATAATAGAAAATTCAGCGAATGGATACC
>CAYHJO010000047.1:0-22655 GCA_964356715.1 uncultured Turneriella sp. | reverse complement strand
ATCGGCATTTCAGCGCCGGCTTCAAACATCAGACTCTTGTATTTCAGGCCCAGATGCAGCGTGTATGTGTTTTGCGTGATTTGACCATAAACCCGGGTGCCGCGATAGCTCTGCGCACTGCCGCCATAGGTATAATCCATAATAATGCCGGCGCGCCAAAGATAGCCGGCGCCGGCGAACAAACGCACGGCCGAAAAATTAACGAGATTCACATTCACATACCCGCTGAGCTGCGCCAGAACACCCAGCGTATAAAGGTCAACGTATATATAACCCAGAGAGCCGCGGACACCAGCAAACACTGGCCAGTTCACGTTCGAGCTGACGCCGGCACCGAATTGCGGCAGCACCGCCCATGGCCCGGTCAGTATCAGCGCATAGTTAAGAAACCGCTTTTTATCCTGATACGGTTGCAGACCAAAGAACGAACCCGACGGCTCCTGACGGGCATCGGCATCGCCCTGCCAGACACCAGCCTTGCGCCACGCGGCGATTTTGCGCTTCTCCACATCATAACTCGCGGCACGCGTACGGATTATCATCGCACTCTCGGTTTCTGCGACGATCGTACCGACATACATCTGGTGGTCGACATCGACAATCACATCGCCGCGTTCGCGGATGTAAGACACATAATCGGCATAGCGTGCATGGTCGTTGGCACTGAGAGGCAGGTCTGAGTAAAACACCTCTGCCTGTTTTGCCCGGAACACCAAATCGCGTTCGATCTTGACCGTCATGCCGTCTTTTTTATACGACAGGGCCTTTTCATCGATACTGACGAATTGCACTCCCGCGATGACCTGTTCGTCTTTGAGCCGCAGGCTGATTTCCGAGCCAGGGGTCATTAAAGCCAGATTGCGGTTGATGGGCTGCTGAGCATGCACGCCGATTGTTGCGAGGGATAAGCCACAAAGCGTGACTGCAACGGCGAAACGGCATGCGGCTCGGTAAATAGACATGGCATCATCGGGAATATGCAGAGCTCTGCCGTAAATCTATTTGCAGCAGCAAAGCCCAGTTCAAAAAAATATCCCGGCAACGCAGTGCACTTGCGACATGGTATCAAACCAGCGAATGGATGATTGAACCTGCGCTGCTCTATAACTAATGTTATATGTATCGGTGATCGATTGTGCCGCGGGTTCAGAGTAGGTGCGTTGGCTGGATATCCCCAATTCGATACCGGCCTCGAGGAAGGCTCTTGCAGTCCTGAAGCCGACATGCAGGGAGTATCGGGTTTGCGTGATAGTAGTAAAGACCGAACTCCCCGGTTGAATAGTGTTCTCAAGCTTGCCCGTGCGCCACGAGAGACTGCCGCCCACAAAAAATGCATATTCCTCGGCGCGTGCAAAGTTGATGTTGGCAAAGATACTGGCTTGCTTTAGCAAGGCAAAGGTGTGAGTGTCCATGCTGCCGAGAGTGCCACGAACACCAAAAAAAACCGGCCACCTGACATCGCTGCCGATACCGACGCCTGCCTGCGGAAAAGGCAACCATGGCCCCGCCAGGAATCCGGTTATCTCAATCGGCGACCGGTTTTCGCTAGCCGGATTTCTTTTGGGCAAAGCATCTTGTTTGTCCACTCTGGATTCGGGTTCGCCGAACGATACGCCGCTCTTACGCCACGCAATCACCCTGTAGCGCGGCACTGAGATTTCGCCCGAATCTGTGCGCATGACATATTGGTCGGGCGTAAGAGCGACAATGAGGCCAAAGCTCTTTTTGCCATACGTTTCTATGAGGATATCACCGCGTGCGAAGACAAATGATTCATAGCGCGGGTAATTTTGGCTTTCTGATTTGCGAATCGGATAGTCAGAATAGGTCGTATTATTCTGAACCGCCTTGTAGATTTGCAGGCGTTCTAATTGTAAGGTTCTGAACCCGGTATCATAGCTCAGGGTCTTTGTGTCCACCGCCACGAGCTTCGCAATCGTTATTTCTTCGCCATCTACCAGGCGCAAGGCAAGCGGAGCATTTTTTACGAGCTGATCCAGCCGCGGGAGTAATTCTGCTGGCAGTGGTAAGTCCAGCGGCAATACGGCGCTCGCATAGAGGCAGAGGCATGGGGTGATTAGGTAGGTCAAAACGCGTAGCATCGGGCTGCCCAGCGTGGTGGCCCGCGTCACGGGGGCTACCAGAATCGGTAACCGGTTTCTTATTCTGGCTTACGGCCTGTCAATTTTATATACTTTGCATTATGGTTGACCAGATCTCGGTGCACGATCTTAAAAAGAAAATGGATGCAGGTGAAAAGTTTCTGCTCGTCGACGTGCGCGGCCAGAACGAACTCGATATTTGCCGGTTTGAAAACGCCTTCCACATTCCACTGCACCTGCTGACCGTGCGCTATGGCGAGCTTGACCGCGAAGCAGAGATCATCATGACCTGCCACCACGGCGGGCGTTCGCAGCAGGCTGCTAATTTCCTAGTCCAACAGGGTTACCGCAACGTTTCTAATCTGCTCGGCGGCATCGACGCGTGGTCATCGCACATCGACCCGAATATGGCAAAGTATTAATATGGCAGAGAACACGGATGTTCAGGGTTTGCGCCGCACAGCTGTCAGCCAGGAGGCCGACAGCCGACTGGGAGGTGCGTCTGAGCGCAAACGCGTCTTGTGTGCAATGTCGGGCGGCGTCGACTCCGCCGTCTCAGCGTTCTTGTTGAAACAACAGGGCCACGAAGTCATCGGCGCAAACATGCGCTTTTGGGAATATAAAGAGCCACCCTCATCCCCATCCCTTCTCCCGGAGGGAGAAGGGGGTAAGAGTTCTTGCTCCCCTCTCCCCTCGGGAGAGGGGCCGGGGGTGAGGGGCAAGCATAAAATTACTTCGTGCTGCTCGCCCAAAGATATGGCCGACGCCGAGCGGTCTGCGCGCGGCATGGGTATTCCATTCTACGCACTCAAGATGGAAGCCGACTTTCGCGTGAACGTGATCGATCCGTTCATCGCAGACTACCAGAACGGGCTAACCCCTAACCCGTGCGTGCACTGCAATACCTACATCAAGTTCGGTGAATTCTACGAGAAAGCCACAGCGTTGGGCTTCGACCAGATTGCGACCGGCCATTATGCCGACATTGTGCATTTGCCGAACGGCCGCTGGGCAGTTGCGCCCGCGGCAGACAAGAAGAAAGATCAGAGCTACTACCTCTATGGCATGTCGCAACAATCGCTCGCGCGCACGATTTTTCCTCTCGCGAAGATGATCAAAGACGAGGCGCGTCGCATCGCAGAAGCGAACCACATTCCCGTTGCGCGCAAACCCGACTCGCAAGAGATCTGCTTTATTCCCGATAACGACCACAAGGCCTTTCTGAAACGTGAAGGCGCCTCCATGCGGCCAGGTTATTTTCGCGATCGGCTCGGCGCGATTCTGGGCAAACATGACGGCTCAGTAGGATTGACCATCGGCCAGCGCAAAGGTCTCGGTGTCGCGGGTTTTGCCGAAGCGCAGTTTGTACTCGAAATTCTTTCGAACGGCGACGTGATTCTTGGGCCGCGCGAAGAACTCGAACGCCGTACGTTTTATATCCGCGACGTGATTTTTCAGGGCGTCGCCGAAGATGATCGCGCGTGGTCAGAGGGCGTGCCGTGCAATGTGCAGATTCGTTATAATGGCGCGCCACTCGCTGCGGTAGCATACCTCGAAGCAGGGGCAAAGCCCCTGCTTCGAGTAGAATTAGAATCCCCCGCGTGGGCGGTGACTCCCGGCCAGGCGGGCGTGCTGTACGACCGCGAGGGCGGCTTCATCATCGCCGGTGGTAAGATCCGTCTGTCGAAGCCCGACTAAGGTAGCGACACCAAGCCCGCAATCGCATTCTCGGCTATTGTTGCGCACAAACCAAATAAGCAAAAATGCTGTTGCAGTTGCCACCCATGCCAGACCCATAACCGGTCGGGAAGCCACCTGGGAGTGGTAGAGGGACGAGCGTTGCCGCGAGCGGATCAGAAGCGTACTGCACCTGCGTCGGGCGAAAGCCATCTAAATAAGCCTGCGTGTTTTCACGCCCGGTGTCGGCATTGCTGCAGGCGCAGAGCATGGCAATGCACGCGCTTGCCGCAAGTGTTTTCATTGCTGTATGCACTAGAGGCGGCGCGGCACGTCGCAGGTGCTACGGCCCTGTCGCTACGCAACGGACATGCATCTGGAAACCACCGTAGTTCGGCCGGGCACCTGTGTATGTGGTGTCTAGAAAGTTAGAGGTATACTGGTATGTATACTGCGGATATCCGTTACTCAGAAATGTCTCACCAGACCAGTATCGCCCTGGAAAAGTTCCGCCAGTCGAAGGTGTTTGCGGAAACAAAATACTGATGGCGGGTACTGTATAATTACCTGTCCCGCAGCTGCCCGGATACGGCACCTTTGCACGGTTTGTGCAATGAATGAGTGTTGCCAGTTCGCTTCCTGTGGGCGAGCGCCAAGCCCCTGCAGCGCGTCCTGCAAAGCTTACAGACGAGCAGCTCCCTCCGCTTGAATAATATGTTCCGGCGCCGTAATTCGGAGCAGTGCCCGTGCCCGTACAGTCATTCGTAGCAGAGTTCCAAGTCTGGCCCTGACTGCATTTCATGAATATGACATTCGTACCGGCGTAACCATCCGCCGTGCCTGTGAACGAAACAGTTCCATTCATGTTGTCGCGGAAGCAACCGCGCAGATAACATTCGTCGACACGAATGTTGATCGTCGCCGTGGTGCTGCCCAAAGCGTTACTTGCGGTGATGGTATAGTCAGCAGGGTTCTGGTATGTCGTTGCCGTACCGGTGATGGCGCAGGTTGTATTACTTAAGCTAAGGCCTGCTGGCAAAGTTGGTGAGGATGTGCAGGTTGTGACTGCCCCTGTAACCGAGGGAGTGATCGTGCCCACCGACGTGTAATTCGATAAAGTGAATGGGCTGCCCGAGTAAACAAGGTTCGAAGGGGGCGGTATATAAATGCGGATGCCAATCGCAGTCGAAGTAGAACCGAAATCGTTACTCCCGGTAATCGTATATTTGACCTCGGCTTGTGCAACTATGGGCGTCCCTGAAATGGCACAGGTCTCAGCGTTCAATATGAGTCCTGACGGTAATGCCGGGGAACTCACACAACGCGTGAGGCCTTTGCGGCCAGAAAGTGAAGGAACTTGAGCCGTGGCGGCGACACCCTCGTAAAACGTAACGGTGGCTTCGGAGTACTGAAGACTTGCGGGCGCAAAACCATCCACATAAGTTTGCGTATTTTCCCGCCCCGTATTTGCATTCACGCAGGAGATCAGGCACGAAACCGTTATCAATATGAATTGTCTGTACGTTACCATAATCTCACCCCCAATTGCACTCCCACCGCATGCTGCAAAATAACCGGCTCACTCGGGATGTAAACTAAATCTGCATGGTAGCGGATGCCAGCCTGAAACCGGTCGCCCAATTCATAGTACCAATTAAAACCCGCGATCGCGCCGGGCCCGATCGTACTCAGCAGGTTAATCGCGGCCGACGAACGCAGCGACACATAGCGCGGCCCCGCCCCGGCGAACGCGATCAGCTGGGTTTTTTCCAGAAACTTTCCCGGTAGCCTGAAGGGATAGCCGCCCATCGCATTGAACCCGAAACCATGATAATAGAGTACATGCCCGGTTTCGACAAATATTCCGTTGCGCGTGTATAAATCCGCATTGCCCTGCAGGTATGCATAACTCGCCTCACCGCCGACCAATATGTTGTAGCGCAGGTAATAGCGCGCCCAGTAGCCCGCCGTCACGCCGAATCGCCCTGTCAGGTTATTCAGCGGAAAACTGCCGCTCGGCGTCAGGTAGTCAGAACGGGAGGAGTTCGCCTGCAGCAGTGGGTAACTGCCCGAGACAGTTAGCCAGTGCTGCGTGAGCGGCATACAATACAATCGCAGTTTCGTATTCTTGCCGGTGACACGCGCCGGCGGGCTGATAAAATCACACTGCTGCTCGGGATTTTTCGGACGTGCGAGAATAACCGGGTTCAGCGGCTCGAAGTCTTCGAAAGTATCGGGTATTCTGAACGGCGCATTTTCTTTCAGGACGACTTGTTCCATGCCGTTTACCTGCAGCGCGATTTCGCCGCCTGTCAGCCCTTCGACGCTGCCTTCAATCGCGTAACGTTGTGTGATGCAGACCACAACCACGTTATTGGTTCCCGTGATGGAAACGCGGCCGGTGCCGTTCAGCACAAAACAGCGCTGCGCCGGCGAATGCGGATTTTCACCGAGCGTGATGACATAGTCCGTGCCGAGACTCAACTCTTGCGTGAAGCGCAATTCACCGTTAGCAGATGTCTCCCGCTTTTTGATGCCACTGAGTTCGATCTGCAGGTCTTTGCCTTTGAGCCCCTGCACCAATGCATGCGGCTGAAACTTTAACCCGGCTAAAAAACCCGACATTTGCCGCAGCGCATCGGCCGCCGATTTTTCCCGCGTCGCGCCTGCACCGGCAAAAGTTGCGAGTGCTTCGGCTTTCAGGGGTGAGTGCAGGTGCAGCACCAACTTGCCGCTCACCAAATCAGAAACGACGGCATATGCAATGCCTTCGCGGCCGAGCGCCGCCTGGCGTTCGACGAGACTATCCGGTAAAGATTCGCGGGGTACGATTGCGAGGTCATGCGTGCCGTTGGGGCCGAGACTGGTTTCTACCAGTGTGCGCAGCGATTTTTTTCCCTGCGCCGATTTGGTTTCTGCGGGAAGATAAAAAGAAAGCCGCGGCAAGTAGGGTACCGAAAGTACAGGGCGTTCCGCGGCATTATGGCTGCCGATGCGTTTAGCAATGGTGACAACCGATTCAGTGGCCGAACGGTCGACGGCGGCGAAAAGCCCGGCGCTGTCGACGGGGGTCTGGATGCGGTCGAGCTCTTCAAAGCGGTTGCTGCGCGTGAAGAGGATCTGCGATTGTATGCCGAGGCTGTCACCGGGAGCTGCGGAGAAATAGCCGCCAATCACGACGTCTGCGCCCGTCATCGCGGCAAAAATCTGGAAGCGCGCTTTGCCGCTGACGCGGTATTCCTGCAGAAGCTCGAGCGATTTCAGCACACTGACTTCATCGGGCGATTCGAAACGGAAGCGTTTCTGCAAAGCCGTGCGGTAGCTGTCGACAAACAGCGCCGAAACCCAGTCAATATTGGGGTTGGGTGTGCGGTTTTCGAACGGCAAGATCGCCAGCTTAGGCATGCGCATCTCATTCACGCCCGGTGGCGGAATTTCAGCCACGGCGAACAAACCGGTAGAAGAAAGGAGAAGAAGAATTAATGATCGGTACTTGTAGGTCATATCAAGGCTGGCGAAAGAGCGTTGTTTCGTCTTTCAACGATCGGTAAAGCGGATTGCGGTTTTACGGAGGCCTGGCATCATGCCAAAAATATATCCGAGAGTCAGGAAAATATTCGCCGCTGCGTCGGTGTTTTTCTGAACCAAGTATGCAGCCGCTGAAAGACCAGTTTTTTAACAAAAACTATGTCACCACCCTCGCGGCCGACATCAAGGCAGCTAGCCCTGCTTTCGACAGGGCGGCCTTTGTCGCGGCTGTGCTCAATCGGCAATGGAAATCGATGGAATTAAAGGAGCGCATGCACCATGTGGCGGATTGTCTGCATGCCGCGCTCGGCTGCGAATACAAAACCTCTATTCGGTTACTGACGCCAATTGTGCAAAAACGCATACGCGAAGGCACGAATTCATTCGGTGACATGATCTTTCCCGATTTTGTCGAGCGGTTTGGTATTGAGGATTTCAAAACTTCTGTCAAGGCACTCGAAATTTTTACTGCCGCGTGCAGTTCTGAATTTGCCGTCAGGCCGTTTATCGTGCGTTATCGCGAGCGCAGGATGGCTGAGATGCTGCGCTGGTCTGCGCACAAGAGCGAGCATGTGCGCCGGCTGGCTTCAGAGGGGTGTCGCCCCCGTTTACCGTGGGCGATGGCTTTGCCTGAGTTTAAAAAAGATCCGCGGCCAGTGCTCAAGATTCTCGAAAACCTGAAATCCGACAAGTCTGAATATGTCAGGCGCAGCGTCGCGAATAACCTGAACGATATTTCGAAAGACAATCTCGAAATCGCGCTTAAGACGGCGGAGCGATGGTTTGGTAAGAATGCAGAAATCAATGCGCATGGACGCGCCGCGGTCGCCAACCGCCAGGGAGGGCGCTCTTCGTTGGCGACAGATGCATTGGTGCGGCACGCTCTGCGCAATGAGCTCAAAAAGGGCAACCCGCGTGCGCTCAGACTTTTTGCGCTGGCGCCTAAAACAAAAACCCGGGTGACCGGCCTGCGCATTATTCCTGAAAAAATAGCGATTGGGGACTCAGTGCAGATTGAGTTTAACCTTGCGGTTTACGCCAACGAACGGCTGCGGCTCGAATACTGGATCTATTTTATCAAGGCCGGTGGGCATAGCGTCAAAAAGGTTTTCCAGATCGTGGAGCGCGATTTCAGCAAGGGCAGCAAACAAAGCTTCAGCAAGAAGCACCGTTTCCAGAATTTCACCACACGTAAGCACTATGCCGGCACGCACCGCATCGTGATTGCGGTGAATGGCGAGAAGAAGGCCGAAACGCAGGTGGTGCTCGCGTAAGAGGCCCTGCTCAAAAATGCTTGTTTGGCGAAGTGCAGATGGCAGCCCTGCGTATGCAGATAAAACATGCCAGCTGCCTGTGCGGCGGCGTTCGCATTGAAATTTCCGGCGAGTTTCAGCGCGCGACGCGCTGCCGCAAAAATGACACTGTGGCGATGCGGAGACTTTATTCCAGCTGACGCCTAAGGTCAGGTGAGTTCCAATCCACATCGCCGACTTTTGTAAACACAATTTCGCCCCGGGAGTTCAGGGCATAAAAAGTCGGAATCGCATGGATGCCATAGTGCTCAAAATCTTTCGGTAATGCATTGAAGCGGAAATTGTACTTTGTCTGATCGCGGTATTTCACCATTGTCGCCAGGTCTTCGTCTGTGAGCGCAATGACTTCTACTCCCTGAAGCGTGCCCTGCAATGCTTGCGCGAGCTTCGGCATTTCGCGCGCGCAGTCGTGGCACCAGCTGGCAAAAAACACAACGATCAGGCCCCGACCGGGCTTCTGTCTGATTTTGACCGTGGAGCCCTGAGCATCCAGCACCTCCAGACAGGCAAACGCAATGGCGGGGGCGACGCGGTACTTTTTGTAAGCATAGGCGGCAATCAGCAGAGATGCGCTGAAGATCGCCAGAAGCGTTAGTCTGATGGCTTTGTCTGACACGCACTTCTCTGCTTCGATATTTTGCTCATGTCAAACATTTAACACAGCCAGCTGCGACCGGTCGGGGCGCGGCAAGGGTTTTTCCGGACCTGCGTGGCATCCCGGCGTGCCTTTACTGCTGACAGGTTGAACGGGATAATGTCTTCGGATTTCTCAAAGCGCACATGGATAACCTGACGCATTCGCTGACCGCGGCGCTGACCGCAAAATTCGTGGATAAAGGCCGCGCGGCCGACACCGCACAGCGTGCGCGCACAATTTTCTGGCTTTTGATCGCGAGCATCAATATTCCCGATCTCGACATCGTCATGGCTCTATTCCGTGATCCTATTCTCACCATCAAAACGCATCGCTGGATTACGCACTCCGTTTTGGCGGCACCGTTTTTTGCAGTTATACCCGCCGCAATATTTTATCGGTTCAGCAAGCTGAAGGATTTTCGCGTGTTGTGGCTGACCGCCCTGTTAGGCACATATATCCACATCGTTTCTGACCTCGTGACACCCTATGGCACGATGCTGTTGGCGCCGTTTTCGAACCACCGCTTCACATTGAGCTCGCAGTTCATCGTCGACCTGTACTTTACGTTCGGACTACTCGCGTTTATTTTACTCGGCAGATATAATGTCACCCGGCGGAAACTCTGGCATAAGGCCGGGCTGATCTTTATGGTTGCCTATCTCGCGATGACCTTCTGCCTGCAGCAATATGCCGATAATCGCGTGCGGCGCGCTGTGAGCGACAAACATATTCAATTCACAAAAATTTCAACGCTGCCTTTACCTCTCAGCATATTTGACTGGGTGGGAAATGTACAGACCAAAACCGGTGTGCATCGCGCGTATTTTTCGGTATTTGACGACAGTTTAATATTTGAGGAATTACGCCATGCCAACGATGGATTCACCGAGCGGGCGAAGCAGCATGCGGATGCGCAATGGTATCTGCACTTTGCTCACCATCCGCTCGTGCATTCATTTGCGCAGGGTAAGGACCACATTGTCGAAATCCACGATCTGCAATTTTCAGCGCCCGCGCGCATTGTGAAGATGCTGGGGCTTAAGAAACCACGTTCACCGTTCACGCTGAAATTCACCTACAACGCAGCGGGTGAGCTCACAAGTACTTCGTTTAATGATTAAGCAACGCAAGTTTACCCCCGCACCGCCCTCTCAATCGCCGCAACGTCGATCTTCTGCATCTCCATCATCGCTTCGAAAGCGCGTTTGGCGACGGCGCCGACACTGCTATCGGGAAAAGTCGCCGCGTAAAAGCGTGCCGCCGCTTCGGCATCTTTATCGTACCAGAGACAGATCGTATTTTTTGCAGACAGCGTTTTCCTCCTCAATGACTAAATCTATTCATCCCGAAACGGCGATCGGGCCTCATATTCAGTGGCCGTCAATCTGTTTACGTAATAGTTACCGATTGTCCGGTAAAACCAGTTATCCGAATGAAAAAGTAAGAAATAATCTTCCCGCTCCGCTCCCACCGTTGATTTGATTTCCAGCGCCGTACGGCCAAGATGAATCGCAGCCGACTTCTTGCGAATACCTTCTTCCACATAATCGTAGAGCATCCGTTGGTAAATCTTCTGTTCTGTATTGGCGCTGGCTTCAAAGCCGACGTAATGCGCGATGAGCCGGTCCGGTGCCTCAATCGAGCTGCGAAAACCGATCAAATGGTCGTGCAGGAAATAACCATATAAAGAGAATTCCTGCATTGCTGCGAGGCGGATAAAGTAGTCTTCTGGAATCTGTTCGAGATTGAATTTATCCTGTTTAACCACGTTCCCCAATAGGCCGTTGATTTCGGCCTTGTGGACCGCAATCTGCGTCAGATTCAGCTTTTGCATTGTTATGCCAGCGCTTTTCTTCATTGTGCTCTGGTAGCGCTGCCGGTATTTTGTGCGCATCGCCTTGATGTACGCCTGCATCGTCGGCCAAACATTCTGCACAACCATGTTCGGGTCGACCTGGAACTTTTTGAACTCAGCGGGTATTTTTGCAAGCGGCGGATTAATATCTTTGATGATCACAGCATCGAAATCGATGACGTTTTCCAGTTTTCTGAGAGCGGCCACGACCGCGTCGGCCTCGTTCAGGTCATCGGGCTTGGAAACAAAACGAAAGTCGCCCGTGAGGTTCGGGCAACCGTTCACCAGAATGGAAATCCGCCGGTTCTGCATGAAAAACTGGATGATCTTGCGCACGAGGCTTTTGCCCAGCGAACCTTTGGCTTTGACATAGCCCAGGAGTTCTTTTGGGGTGACCGTGATTTTCTGGAATAGCAGTAATGCATCGGAACCATGCGGGCCGCCGACTTTGACGAAACAACTCTGCCCTTCGAGGCCGTAGCTGACCTGCGTGATATACGAAGCGAGCCAAAGCTGGTCTTGAAAGTATAAATCCACACCTTTGATCTGGTCCAGCTTCGTGTAGACGATCGAGCCAAGTTTGCGCTGCAGACGGTTGCGCGCGATCGCGGCGGCAATTTTTTTGCCGGTGACAATCAACACCAGCAGCACGCTCGACATTCCGAAGTAGATCGGAATGTAATACAGCGGATTTTTGACGTACGGACTCAGCGCCGTCGTAATGAGACCAATGCAGAGAATGCCAGGCATAAGCCCCAGAAATGTGCCGAGCGCATAGAGCCGCACATTGACGCCCACCGCACCCGCGAGATAATTTTCTACGGTGAACGGCGCCACCGGTGTAAGGCGAATAATCATGATGGTAGCGAGGCTTGGGCTTTGCAGCGCCTCTTTGAGATCAGAGAGCTTGCGGTTTTCGAGAAAACGAAAGACCTGCCGCTGGCTAAACCATGCGCCGAAATAATAATTCAGCATCGCCGCCGCCATTGTGCCCGCAAAACAATAGATGATGCCGGGGTTCAGGCCAAAGGTAAGCACAGTGCCATAGAGCAGAATACTGATCGGAAAGACAAAGAGGCTCAGCACGCAGTAGATCAACACGACAAGAAAAATAGCCCATGGGGTATTCGGAATGCTGCGAATGCTGCTGCTGATTTTTTCGACCAGCGCGGGATCGAGAAACTTCCAGGAGATCGCCAGTGCAAAAAGCAAGATGAGCGGAAAGCTCAGCCGCAGCAGATCGACAAAGCGGCCAATTCTGCGGTGAACCATCGCCTGTCGCTATGTAATGAAGAAACTAACCGTCAAATTGTATGGCACCGTCTTAGTATTTGACAAACTAATAACTATTGCGAGACTCAGTACATGGAAATAAAAATAATTTTTAACCCGGCCGTTATCGCGATTGCGGCAATCATTCCGCTTGTCATAGGATTTGTTTGGTACAGTCCGAAGCTGTTTGGAAACGCCTGGATGGCCGCAAGCGGAATGACAGAAGACAAAATGAAGGGGAGCAATATGGTTCTGATAATGGGCCTGAGCTTTGTTTTTGCATTTTTCATCGGCGCAACAATAAATTCGCTCGTTATTCACCAAAATGGCATTTTCTCACTGATTCAGAAACCGGTCGGAATGATCCGCCAGGTCGTAACGCCAGAACAGGCAGCGGAAGCCATTAAGCATGCTCAGGGTTTTCTGAAAATTCATGAATATTCGTTCCGCACATTTAGTCACGGAGCAATTCATGGTTTCCTGTTCGGTCTGTTCTTCATTGCTCCGTTCATTGCTTTTAATGCCCTTTTCGAACGCAAAGGTTTTAAGTATATCGCTATTAACAGCGGCTTCTGGATCGTCAGCGCCGTCCTGATGGGTGGCGTAATCTGCCACTTCAGCTGATTCGATAGTTCGCGAATCCATAACTGGCCGGCAAAAAGGCCGGTTATGGCTGCCGCGGCGCAATGAATTCTTCGGCTGTCCTTTTATTGCTTTCGCGAGCGAACTCGATAAAGACGAGCGTGTATATTTTGAAACGAAACTACGCAGCGTGGAAAGCGCATGGCTTGCGATACGGGAAAGGGCCTTCGTGAAATATTACGGCGAATCGGCAGCCTCAGCTTCCCGCAGATGCGAGGCATGACCTTACCCATTCGCGAATTTCCGGCGGATTTTTTTCATCGGCCATAAAATCTGCCGCGCCCTGCACACCGAACTCCCTGTGAGTCTGCTCTTTGCGATCGGTTTCATATTGCACAACAACCCCGTCGCGATAGATATAGCCGTGTTCCGCCCACTGGTCGGCGGCAACGGTGAAGATTAGGCCGGGCATGGGAGCCAACAGCTACAGTTTTGCTGTGCGCTTTCTGCCGAGCAAAGCATAATATTCACTCTCAAGACCTTCGCGTCTGGCATAGGGCTGTGCTATTTCCATCGCGAGGTATTCGCCGAGCGAATCGGCGGCAACGCTCGATGTCAGAGCTTCGCCATGGTGAAAACGGATCACCGGCATATAACCAGATGCCGAACGCGCATTTGTGGCGAGAAAATAGATATCGCCTGTCGAATTTGTGCCCAGTGGAATACCCCGCTTAAGTGGCTGATAATCACGCACATCGCGATAGTCTTTGCTTTTCTTCAATGCCGAATATTCCTTCAGGTGCTCTGCCAGCGTCTCGGCAATTTCGTCGCGCAAACCAGCCATGCGGCCGGGCGGCCCGAAGCACACTTCTCCCACCTGAGAATGCAGAGCGAGCGCCTGCTTCAGGTCGCCCGGCAACGCCAGCGAAAGTTCTTTCGCCAGCGATTTCAACTGCGCTGGTGTCGCCGGTTTACCGAGAAGAAGGTCTTTCTTCGTCAATCTCCATTTTTTAATCAGCGCCAGCGTTTCTTTGACATCGTCGGGAAATTTTTTCGGCAGCGTGGCAACAGTTTTTTTGCCGCTGCCATGACCCGAACGCGCAAGCAGTGCGGTAAGTTTATCGACGCCATCGCCGGTGATTTTTGCGGCCCTGACTTTATCGAGCAGCGGCAGAAAAACTGCGCCGGTTGATTTTTTCAGATGCGAACCGAACTGATTCTCCGCCAGCACACGGAACAGCACCCAAAGCCGGTCATTACTCCAGCGCATGTTCGCGAGCCCCGCGCTGATCGCCGCCAGCGCCACATCGTCACCGGCTTTGTCGATGTACGGCGACGGACCATAATCCACGAGGCGATCAAAAACCGATTCGAGCATGCGAAAACCGTCGCCCGCCGCGTGCGCTATACCCTTGTCTATGGTTTCAATACCCTTACGGGGCGTTTTCTGCAGGCCTATCTCGAAGCATTTCAGCAGCAAGTCAACTCCCGCTGCGCCGAACATGTCGCGTGCCCGCAGCGCATGCGGCAAAATGTAGGGTTTCATTTCCAGCGCCGCGAGAAAGATGGGTAATGTTCTCGTGAAGACCTGGGTTTTCTGCGAGGTAAGCGCGTTTTCTGTGATGATGTTCCAGCAGTCGAAAATTTCCGAAGCGGTTGTGTTACCGTAATAGCCGGGACGTTTTTTCGCGAGAGCGCCGATGACTGCCGCGAGTTTTTTCTCGGCGCCGCTTTTTCCGGCCACCACATCGTTGGCGAGTTTTTCCACGTCTGGTGTTTCTGCCGATTTCGCAACCATTGTTCCTGCAACCTGAAGAGAGAATTACTTGAGCACCAGTACGGGCACCTTTGCACTGCGGATTACCTTGCGGCTGACGCTGCCGCCGATCAGCGCCGCGACAGGCCCCGCCTTAGCGCTGATCACAATCAGGTTCGCTTTGTGCTTATCCGCGCTGTCGAGAATAAAATCACTGGTGCCCTGGAATTCCGCGGTTATGATGACCTGCGCGGCAACGCCAGCGCGCGCGCATTGTTGTTCGGCATAGGCTTTGAGGCCGTTCACCGATTTGCGGTAAGCCTGAATTTTCGCGCTGGATTCGTCGAGTGACCAGGCGTAGATAATTTCAGCGTGGTGCAAAATTGTCAGCTTCGCGCTGAGTTTTTTGCACAACTCAATTGCCGCTGCGAGATGCTTTTTCATGGCCGGGCCGAAATCGGTCGCCAACACGAGGCTGGCGATGCGCTTTGCAACTTTAACCTGCGGACTCAGCACCAGCAAGTGACTGTCGGCGCGATGCACGGCGGTTTCGGCAAAACTTCCGACGACGTAGCGCATGTAGCCTTTGCGGGCCTGCGTAAAGACGGCAACCAGACCGGCCTTGCGGGATTTTGCGAGGCTGAGAAAACGATCCACCGCACCGGTTACCGATGTCGTTTCGTGATCGATAACGTGAATTTTGCTGTCCGCAATAATCAGGCCGGCCTTTTTCAAAGCTGCTTTGATCTGGTTGCGGGGATACACACTGTATTTTTCATCTGCAGGTATTGCCGCAGCCTGCGCAGGTGTCAGCTCCTGGTGTGTGACAATGTAGCCAAGTTCGACATCGCCTTGTGAGCCCGCAAGTTGCGTGAGCACGCGATGCATACCCTTAATTCGCTCGTTATCCAGCTGAGTTGGTTCAAATGCCCAAAGTGCTTTCATGGTCGGATCTCCTTGCGGGTAACTTCTACGGGTAGAGACACAGCCGGGGCAGCGGTGTAAAGACTGATCTTCGCAATGCCCTCAGCCTGGCAGGCGCACCGCCGCACGAGGCGGTAGTTCCCGGACAATATAAAAAATAATCACACTCACGAGCGCCGCAAAAAAACACCAAACAGATGTGACAAAATTAAAGTAGAAGAGCAGCGAAATGGCAAATGAAAATACCATCGCTACGCCAAAAACGGCCATGCGCCTGACGCTGGAAATAAGAGGAGGAGCGAGCGTCACGATCACGTAGACCGTGCCAGCGAGAATAACCCAATGGTACGGAAAATCAAGATCATAGGTAATATGGTGCAAATCGATTCTGGCATGTGCAGCGTGAAAGATCTGGCGATAGGCAAAATATAAGGAGACCAGAATGCCCAAACCCAGAAAGCCTTTCAGGATTCTGGCTCGCCGGGGGTCTGTTTCCAGCAGCAGCGTGGCCAATGGCACCCAAAAGGGCCAGAACAGCTGGGCAAAGAACAGAAAGCTATACGTTGCCTTGCTTTGCCAGGCTGCGTATTCCGGATTTCTGAGAGCGATCCACAACAAGCCTTCTATTGCCTGTTGCACCGAGAATATCAGTGGTATGCCGGCAAAGGGCAGCTGGCGGGCCTGCTTGGCCTTCGCGACCGATAGAGTACCAATCGCACAAATAGCTGCACTCGCAGCGAAACTCGCTTCTGCTGAAAAACACATATTGTTATAGGGGCCAGGTTGGTGTTTTTCGTGAGTTATTCAGCAGATCCGGGGATGTCTTTTTTTGTCCGAACGGCGGTATCATGTAAAGGTATTTACTGATAATTTTCGCCGTAGCTGAATCTGCGCCGTACTTTGCAAACACAGTGCAGCCATTTGCCACATCTGAATTTTCCACCGCCGCCGGTTCAAAACGCGCGGGATGGAACTTTGACACCAGCTACCTTACGCTCCCTGGCATCTTTTATTCGCCTGCGCAACCCATCGCGGTCAAACTGCCGCAGCTTGTGCTGTTCAATCGCGCGCTCGCTGAAGACCTTGGTCTTGAAGCGGATATGCTCGCCGAGCCGGCATCGGCGCTGGTCTTTGCGGGCAACGTTTTACCCGAGGGCGCAACGCCGATTGCACAGGCTTATGCGGGTCACCAGTTTGGACATTTCACGGTATTGGGTGACGGCCGCGCAATTTTGCTGGGCGAACATTTAGTCCGGGGCGGGCCTGGCGCACCCATGCGCTGGGACATCCAACTCAAGGGTCCCGGCCAGACGCCTTACTCGCGGCGCGGCGACGGCCGTGCAGCATTGGGCCCGATGCTGCGTGAGTACATTATCAGCGAAGCGATGTATGCGCTCGGCATACCGACCACGCGCAGTCTGGCGGTCGTCGCAACCGGTGAGCCAGTGTATCGGGAAAACGTTTTGCCGGGAGCCGTGCTCACGCGCGTCGCGGCGAGCCATATTCGGGTCGGGACTTTTGAATATGCAGCAGCCCAAAGCGATCTGTCCCTGGTAAAGGCGTTGGCAGACTACACCATCCGCCGGCACTACGCTGAAGTTGCGCACGCAGAAAATCCGTACTTCGCTTTTTTTCAGGCCGCTGCCGAACGCCAGGCTCAGCTCATCGCGCAATGGATACTGGTGGGCTTCATTCATGGCGTGATGAACACTGACAATATGACGCTCGCCGGCGAAACGATCGATTACGGCCCCTGCGCATTTATGGACACTTACAATCCGGCAACCGTGTTCAGCTCGATCGACCAGCACGGGCGTTATGCGTTCGCCAACCAGCCGCGCATTGCCTCGTGGAACCTTGCGCGCTTTGCCGAAACGCTGCTGCCGCTCATCGACGCCGATGAGCAGAAGGCGATCGAACTCGGTCAGGCGGCGCTGGCCGAATTTGGCGAGAGCTTCAATCGGCACTGGCTGCAGGGCATGCGCGCAAAATTAGGATGGATGAACGAAGAAGAAGCTGACGGCGAACTCGCGAGGGCGCTCCTGGATTTGATGCAGCAGCATAACGCCGATTACACGAATACCTTTCGCCGCCTGAGCGGTCGCGATTGCGACTCTGAGAGTGCAGATGCAGCGACAGCTAATGCAATTCCCGGAACAGAAGCGCTGTATGCCGCCGCTGAATTCACCGACTGGGCCGGGCGCTGGTGGGCAAGGCTTAAGCGTCAGGGCATCGCCCCCGCAGTGGCGCTGGAAAACATGCGCCGCGTTAACCCGGCTGTGATTCCCCGCAACCATAAAGTCGAAGAGGCTCTGGCCGCGGCAACCGCACATGGCGATATGTCGGCGCTGCACAGCTTGCTGGCAGCGTTGCAGAAGCCCTTTACAGAAACTGCCGAGAACGCTGCGTACCGCATACCCGCACCCAAAAGCGACGAACCCTACCGCACGTTTTGCGGCACGTAAATCACGCCGGCGCAAGCGTAAAAAAAAACGTCGATCCCTGAGCGGGCGCCGATTGACGCAGCCAAAGCGTATAAGCCAGGCCATTTAATGAAGCAAACGCTGTAATTTCACTGACGCCCGATTTCTGAAACGCGCTTTGGCGCATGCAGAAACCGACTCTTCTCATTCTCGCCGCCGGCATGGGCAGCCGCTATGGCAGTCTAAAGCAGATGGACGGTCTCGGCCCGGGCGGCGAAACGATCATGGATTATTCAGTTTTCGACGCGATTCGTGCGGGGTTCGGCAAAGTCGTTTTTGTCATCCGCAACAGCTTTGCCGACGACTTCAAATCCGTCTTCTCGAAAGAGCGGTACAAGGGACAGATTGCGGTTCAATACGTCATGCAGGAGTTGGAGAATATCCCTCCGGAATTCAAGCTGAACCCCGAACGCACGAAGCCGTGGGGGACAAACCACGCGGTGATGATGGCCGCCGGCGTGATAAAAGAACCCTTTGCCGTGATCAACGCCGACGACTACTACGGCCGGCATGCGTTCGCCGTGTTGGGTAAGTTTCTGAGCTCCGTCACGGGCAGGCAGAATGACTATTGTATGGTCGGCTACCAGCTGGGCAAAACACTGTCGGAACTCGGTGCAGTGTCGCGCGGCGTGTGTTCTGCCGATGCAAACGGTTTTCTCACCACCGTCGTTGAGCGCACCCACATCGAGCGCATTGACGGGACTATCAAATACAAAGATGAAAATGGCAATATGGTTGCGGTCGACGACAAAGCCATTGTTTCGATGAACATGTGGGGATTTACCCCCGATTACTTCGTGCATTCTGACCAGATGTTTGCGGATTTTTTGCGAGAGAAAGGCGACGATCCGAAATCAGAATTTTTTATTCCTCTGGTCGTGAATAACCTTGTCGCGAGCAAAACCGCAACACTCAAAGTTTTAACAACCGATTCAGAATGGTTTGGCGTCACCTACCAGGGCGATAGGCCAAAAGTCATCGAAAAACTGCATGCGCTGATCCAGAGCGGGGAATATCCGCAAAAACTCTGGGCATAGTATTTCGTGAATTGAAAATAAATAAAAGAACGATCGTTCACTCAAGAGAGCCACCTCTCGCCGAACTTTAGTGACAGTCCGCCGTCCAATGGTAACGGGAATCAGGAAATGCTCAAAGCACACGAATACATTGCGCAGATTTTCGCGGCGATGGTCATGGTTGCTGTGTCACTTTCGCTCGCGCAATGCTCGCAGCAGGAACCGCCGCGCGGCATGATACCATGGCCTGCAGTACCCACGCCGACCGGTTCGGCCAAACACCAGTTGACCAAGCTCGATTGGAACGCGAAAATATTTTCCACAGATGGCGATGACGGCCTGTTTATTGCTTCTTCGCAATATCAAATGCTCCAGTACGGAGATTTAATGCAGCGCACGCCGCATGTCACCGACAACAGTTGGCGTATAGACAGGGTGGACCTCAACAATTCGCAGCGGACAGTTTTTGCAGAATCTGCCAGGAGCGTGACTGACTATGGCATCACCAATGATTTCTACAAGCATACAATCCTTGACTTCCTCGTGATGCCTTGCAGCGGCGATCTGATTGCAGTCGGTTCAACCTGGGGAACGGACCCCGGCGGCTACAACCACGACTGGTGGATACGCCGCTTTTCATCCAATGGTCTTGAGGACACCGCCCGCTGGGCAAAGAGATTCAGCGCAGGCGATTGGGGAATCGGTGCACCATTTGCAATTTCGCGGGATTCACTGTCGAATATCTACGTTGCCGGAATTTATTCGACGAGAAGCGGTCAAGATTGGTGGATTAAGAAATTTGACCCCCAGGGCAATGAAGACACTGTTCGCTGGAATCTAAAGCTCGACGCCAATAATGGACACGACGTTGCATACGCAATGACGATTGACTCCACCGACAATTTGTACATCGCCGGTTCGGCGCGCAATCTCGCCGCGCCCGATTCATATGATGACTGGTCGATTCGGAAATTTGATGCACAGGGCAATGAAGATCTCAGCAATTGGAACAAGACGTTCGACGGCGGGCGTCGCAGCGATGCCGTGCGCGCTATCGCCACTGATGGCGGGGACAATCTTTATGCGGTGGGATTTGCAGAACGCGCCGGCACAAACACGACTGCGCGGTACGGCCTGGTCAAAAAATTCGCTCCCGACGGCACCGAAGACACCATAAATTGGAACAAAAAGATCCCCGAATTCAGCGAGCTAACTGCGATTTATATCGACAAGTCGGGAATTGTGTACGTCGGCGGTATCGCGGCGAAAGGCGCATTTGTGCTCGGTTTTGATGCAAACGGCCGCGAAATTTTTTCCGCGAATTTTGCGGCAGGTGATTGGGCAATTCCAAAATCGATACTGATGCGTAATGCGTTACTCCATTTGGGGGGCTATACCTGTTGCCAACCCGACGTGCAGGCGTGGTACGAATCTGTACCTTTGCAGGAGCGTGTCAAATGATCCCGGCTAGCACGTAATGGTATTTCGCCTGCGCGGCGCGCTTGCCATCGGGTAGATAGAAGTCACAGACAAAGAACAGATTTTTTCCTTCGCGCCGCTTGAGCACAGCTTTGGCTCTGATCGTTTCGCGGTTCACGGGTCTGAGGTAACGGATCGAAGCATTGATCGTCAGCATGCGCTCGCCGGCCTTTTCGATAAAGAAGAGGCACATCATCGCGGTGATTGTGTCGCCGACGGTGAAGTAAGCGCCGCCATGAAGCAATCCGTGCAACGCGCGGTTAGACATCGCAAAGGGAATCGACGCTTCGGCGAGTTCACCGCTGAGAGAGTCAAGCTGCATTTTCGTCGTGCCCGGGTGGCACTGGTCGATGAGATGTTGCACCTGCGCGCGGAAGTCTCCCTCGCGGCTTATGTTAAAAAGGTCTTTGGGAATAATGTCGAAAATCAGATCGGCGTTCTTCATATCTGCACCGCGTTGCAGATGCGATTCGGCGCGTCGATGATTCCCGGCTCACCCCCTTTCAAAAACCCGTTTACGCGGCACCCACGCGAATTTGCCCGTGAAGCATGTTTGTCCGCATTGCCGGAGTTGGCGCGTATATCCCCGAGCGTCGCGTCAGTAATTTTGAACTCGAAAAAATCATACCGACATCCGATGCATGGATACAGGAAAATATCGGTGTGGTGACGCGCTCGATCGTTGCCCCTGGTGAAACGATCGCCGATATGGGCACAAAGGCTGCGCGCGAGGCACTGACGAAATCCGGCCGTGATGACATCGGCCTCGTCATCTGCGCCACCAACTCGCCCGACACGCTCTACCCCGCGACGGCGTGCCGCATCGCGCACGAACTGGGTTTGGGGTTTGTACCTGCATTTGATTTGCAGGCAGGATGTACGGGTTTTTTGTACGCGCTCGCACAGGCGAAACCTTTTGTCGAGTCAGCACGCAAATCGGTGCTCGTGATCGGCAGCGATGCGCTGTCGACGGGATTCCATTGGAGCGGTGACCGCAACGCGGTGCTGTTCGGTGACGGTGCCGGAGCAGTCGTACTCGCTCCCTCAAATGAGCCCGGCATTCTCGCGATGGAGATCGGCGCAGAATATTCTGAAGGGATTACGCTGAAAACGCCTTATGACTCTGCGCTGAGTTCACCGCTGCACTATCTTGCAGGCGAGAGCGAGCGCCGCTGCGGCGACTGGTACACAAAAATGAACGGGCGCGCAATCATGAAACTGTCGCTGACGCACGTACCCAAGGCCATGGATACGGTGCTTGAGCGCGCGGGACTCGCGAAGTCCGATGTAGCCGTGTTCTTGCCGCACCAGACGAACAAGCATGTGATCTGCAAGCTCGCAGGGCATGTGGATTTTCCGGTGGAAAAAATTCCGGATGTGCTGTCACAATTCGGATCATTATCGACGGCAGTAATACCCGTATCGCTGCACATGTCGCTGCCGCACTTAAAAAGCGGTGACAATATTCTGATTACGGCTTACGGCGCGGGGTTCACATATGGCGCAGCGGTCGTGCGCTGGTAGTCGAATGCGAAATACGGATTTACATCGTGCCTTGATATTCACACTGGCGCGGCGATGACCCCGATCACAGCACAACCGGCAGGTCATACTCCCCGCGTGCTCATCGCCGATGACTCAGAGGTTGAAACCATCTACCTGCAGGCGCTGCTCGCCAAAGAATTCAATGTCGTCGCGGCAGACAACCTGATAGAATTCTGGGCGCAGATGGCCGAAGAGGCACCCGATCTGATTCTCATGGATGTCATGCTGCGGGAAATTTCGGGCTTCGAGCTGGCAAAGCAGGTCAAACGCAATTCGGAATACAGCCCGATACCTATTATTTTTGTAACGTCGCTCGATAGCGCGCAGGATATTGAGACGGGTTTTGAAGTCGGTGGGCACGACTATGTCACCAAGCCGGTAATGCAGCGCGAGCTCAAAGCGCGTATGCGCGCAGCACTGAGACTCAAGAATCTTGAGCATGAGCTGCGGTTGCGCTCCGTTACGGACTATCTGACGGGTGCGTAT
>CAYHJO010000046.1:18290-22920 GCA_964356715.1 uncultured Turneriella sp. | reverse complement strand
ACCCGGGTATGCGGGTAGTACCGTGTTATCTGCCCGGTCAGCTCAATGCCGTCGAGACCCGGCATCGAAATATCCAGGACGGCGACTTCAGGCTTGAGTTGCGCGATTTCATCCAGCGCCTCGCGTCCGTTGCATGCGATGCCGATGATTTCGAAATGCTCGGTTTTGGACAGGGAAATTTTCAACGCCTCGGCAAAGATCATATGGTCGTCGGCGAGGAAAATCCGAACCTTTGTGAGACGCCGTTTCATGGCAGCACCGACTGAATTCCCTGAGATCTCCACGGCCCGTATTGGTCCCGTTTGCCCGTTTTGTACAGCGGAAAAGTTTAAGCTCAAATCTCCGTTCCAATCAACCCTTCGGTGGATAGGCGACCTTGTAAACTATCCCTAAATTTGGCAAAATGAACGAAAGCGTGAAGGAGAAACCGGCTGAGGATGTACGGCCATGACGAACATTCTGCTGGTAGAGGATGAGCCATTGATCGCCGAAGAGATACGCCAGACGCTAAAGCCGGCCGGATTCGAGGTGATCGAGGCGTTCAATGCGGCCGCTCCGGATGAAACGGCATTGGCAGCAGGGGTGAACAACATGATCTCCGATTCGCACGCCGCCATCGTGCTTATGGACATCAATCTCGCGGGAAAATTTGACGGCGTTGAGATCGGTAAGCGCGTGCGGGAAAAAACCAATGTCCCGGTTATTTTCATCACCGGGTATTCCGATGCGGCAACGCTGACGCGGGTGATCAATACCCGACCTTCCGGGTATCTTGTTAAGCCCATTTCGGGGCGCCAGCTGCTGGCGCAAATAGAGCTGACGCTACAGCAAAATGGCCCCGGGAAAAGTCAGAACGAACATTTCGAAGGCCAGACAGGATTTTGGAACCTGACGCTGACCGACGGCAAGATCGGCGGGACGTTCGGCTGGTTAACGCAGTTTCGCTACCTGCGCGATGAGATCGGCAGCTACGATGATTTTAAGAAAATCGTTCATCCCGAAGACGTTAAGGTATTGAGTGATTTTCTGGCCGATTGCCGCTCGCCGGAAAAAGCCGGCACCCAGATTGAATACCGGCTCGTAAATGCTGAAGGCCACGAACGCTGGGTGTTGACCAAGATATT
The DNA here is from genome assembly GCA_964356715.1 of uncultured Turneriella sp. Taxonomy (GTDB): domain Bacteria; phylum Spirochaetota; class Leptospiria; order Turneriellales; family Turneriellaceae; genus Turneriella. The sequence goes on along the minus strand of CAYHJO010000046.1, from coordinate 21,796 downwards.
GAAGATCGAAACCGCAGGCGAGTCTGTGCACGTTGCCGCGATGAATTTCGATATCAGCAACCAAAAGCAGAAAGAGCTGCGATTGCATTATCGGGCCACACACGATTCCCTCACAAATCTCATCAACCGCTCCTGCTTCATGACCGAGCTGCAGGATTACGCCAGCTCGCAGACAAAAGCGGCGAGCTACGCGGTTCTGTTCGCCGATCTCGACAAATTTAAACCCATTAACGATGGTTACGGACATTCGGTGGGCGACCGCCTGCTTTTCGAAGTCGCGCAGAGGTTCCAGCGCGCGGTGAAGAAGACCGACATCGTCGCACGTTTTGGCGGCGACGAATTCGTCTTCCTGATTAAGCACCTTAAAAATCAGAAAGACATTCAAAAAATCTCGCATCGCATACTCACCAGTCTTGCAGATCCGGTGGTTCTCGATGAGAGAGTTCTCCGTGTCGGCTGCAGTCTGGGCGGCGCAATCAATATCCCATACAATAAAAAAGCCAGCCTCATGCTGCACGACGCCGACGTTGCGCTCTACGCGGCAAAAAAAAGCCACACCGAAAAATTCAAATTATTCGAAGACAACGACAGGTCGAGAATCTTTGCGCAGCTCATGACAAGCGAAGCGCTGCGCAACGCCGTGAAGCAGGACCAGTTCGTCCCTTATTTCCGGCCGATTATGCGTGCGGCCAAAAACCAAATTGCCGGAATCAGCATGGAAACGCACTGGAACCACCCGGTGCATGGCTCGATTCCGTTTTCGGAATATCGCGATGCAGCGGAAGACTCAGGCCTCATCGTGCCCGTTACGCTCAAGGTGCTCGAAAAGGCACTGAACAGAATTCGTGGTTCGGCTGCCGCCAGGAAAAACGATTTTGTCATTTTCTCTCTCAACCGGCGACTCCTGCTGATCCGGGATTGGCCGGCGCTTGTCAGTATGGCCTCGGAACAGTATACCGAGGCGGGCCTTGACCTCATTTTTGAGATCGAAGAAGCCGCTTTCAGCCGGCCGCAAAATATCGAGGTGCTGAAACACCTGCGGGCGGCGGGCATGCGCTTCTGCCTGAATCTCGAGGCGCTGCCGGGTTCTTACCACACGCTGGCCGAAATGCCATTCCATTTCATCAGTTTCGCCGCATCAGGCGATCTCAATTCCGGGCACGCTGAAAAATTCCGCTCGCGCATGAACGAATCAGGGATAACCGTACTCGCGCGCGGCGTCGCTGTGAAAGACAGAGAAAAAGTCGGCAGTCTGTGCAATTATTATGTTTCTCCGCGGGAGTTCCCGCTGATGCAGGCGAAGAAAAAATACTCTATACGTGCGGCGGATACAACATGAAAACAACAGGACATTTGAGCTTAAATGTAATTCCTGAATGGGAGCGGATTGATACGGTGCGCAGGAGTACAAAGGCATTTCTGGCCGACCATCATCTGGAAGAGGATGATACCGACGCGGTCGTCATGATCGCCAGCGAGCTGGCGGAGAATGCGATCAAATATGGCAATTTCCAGCCGAACGATACGATACGCTTTTCCATCGATGTCGCGGATCGCAAAATTACCGTTGAGGTGGAAAACAAGATCGACCGCGAGGAAAACGCGCACTGGAAAAATCTCGACAGGACCATCCAGTGGATACGGGGGTTCCAGACGCCGTTTCAGGCTTATATCGAGCGCCTCAAACAGGTTTCGACGAGCAAAAGCGACGAGAGCGGCCTTGGCCTTGTACGCATCGCCTACGAGGGGCAGGGAATACTGGATTTTTTTATCAATCGGGCAGATCAGGTAGCTGTCTCGGCCGTCTACCAGCTGCAAGGAGCTAACCGTGAGTTACAGTAAAACCTATTCTAATGAAGAGCTGACGATTTTGGTCACGGAAAAAGATGACGTCATCGAAGTGTTGTGGCTGGGTCGCAGCACTGCGCGCGAACCGAAAATTTTCATCCAGCCGATTCTGGACGAAATCAACCGCCTCGCCAATGGATTTGTGAAACCCATCAATATGGATTTCCGTAAACTCGAATATATGAATTCATCCACGATCACACCGATTCTGCGGATGCTCGAAGACGCGGCGAATACCAACTCCAGCTTTTCGATAACCTACGACAGCCGACTGCGATGGCAGGAGCTCAATTTTTCCGCGCTCGAAATATTCCGGGGCAAAAACCGCAACTTTAATCTGATAGGAAAATAAGGATCAGCCAATGGCCGAATTGGGGTATGTTTACGACGCAAGACTGCGCGAAGAAGAAGGATCCATCGGGGTGCATGTCGCCTTCGCCAGCAAAAGCTCCATGTTCGTAAAATATCTCAACGGCCACCGTCCACATTCGGGCAGGAATTTTGAAAGCCTGACGCTGATCATTGATCAGAAAGAACTTAAACTCGGCAAATGTCTTTTTAATTCTTCCAATAGCAATCCGTCATTTGACGGTAAGCTGTTGTTTACCGACGACGTCTATAACTTCAATGACATCATGCTCAACGGGTCGGTATCGAACCTCGCGACGCATTTTCAGAAACTGCCCGTAATCCTGACTCAAAAAAGCAAAGTACGGCAGAGTTTTATCGCCTATACTGCGAGTCTGATCTACGATCTCAACGCGTACCAGAGTTTTTTTGACCAGTTGGACAGAGAGTATTGCGTAGAACCCCCCGAGGTCTATCGTCTCATACAATCGATTGTGATTGAAAAAGAGGGGCCGGGATTCCGGCGTTTCTTTGACGAGCGTCTTGAGAGACTCGCCGAACTGGTGGCGAATTTTTCCGCCGATGAGAATCAGGCGCACGGATATTATTTTCGCCGGCAGATCTGGCCATTCATTGCCATTTCGGATTTTTTGACGCGCACAAATCTGAAACCGCAGGGATACGCAGGGGATTTCCTTACGATTGCCATGGTCTATGAAAATAACTATGTCGGAAATTCAATTTTTTCGAAATTGATGCATAAGCATCCGATCGAAACCGTCGCCGCCAAAGCCGTGCGCAGCCGGCGCAGAATGATTTGTACAGAACTCGCCCATGCCGCCAGACTCGTCCCGCCGGGTCGCAAGACGCATATTGTATCGATTGCCTGCGGGCCGTTTTGCGAAATCGAAGACATCCTGGATTCTCCGCAAAAAAGCCGCGAATTGCAGTTCACGCTGCTTGACCAGGATCCCGATGCCCTGGCTGCGGCTGCGAATAGCATCCACCGACGCGAGCGCGAGCTGCATACAAAAGCGGATTTTAAGCTCCTGAATGAATCGGTAAGAACCCTGATTCGCTACGATGATCTGGAGGACAGAATCGGCCGTGCGAACTTCATCTATTCGCTGGGGCTCTATGATTATCTTACCGACCGAATTGCCGCGGCGCTGACTAAGACTCTTTACGAGCTTCTCGAACCCGGCGGCGTTCTGATGCTCGGAAACTTCCACGTCAATAATCCCACCCGGGTTTACATGGAATACTGGATGGATTGGGTTCTCTACTACCGCGACGCGGCTGAATTTCTG